>DASWTI010000477.1:0-1768 GCA_036402215.1 Pseudonocardiaceae bacterium
CGCGGTGGTCGCGGGCGTGACGGCGGTGCCGGCCGAGCCACGGTCGGCGCGCACGCAGAACACCCGGTCGCGCTCGGCGTCCGCGGCCACGGCGGCGTTGACCTCGGGCGAGTCGGTGCAGGCCAGCGCGTACCAGGCGCCGTCGAGGTCACCGGCGCGGTACGGGCGCCGCTCCCAGCGCAGCTCCCCCGCGGCGGCCATGCCCTCCACGGCCGGTGTTGCCCAGGGCGCCACCACGAGGACGTCGGCGCCGGCCGCGAGCAGCCGCGGCAGCCGGCGCTGCGCCACGGTGCCGGCGCCCACCACGAGGACCCGCCGTCCGCCCAGGTCCAGGCCGGACAGGTAGTGCCGCTCGCTCATGGTGACCCAGTGTGTCAGGGCACCTCGCGGGTCCCGCACAGCAGGAACACCGGGCTGCTGGCGGCGAGCCGGGTGTTGCGCCCCGCGTCGGCGAACCGGGCCACCAGGAGCTGGCAGCCGTCCACCGTGAACCCGTTGCCGTGCAGGATCTCCCGGCAGTCGGCGAAGTCCTCCAGGGCGTGCAACAGCACCACGACGCGGCGGGCGCCGGTGGCCGCGCAGGCGCCCACCACGCCGGGCCCGCCGCCGCCGACGAAGATCGCGTCCGGGTCCGGCAGCATGCCGAAGGCCCCGGGCGCGGAGTCCTCGATGACGCACACGTCCACGCCGTAGGCGGCGGCGTTGGCCATGATCCGTACCACCTGGCCGGGCTCACGCTCCACGGCGAGCACCGCGGAGCCGAGCCGCGCGCACTCCACGCCGATCGCGCCGGAGCCGGCGCCGACGTCCCAGACCAGGGTGCCGGGGCGCGGCGCCAGCTTGGCGAGCACCACGGCGCGCACCTCGGGGGCGGCGAGCGCCCCGTCGCGGTGGCTGAACGCGGTCAGCGGCAGGCCCCAGCCGCCCGGCGGCGGCGAGGGCTCCCCGCCGACGTACCAGCCGGCCGGCGGCACGGCCTTCTCGTCGCGCAGGCAGAGCACCAGGTTCGGCTGCTGCCACGGCAGGCCCGCGGCGCGCTCGGCGTCCACCGTGGTGGTGCGCTCCCCCGGCCCACCGAGGTCCTCGGCGATCACCAGGGTGCGCTCCCAGCCGTGCAGGCCGACGGCGAGCTCGGCCGGGCCGGCGCCGGGGCCGGTGAGCACCGCGACGGCGGAGCGTGCCCGGCACACGTTGATCGCGGCCCGCAGGTCGGCGGTGGCGTCCACCACGGTCACGTCGTCCCAGGGGCGGCCGACCGCGGCGCACAGCCGCTGCACCGGCCCCGGCGCGGGCAGCACCCTGGGGCGGATGCCGGCCGCGCGCAGGTCGCGCACCAGGCCGAAGAAGCCGGGGTCGCCACCGGCCAGGACCACGGCGGGGCCGTCGTGCCGGCGCAGGTCGTCGACCATGCCCTCGACGTCGCGCAGCGGGCGGCGCCGCACCGTGGCCGCACCCTCCGGCAGCGACCAGGAGTGCCGGTCGGCGCCGATCAGCAGCGTCGCCTCCTGCAGGGCCTTGAGCGCGTGCGTGGTCAGCTCGGTGCCGTCCAGCCCGATGACGGTGACGGGTTCCGCGGTCATGTCATCCACTCCGCTCGGTGCGGCGTCGCCGCCGGTACGCGGGGAAGCCGCCGATGCCGGGCGCCCCGGTGCCGGAGCCGGTGCCGCCGCCGAGGCCGGTACCGCCGGGGCTCGCGCCGAAGGCGGTGCCGGAGCCGGTGCCGCCGCTGGTACCACCGGCACCCAGGCCGGCCCCGGTGGTTCCGGTG
>DASWTI010000478.1:0-3107 GCA_036402215.1 Pseudonocardiaceae bacterium
TCGGCGTCACCACGTCCGGCCGCACCGGGCACCAGGTGCCGAGGGCGTGCGCGTCGACGGCGAGCAGCGGCAGCGACGGGCGCAGCCGCCGCAGCTCGGCCACCACCTCGGGGCCGAGCACCCCGGTGCGGTAGTCGCACACCAGCACGGCGTCGCAGCTCGCGGCCTCGACGCGCAGGGTGGCGAGCAGCCGCTCGGTGACCGGCGGTGGCAACGGCGTGTCGGTGCCCTCGTCGACCCGCAGCATGATCTGGTCGCCCACCACGACGCGCCGCTTGGTGATGGTCCGCCGCCCGGCGGCGACCACGACCGGCCCGGGGTCCACGCCGCGCGCCGCGAGCTCGGAGAGCAGCGTCACGCCGGCGCGGTCGTCGCCCACGACGGACACCAGCCGCACGTCGGCCCCGAGCGCGGCCAGGTTCACCGCGGTGTTGGCCGCGCCGCCGGGCACGTGGCACGAGCCGGTCACCTGCACCACCGGCACCGGGGCCTCCGGGGACAGCCGGTCGCTGCGCCCGGAGAGCCAGCCGTCCAGGATCGCGTCGCCGAGCACCACCACCCGGGGGCGCCGGTCGGCGAGCCGGCGCACCACGTCCTCGGTGATCACCGGACCACCGCCAGCGACGTGCTGCCGCTGCCCGGCCGGCCGAGCGCGGCCTCGACGGCCGTGCACAGCAGGTGCGCGGCCACCAGGTGCGCCTCCTGCACCGAGCTGGTGCCGCCCGGCAGGCACAGCGCGTCGTCGGCGAGCCCGGCCAGCGGGTTCGGCCCCGGGCCGGTGAGCGCCAGCACCGTGGCCTCGGCGGCGGTACCGGCCCGGGCGGCGGCCAGCAGGTTCTCGCTCCGGCCGCTCGTCGAGAGCAGCAGCAGGACGTCGCCGGGCCGGGCGTGCGCGGTGACCTGGCGGGCGAACACCTCGCGGTAGCCGTAGTCGTTGGCGATCGCGGTGAGGCTGGAGCTGTCGGCGTGCAGGGCGATCGCGGAGTACGGCCGGCGGTCGCGGTCGAAGCGCCCGACCAGCTCGGCGGTCAGGTGCTGGGCCTCGGCCGCCGAGCCGCCGTTGCCGGCCACCAGCAGCCGCGCGTCGTCCGCCAGCCGCTCGGCGACCAGCGCCCCCCAGCGCAGCAGCCGCGGCCACTGCCTGCGCAGCGCGTCCAGCGTGGTGGCCAGGGCGTCCAGGTGTGCCGCGGCCAGCTCCGTGCGGGCGGTCACCGCGCACCTCCCGCGGCCACGGCGGCGTCGCGCGCGTCGTCGCCCCGGCCCGGGTTGTGCGTGGACCCCGCCGCGGCGACCCTCCGGTAGACGCGCTCGGTCAGCTCGGCCACCTGGGGCCACGGGTACCGGGCGACGGCGCGCTCCCGGGCGGCGATGCCGTACTGCCGCAGCTTCACCGGGTCGCCGGCGAGCCGGCGCAGCGCCGCGGCCAGCGCCTCCGGCTGCCCGGGCGGCACGTGCTCGCCGGTCACCCGGTGCACGACCGTGTCCAGCAGCCCACCCACCGCGGAGGCCAGCACCGGCGTGCCGGACGCCATGGCCTCCAGCGCCACCAGCCCGAACGGCTCGTACCGCGGCACGCAGGCCACCACGTCGGCGGACCGCAGGTGCGACGCCATAGCGTCGCGCGAGGCCTGCCCGGTGAACCGGACGCGGCGCTCGACCCCCAGGTCGCGGGCCAGCCGGTGCAGCCGCCGCGCCTCCGGGTCCTGCCCGAGCTGGTCCGCCGGGGGCCCGCCGACGATGGTGAGCCGCGCGCCCGGCACCCCGGCGAGCGCGTGAATCGCCACGTCATGACCCTTGCGCGGCACGAGCCGCCCGGCGCTCAGCACCTGGAGCGTGCCGGGCCGGCGGTCCGGCGGCGGCGCCGGGCGGAACCGCGCACAGTCCACCCCGCACGGCACCACGTGCAACCGCTCGCGGGACAGGCCGAGCCGGACCAGCTCGCCCACCTCGTCGCCGCAGGTGGCCACCACCGCGGCGGCGGCGCGCCCGATCGCGCGCTCCAGCTCCACCCGCCGCGCCGGGCTGGTGTCGGCCGCGCCCTGATGGCGCCGCTTCACCACGCCGAGCGCGTGGTAGGTCAGCACGACCGGCACGCCCAGCGGTGCCGCGGCCCGCTGGGACACCACGCCGGACATCCAGAAGTGGGCGTGCACCACGTCCGGCCGCCGGTACTGCCAGCGCCGCCCCAGGAACGCCGTGAAGGCCGGCAGGTGCGGCATCAGCTCGTCCCGTGGCACCGGCGCCACTGGGCCGGCCGGCACGTGCACCACGCGGTAGCCCCCCGGGGCCATCACGTGCCCCGGCTGGCCCGGGTCGTCCTGCCGGGTGTAGACGGTGACCTGATGCCCCCGGTCGGCGAGCGCCGCCGCCAGCTCCGCCACGTGCAGGTTCTGCCCGCCGCACTCGGCCTCCCCCAGGGCCGCCAGCGGACTGGCGTGCTCGGACACCATCGCGATTCTCACCCCGATCACCTCCCACACCTCGGCCGGCCGGCGGCCGTCGTGACCTGCGAGATGTCCGCTTCTCCCTCGTCTAAACCTCCCGGCGTCCGATCAGTGCACGTCAGGGCGTCGCGGGGCCCCGGCACCCGGCCGGGACCGGGTCATGCGGTGATCGCGCGACGGCCGGCCGACGAGCACGCCGGCCGCCGGCGCCCGGCCAGGGTGAACGGGTCCACGGTGCCGGGCAGCGGGGTGCCGAGCCGGGCCCGGTCGATGATCACGTCGTGCGTGCCGCGTACCCGCTCGCGCGGCCTACCCGCGACGCCCCTTGCCGCGTCCCCGGACCAGGGTGAATCTTCCGCCGTGCACCGGGTAGTCCACCGCGGAGTGCCGGCCGCCCCGGGCCGGCCGCGACCGAGGAGGCCCCGTGACCGAGGAACACGCCAAGGACACCCGTGCGACCGGCAGCCCCGTGGTGAACGCCGGCCCGGACGGCGGCGCGAGCGTGCTGGTGATCGACCCGGCGGGTGCCGGGGTGCACGGCACCCTGCCCGCGTCCTGGTCGGCGCTCGACGCGCACGTGGCCTGGGTGCGGCTGCCCGCCGCGGGCCCGGAGACGGCGCGCACCGAGCTGAGCCGGCTGGGCGCCACCGGCCCCGTGCACCT
>DASWTI010000479.1:0-7908 GCA_036402215.1 Pseudonocardiaceae bacterium
GGGCGGGGACGGTGCGGGCACGGGTCCGGCGGCCCCGTCCGGGACACCGGAGCCGGGGCCCGGCGGCGTGGACGCGGCCTCGGGCGCGTCCACGCGCCGCGGGGCGGTCCGGGGTCGCATCCGCAGGATGGTCACCGCCCCGGCCGGTGTGGCGGCACGGCGCTTGTGCCCCAAGCGTCAAGGACCAACGGCCCCACCACGGCCCGACACGCCACGGCCACCCTCCGCCCATCTGCTCGTGCAGCCGACCGTGCACCTGTGCGTGCACGAGCACGACCGCAGCGGATGCTCGGTGGGACAACGGCCGCGACGACGCCAGGGAAACGGGACCTATGCCCCGATCGTCCCCGGGACTTTCGACCCCTGCGCTTCCGTGGCGCCGGGCCGGCCGCCGGGCTCAGGCCAGGTCGCGGCGGCGCAGGCCGGCCAGGCCCACGGCGGACAGGGCCGCGGCGACCGCCAGCAGCGCCAGCAGGGGAGTGGCGGCGGGGGAGACCACCGGCACCCGCGGCACGTGGCCGAACGGCGACAGGTCGATCACCCAGCCCGGCAGGTCCAGCGTCGGCCCCAGCTCGGTGATCAGCAGGAACGCGCCGAGCACACCCCAGCCGGCCGCGGCCCACCGCGGCGCGACCCCGAACACGGCGAGGGCGATGCCCGCGACCACCCACACGGCCGGCAGCTGCACGAGCGCCGCGGCGACCACCCGCGGCAGCTGCTCGCCCACGGCGCCGACCCGCAGGCCGTGCGCCAGCCCACCGGCCAGGCCGGCCACGGTCAGCAGCACCACGGGCCCGAGCAGCGCGATGACGTAGTGGCTGAGCGCCCACGTGGTGCGCGGCACCGCGGTCGCGAGCAGCGGCTCGGCCCGGGCCGCCTGCTCCTCGCCGCGCAGCCTCAGCGCCGATTGCACCGCGTACGCCGCGGCCAGGATCGCCGCGATGCCCATGCTGGTCGCGAGGTAGGCGTCCGCCAGCACCGTCGTGCCGCCGAAGCGGTCGACGAACGAGCGCAGCGCCGGGTTGTCGCCCAGCACGTCACCGATGCTCGACGCGACGCTGCCGAGCGCGCCGCCCAGCACCAGGAAGCCCACCGACCAGCCGAGCAGCGAGCCGCGTTGCAGCCGCCAGGCCAGCGCGAACGGCCCGTGCAGCCCACCCACCGCAGGTCCCGGCCGCGACGGCAGCAGCCCGGCCGCCAGGTCACGCCGCCCGGCCAGCCGGAACGCCAGCGCGGTGACCGCCGGCACCAGCACCAGGAACAGCGCGAGCGGCCACCAGTGCAGGTCGCCGAACGGCCGGGTCCGCTGGGTCCAGCCGATCGGGGAGAGCCAGGTCAGCCAGGTGTCGCCGGCGTCCCCCGCGGCGCGGGCCAGGAACACCGCGCCGAGCACCGCCACCGCCATGCCGCTGGCCGTGCGCGCGCTCTCGGTGAGCTGGGCCGTGCAGGCCGCCACCGCCGCGAACGCGCAGCCCACCGCGCCGAACCCGACGGCCAGCGCCAGCACGCCACCGGCCGGCAGGTCCTGTCCGAGCAGGCTCAGCGCCATCAGCCCGGTCAGCACCACGTTGGTCCCGAACGCCACCGCCAGCGCCGCCGTCAGCGGGGCGTGCCGGCCGACCACCCCCGAGCCCAGCAGCTCCAGCCGCCCGGCCTCCTCGTCGGCGCGGGTGTGGCGCACCACCAGCAGCACGCTCATCAGCGCGGTGAGCACCGCCACGAAGCTGCTCGGCTTCCAGGCACCCAGCCCGCCCAGCGTGTGCAGGTCGGTCGCCGGCCCGTACAGGGCCACCACCGCCGGATTGGCCGCGATCACCCCGGCCGCCTGCGCACGCGCCGCCTCCGTCGGGTACAGCGCCGCGGTGCTCGCCACCGACCCGTAGAGCGGCAGCACCAGCCCGGCCAGCCACACCGGGATCACCACGCGGTCCCGGCGCAGCGCCAGCCGGATCAGCTCCCCGGTGCCCGCCAGCGTGCTCATCGGGCCGCCGCCGCGAGGTCGCGCTCCGGCCCGGCGTCCGAGTAGTGCCGCAGGAACAGCTCCTCCAGCGTCGGCGGCTGGCACGTCAGCCCGCGCACGCCGACGGCGGTGAGCGCGCGCAGCAGCTCGTCCAGCCGCTCGGTGTCCACCTGACAGCGCACGCGCGTGCCGTCCACCTGCAGGTCGTGCACGCCGGGCAGCGCGGCCAGCCCCGGCGCCGGCGCGGCCAGCTCGGCGTGCACGCTGGTGCGCGTCAGGTGCCGCAGGTCGGCGAGCGTGCCGCTCTCCACGGTGCGCCCGGCCCGGATGATGCTCACCCGGTCGCACAGCGCCTCCACCTCGGCGAGGATGTGGCTGGACAGCAGCACGGTGCGCCCGGCGCGCCGCTCGTCGGCCACGCACTCCCGGAACACCTCCTCCATCAGCGGGTCCAGGCCGCTCGTCGGCTCGTCCAGCACCAGCAGCTCGGCCTCGGAGGCGAGCGCGGCGACCAGCGCCACCTTCTGCCGGTTGCCCTTGGAGTACGCGCGGCCCTTCTTCGTCGGGTCCAGGTCGAACCGCTCCAGCAGCTCGGCGCGCCGCGTGGCGTTCAGCCCGCCGCGCAGCCGTCCGAGCAGGTCGATGACCTCGCCGCCGGACAGGTTCGGCCAGAGCGTCACGTCGCCCGGCACGTAGGCGAGGCGGCGGTGCAGCTCGGTGGCGTCGCGCCAGGGGTCCCCGCCGAGCAGCCGGACGTCCCCGGCGTCGGCGCGCAGCAGCCCGAGCAGCACCCGGATGGTGGTGGACTTGCCGGACCCGTTGGGCCCCAGGAAGCCGTGCACCTCGCCGGTGGCCACGTCCAGATCGAGGCCGTCGAGGGCACGGGTACGGCCGAAGCTCTTGACCAGGCCGGACACCGAGATGGCGGAGGACATGCCTCGGACGCTACTCTCGCTTCAGAAATTACTGAAGTTAAGGAAGCGTATGGACACGCCAACGGAGGACGACGTCGCGCGGTTCGTCGAACGCTTCGCCGCGGCGCTCGTCGAGGCGGGCGTGCCCCGCATGCCCGCGCGGGTGTTCGCCGCGCTGCTCAGCGCGGACAGCGGCCGGCTCACCGCCGCCGAACTCGCCGAGCGGCTGCACACCTCGCCGGCCTCCGTGTCCACCGCCGTGCGCTACCTGGCCCAGGTCAACCTCGTGAGCCGGGAGCGCGAGCGCGGCTCACGGCGCGACGTCATCGTCGTCCACGGCGACATCTGGTACGAGGCGCTCGTCCGGCGCGACGCCATCCTGGTGCGCTGGGAGGACGCCCTGCGCGACGGCATCCAGACCCTCGGCGCCGACTCCCCGGCCGGGCAGCGGCTCACCGGCACCCTGGAGTTCTTCGAGTTCATCGGCAAGGAGCTGCCCGCGATGCTGCAGCGCTGGCGCGCCACGCGCGGCTGATCGACCGGTTCTCGCTACCGGCGGGTACCGGTCCTCCTATGGTGTGCGAATGCGACTGCGCCTGACACCGCGGGAACACGGCTTCTACCCCTTGTTCGCGGCGGCCGCCGATCACCTGGTGACCGGCGCCGACCTGCTGGCCGAGCTGCTCACCGTGCCGGCCGGGCAGCGGCAGGCCGTGGCGGACCGGCTCAAGGCCGCCGAGCACGCCTGCGACGAGGTGACCCACTCGGTGCTGCGGATGCTCAACACCAGCTTCATCACCCCGTTCGACCGCGAGGACATCTACCGGCTGGCCTCCGCCCTGGACGACGTGATGGACGCCATGGAGGCGGCCGCCGAGGTGTTCGTGCTGTATCGCATCGACGTGGTCCCCGCCGGCATCACCAAGCAGGTGGACGTGCTGCGCCGCACCGCCGTCGTCACCGCCGAGGCCATGCCGCGGCTGCGTACCCTGCGCGATCTCGAGGACTACTGGATCGAGGTCAACCGGCTGGAGAACGAGGCCGACCAGGTGTACCGGCACCTGCTCGCCGAGCTGTTCACCGAGGGCGCCTACGAGGTGCTGACCGTCCTCAAGCTCAAGGAGGTCATCGACGACCTCGAGGAGGCGGCCGACATGTTCGAGAAGGTCGCCCACCAGGTCGAGAGCATCGCGCTGAAGGAAGCCTGATCCGTGCTGCTCACCGCGATCATCCTGGTCGTCGTCATCGCGCTGGTCTTCGACTACACCAACGGTTTCCACGACGCCGCGAACGCCATCGCCACGTCGGTGTCCACCCGGGCGCTGACGCCGCGGGCCGCGCTGCTGCTGGCCGCCGTGATGAACCTGGTCGGCGCGTTCCTCGGCACGAAGGTCGCCTCGACCGTCGGCTCCGGCATCATCGAGGCACCGCAGGGGCTGCACGGGCTGGCCGTGGTGCTCGCGGCCCTGCTCGGGGCGATCACCTGGAACCTCATCACCTGGTACTTCGGCATGCCGTCGTCGTCCTCGCACGCCCTCATCGGCGGGCTGGTCGGCGCCGCGCTCGCCGCCTCCGGCGACGTCAAGTGGCTCGGCGTGGTCGACAAGGTCCTGATCCCCATGATCCTCTCGCCGATCGTCGGCTTCTGCCTGGCGGCGCTGGTCATGGTGGCGCTGCTCTGGATCTTCCGGCGCGGCCGGCCGAGCCGCCTGTCGCGCGGCTTCCGCATGGCCCAGACCGTCTCCGCGGCCGCCATGGCGCTCGGCCACGGCCTGCAGGACGCCCAGAAGACCATGGGCGTGATCGTCCTGGCGCTCGTCGTCGGCGGCTACCAGACCGGCTTCGACGTCCCGTGGTGGGTCGTGCTGCTCGCCGCCGGCGCCCTCTCCGCCGGCACCTACGCCGGCGGCTGGCGCATCATGCGCACCCTCGGCCGGCGGATCATCGACCTCGACCCACCCCGCGGCTTCGCCGCCGAGGCCACCGCCTCCGCCGTGCTCTACACCACGGCCTTCGTCTTCGCCGCCCCCATCTCCACCACGCAGACCATCACCTCGGCCATCCTTGGGGTCGGGGCCACCAAGCGCGCCTCGGCCGTACGGTGGGGGGTCGCGGGCAACATCCTCGTGGCCTGGGTCCTGACCATCCCCATGGCGGCGCTGGTGGCGGCCGTCTGCTACTGGATCGTTCACCCGTTCATCGGCTGACCGGACCGGCGCACCCACCTCGCGCCGACGCCAGGCTGCGCCGATCTCACCGGAGCCACGGCGAAACCCGACTACCTGGGCGAGCTCCCCGGTCACCTACCTGGGGCGAGGCTCTCCCCGGTCACCTGGCGAGCTCCCCGTCATCCGGTGCGAATGGACCACTTGCCCCGCTATGCGGGGGACATGCCCATTCGCTCCGAGCTCTGCGGCACGCCCTGCTCGGCTGGCACACCGCTTCCTCCGAGCCGCTTCCTCCTCTGCCCCTCCGCTTCCTCCTCTGACGCCGCCGCTTCCGCCGCTTCCGCCGCCGCCGACCCCGCTTCCTCCGACGTTCCCACCACCGGCCACGGTTACTGCCACGGTCACTACCGCGGCCCTTCCCGTATCCGCGTGGGCCTGCCTCGCTCGCGACCACCACGCGGCGGCATGACCGGGCTCCGCCACCTCCAGCCATCCGCGCAGCCGTCGCCATGACCAGCGCAAGATTCCCATCAGCTTGCCGATCAGTTCTGCTGCGTGAAGCTGTTGGGAGAGGGGCGATGGAGGGCGTGACAGTGACAGAGCGACAGGGACCAAGATGGGGCGTGACGGAGAGATGGCCGAGCGACGGCCGAATGCCGTGAGGCCGGGGCGGACGGGTAGACAGTGCGTCGTCCGCTGCCCGGAGCAGCGAACAGGCAGCAGCGGGTCCGTCAGGCCGGGGGAGTGAGCTGGTTCTGCTGACCCGTCCGCTCCCAGGTGATGAAGCGCTCCGTCTCGTCGAGGAAGGAGCCGGCCAGCCACAGGGCCACCACGGCGTCGTCGCCGAGGCCCAGGAAGGTCAGCACGATCTCCGGCATGACGTCGACCGGGGAGACGATGTAGGCGATGGCGACGGCGAACAGGGCCAGGCGGCCCTTGCCGAGGCCGGGGTAGCGGCCCCGGACAGCGCCGCCGACCAGGCGGGGGAGGGCGCCGAAGCGCTCGCCGATGCCCGGCGAACCCGGCCGGTGCCCGGCTCGGACGGCCCGCCACAGCGCGCGAAAGGCGTTGATGCGTCGGACGTTCGCCAGCTTGGCCACGGAGGCTCCTCTCGCTCACCCACCAGGGTAGGGCCACCCGTAGGCTTCCGCCCGTGGCAACGCTGCGCGCCGGGATCATCGTCACCGGCACCGAGATGGTCAGTGGTCAGGTGACGGACCGCAACGGTCCGTGGGTCTCGCAACGCCTCGGGGAGCTGGGGGTGACGGTGACCCACCTGCTGTGCGTGGGCGACCGGCCGCAGGACCTGCGCGGCGCCCTGGAGCACCTGCGGGACGCCGACCTGATCGTCACGAGCGGCGGCCTCGGCCCCACGGCGGACGACCTGACGGGGCAGCTGGTGGCCGAGTTCGCGGGCGTCGAGCTCGAACTGGACGAGGCCATGTACCGCCGCATCGGCGAGATCCTGGCCGGGTTCTCGCACCTGTCGGCGTTCGGCGGCGAGGCGCTGGAGGCGGCCAACCGCAAGCAGGCCATGGTGCCGCGCGGCGGCACGCCGGTCCCGCCGGTGGGCACCGCACCGGGGCTGGTGGTCCCGGTGGCCGGCGGCCCGACCGTCCTGGTGCTGCCGGGTCCGCCGCGCGAGCTGCGCGCCATGTGGCCGGCCGCCCTGGAGACCGAGGCCATGCGGGCGGTGCTGGCGCGGGCCATGCCGCCGACCATCGTGCGGCTGCGGTTCTACGGCCTGCCGGAGTCCGAGATCGCGGCCACGCTGCGCGACCTCGCCGGCGACATCGACCTGGACGCGCTGGAGGTGGTGACCTGCCTGCGCCGCGCCGAGCTGGAGGTCGACCTCCACCACCATGGCGGCGAGGCCGCTGCCCGGGCCGCCGAGCAGCTGGTGGCCGCCCTCACCGAGCGGCACGGTCGCTACCTGTTCTCCACCGACGGCAGCTCGCTGGACGACCAGGTGGCCGCGCTGCTCCAGGGCCGCACCATCGCGCTCGCCGAGTCCTGCACCGGGGGCCTGCTGGCCGGCCGGCTCACCGAGCGGCCCGGCGCCTCGGCCTACGTCATGGGTGGCGTCGTCTCCTACTCCAACGAGGCCAAGAGCGACCTGCTGGACGTGCCGGCGGCGCTCATCGAGGCGCACGGCGCGGTCTCGCCGGAGGTCGCGCGGGCCATGGCCGACGGCGTGCGGGCGCGGTTCGGCACGGACGTCGGCGTGGGGGTCACCGGCGTCGCCGGGCCTGGCGGCGGCACGGAGGCCAAGCCGGTCGGCTACGTGTGCGTGTGCGTCACGACCGCGGCCGGTGAGCTGGCCCGCGACGTGGTGCTGCCCGGCGACCGCGGCGAGGTGCGCGACCGCTCGGTCGTGCTGGCCATGCACCTCATCCGGCGGTTGCTCTCGCGTTCGTGACGCGCACGGCGGGGTGCGGCGGGTGGTCCCACCGGACCACCACGTCGGCCACCGCCTCGGGGTCCACCTCGGCGGCGTAGCGGGCGAACGCCGGCAGCGTCCAGCGCAGCGCCTCCGGGGTCCGCCTGGCCAGCGCGCCGGGCGACAGCGCCAGGTGCACCGTCACGGCGAACGACAGCCCGCGGCCCAGCAGCAGCGGCCCGTCCAGCAGCACCACCCCGGGCTCGCCGACCGGCTCCCGCGCCGCCCGCCAGGACCGGTCGGTCGCCGTGTTCCACAGCCGGGGGAGCACCGGCCGGCCCGCGGCGAGCGGCCCCAGCACCTCGCGGCGCAGCGCGGTCTCGTCCAGCCAGCCCTCGTAGTAGGCGTCCGGGTCCTCGCGGCCGTGTTCCAGCCGCACCGACGCCGGCCGCAGGAAGTCCGCCGCCGACACCCGCAGCACCGCCA
>DASWTI010000480.1:0-3836 GCA_036402215.1 Pseudonocardiaceae bacterium
GCGACCGCGGCCGGCGTCGGGCGGGGGGCGGCGAGGGCGCGGCGACGGGCGTCGAGCCAGGCGGGCACCTCGGTGCGGGGGCGGCCGCAGGCGATGACGAAGCGCTCCAGCAGGTCGGGCTCGACGCGCTCGGCGTCCACCAGCACGCGGCCCACCGTGCCGGGCGTGGTGTGCATACGCGCTGCTACCGCGTTCACGGTCGTGGAGGACAACATCGACTCGATCGCATTACGCATGGCGAGCGGAGTGGAGACCGTCGCCGGGTCCGGCGGCCCTTTTCGGGCGCGCCGCGGATCGTGCATCACGACCTGCCACACCCGGGACCATTTGTTCTCGTCCGAATAAGTCGCACCGCAGGCGCGAAGAAAACTCAGGAATGTCGCCAGGTCGACCTGCTCCGGCCAGGCGGCGACGATCTGCGCGACCGATCGCGGGGCGTTCATCGCCGACCCGATGTCCTCCAGATCGCGATCACCGCGAATGTCGGTGACCGCCGATCGGAACTCCTCGACCGTGCCGATGCCGGTCGGGTCGGGCAGCGCCGGCCGCTCGGCGAGCTGCACCTCGCGCAGCGCCTCGCGCCAGCGCCGCTCCCACTCCTCGGCGTCGCCGCGGCAGGCGCGGACGAACCCCTCGGTCACCGCCCAGGTCGGGAAGCGCCGCCCACCCGCCGCCCGGGACAGCGACGAGTAGGACACGAAGCCGTCCGCGCCCATTCGGCGGTACGTCGGCGAGCCGGCCTTCCGTCGCAGCTCACGCAGCTCGTACGCAAACCGCTCGGTGGGCCCGGCCGCCGGGTCGATCGGACGTTCCGGTCTGGCCACGGCGGCCTACCCGTTCGGACGCGCGGCCGGCCGCAGCAGCCGCACCGACAGGTCGGCGGCCGCCAACCCGACCGCGGGGGCGACGGCCAGAGCCGCCGCGGTGTCCCGGCCGGTTGCCAGGAACACCAGGCACAGCATGACGAGGACGAGGACGCAGATGAGCGGCGTGGCCTCGATTCCCCGGCCGCGTGGCCGGGGCGGAACGCGACGATGACGTCCCCCGGACAAATGGATCAAAGTGGAACCCTCCGTCGTGAGACCGAGTCCTGAGTTGGCCCGAGCGCTTGCACCGATTTCGATCACCGAATCCCGGGAGCGGCAACTCCCGAGCTCCGAGGGGTTCGATTGTGGACGTGACAGAGTCGACCCGAACGGGTCACACGCTCAACATCGCCGGACGGCAGTGATCGAGGGACGAACGGTATGCGGGCGATCGGCGGGCCGGGATCGCAACAACGAGCACCGGTGACGCAGCGCGACGAACGGCGCGCGCATCACCCGACCGGGTTGTTGCGGGCGGGCTCCGCCGTTCGGGTGAGACCGGTTGGCGGGCCGCTCGCGGCGTTTCCGCAGGTGGGGCCGGGCGTGGTTGTTGCGGATCCGCCTCGGCGCCGGGCGGACCGCTCGGACCTCTGGTAACGACCGGGGGCCGTGGTCCAATGTCCCTGGTGCGACCGACGCCTCCGGGCGGCCGGTCGCCGGGGAGCGAGTTCGTTGGCCCGAGCGCGCTCCGTGGCACCGGGACGGTCTCCCGCGGCAAACGGGAGACCGTCCTTTCCACACCTCGCAGGCGACGACCACGGCACGACCGAGTTCGACCTGCGCTCCCGGATACGCGCCCCGCGGGGCCGCCGGCCCGGACGGGGCGTGCTCGTTGTACTCGCTCGATCGAGTACCTATGGTCGATGCCTGTCGATCGAGGTGCGGGAGGACGCAATGCGGGTACGGCTCATGACGGTGCTGGCAGGGGTGTTGACGGCGGTGGCGATGGTGGCCACGGCGACCCCGGCGTCGGCGGCGACGTTCGACTTCCAGACCGCCCTGAACTCGGGGACCGCGCACGACGGCCGGGCCCGGATCGACGGCAGCATCTCCTTCTTCGGCCGGTACGCCGCCGACATCAGGGCGGCCATCACGGACGTCTGCCCGGCCGACGGGTACGGCGCCTACGCGCAGCTGGAGGTCACCAGCATCTACGGCACCGTCGGGTACACGAACTGGATGTGGGTCTCGGACCAGGGCTGCGGCGGCACCGCGGTCTACCCGCTCCGGGCCTTCTACTGGCACAACGACATCAGGAACGTCCGCGTGCACCTGTGCGAGATCGACTGGGACCACAACCAGCGGCGCGGCGACTGCGCCTACAGCACCCGCAAGGACAACCCGTACACGTGACGGTCAGCCCGGCCGGGTGGCGGTGACGACGACGCGGCGCACGGTGGCGGGCCAGGCGAGGACCACGCGGGCCTCGTCCTGGAGGCGGCGCAGCGGCTCGTCGTCCGGTCCGGCCGGGGGCAGGGCGAGCGCGGCCTCGAACACGGCGGTGACGGGCGCGGCGAGCGCCGGGTCGTCGTCCACGACGACGTCCACGAAGCCGGCGCCGGCGAGCAGCGACGGGAAGTGCAGGCCGCGGAAGCCGCGCGGCACGTCGTCCGCCGCCGGGTCGGTCGCCTGCCAGTTGGTCTGCACGTAGCGGCCGCCGGGACGCAGCAGCCGGTACGCCTCGGCCACGGCGGCCGCCTTGTCATCGGCGAACTGCACCGCGTCCACGCACAGCACCGCGTCCGCATCGGACGACGGGAGCCCGGTGGCGGCCAGGTCCCCGACGACGAAGCGGGCGCGGCCGGGCGGCACGAAGATGCCGGAGCGCTCGCCGGCCTGGGCGACGCCGACCGCGGAGAAGTCCACGCCGATCAGGCTCGCCCCGGTGTCCCTGGCGAGCACCAGGCCCGGCCCGCCCCGGCCGCACGCCAGGTCCACCAGCACCGAGCCCGGCCCGACGCCCAGCTCCCGGGCCAGCCGGGCCAGCAGCGGCGGCGTGACGAACGAGTTCGGCTCGACCTCGGGCGGCAGGCCGAGCGCCTGCGCGAACACCGAGTGCCGCCGCGTCGTGGGCGCCGCCGCGAACGCCCGGTCGAAGTCCTCCGCCGTCGCCATCCCCGCGACCCTAGGGGTGGAGAAGAGCCACGCGACGCGGCCCCGTCCCTGGCCGGCGCCGTCACGCGGGGCGGCGCCGGCCGGGCAGGTTGTCAGGCGGTGTCGCCGACGGCGTCCACGACGACGGCCTTCACCAGGGCGTCGCCGTCCTGGAAGCCGAGGAACAGGTGCGTGGTGGGGTCGAACACCATGGTCACGCCCGGGCCGGTGCCGCCGTGCGTCCACCGGATGCCGGTGCCGGGACGGCCCGCGCCGTCGGTGACGCCGGGCACCACGGTGACGCCGTCGATCTCGGCGGCCGCCTGGTACAGCGCGGCCCGGGCCGCCGGGCGCAGGTAGTGGTGCAGCCCCAGCTCCGCCGCGTTCTTGGCCCAGGAGTTGGTGCCCGGGTGCCCGCCCATCGCCCGCAGGTGCAGGCCCATCGCGGTGGCGTCCGTCGGCAGGTCCGGCAGGTAGGCCGGGTCCGGCTCGCAGGGTTCGGTCCCCGGGCCGACGGTGGTGCCACGCACCACCGCGCGGCGCCCGTCCCGGCAGCCCGGGACCGGAACGCCCGGGTCCGCACCCATCGTGGCGACCAGGCCGTCGTGCGTGCCGTCCATGGACAGCCAGTCCTGCCGGGTGTGTCCGTCGTACACGGTCTCCAGGTACAGGAACTGGTCGGCGCGCGGCTCGGTGAACGGCTGCGCGAGCGCCGCCGTGGCCGCCAGGCGCAGCACCGTCCGCGCGTCGGGCACGCCCGGCGCCGGAACGCCGGACGGAGTACCGGCCGCGGCCGGGGGGTCGGCGATCGGGACCGGCTCGGAACCGCCGGACCCGGTCAGCACGACGGCCACCGCGGCCACCACCGCCGCGGCG
>DASWTI010000481.1:0-10400 GCA_036402215.1 Pseudonocardiaceae bacterium
AGCCGTCGGCGTAGCGGGCCATTCGCAGCAGCGCGGCGCCGCTGTTGCCGCCCACCAGCAGCGGCAGGTCCAGCTCGTCGCAGCGGCCGCGCAGGTGGGCGAGCTGCTCGGACAGCCGTGCCCCGCGCTCCCGGTACGGCACGCCCGCCGCCTCGTAGTCGTCGCGCCGGGCACCCACCGCCAGGCCGAGCGTGAGCCGCCCGCCGCCGGCGATGGCGTCCACGGTCGCCGCCTGCTTGGCCAGCAGCGCGGGGGAGCGCAACGGGCCGATGGCGATCATGGTGGCGAGCCGCACCCGCTCGGTGACGGCGGCCGCCGCGGCCAGCGTGGCGAACGGCTCCAGGCTCTCGTAGACCAGGCGGTCCAGCACGGCCACGCTGTGGAACGGCCCGGCGTCGGCGCGGCGCGCCCACTCCAGCAGCAGCGCGCGGTCGGTGCCGGGCGTCGTGTTGGGCAGTCCGATCCCGACCCTCATGGCTGCCACGCTAGTGATCCGGGCCGCCCCGCACGACCGTTGCGCACCGCCCCGTCGCGCGCCGCCGGCCGGATTCCGTCCGATCCTCCGCGTGTTCGTGGCCGACGGCGCCATCTTCAGTACCCGCTGTGGAGGCCCGCCCGACGACCGCGCTGGGCCTGCCCCCTACGACCAGGGGTCGCCTTCGACACCGGCGGCGGTGGCCTGCCTATCATGGGTGGCGTTCGGCGACATCGCCTTCATAGAGGCGAACACCTCCGACACCACCATTGAGGACCTCGTCGTCGTCCTGAGCGTGTGGTGCTGCTGATCCGATCCAACTGGTGGGGGACAGGGCCCGTCGCCTCGCCCCTACCGTCCGTGCCCCTCCGGGTCGCCGGTGCGGCGCCACTGTTGCAGCAGCTCGACGAGCTCGCCGAAGCGTTCCGGAAAGTACGGCGTGCCGTCGTCCTTGGCCGGGGCCGGCCGCTGCGGGTCGAGCAGGTGCATGCCGGTCCGCAGCACGACCTCGCCGAGCACGTCGGCCACCCGCTTCACGGTACGCAGCTGCGGCGGGACCGGTCGGTCGGTCATCGACTCGAACAGCGCCGTGTTGGCCTTCGTCCACCGGTGCAGCACGGTGGCGCGCAGCGGCCCCAGGTGCTGACGCCGCGATCCGGACACTCGGACCATCAGGGCGTGCATGACGTCCGGCGGCGGCTGCGGCGCGGTCTCCAGCGCGGCGGCGACGGCGCGGACGAACGGCGTCGGCTCCTCCAGCCGGTCCGCGGCGTCGATACCCGGCAGCAGCAGCCGGGGCAGGTCCTCCATCAGCAGCCCGGTGACCAGCGGGGCGAGCTCGGGGTGCCGGGGGACCGCCCGGCCGAGCACCGTGAGGACGTCGCGGAGCTGGTCGTCGGTGCAGCACCGGGCGAGCGCGGCCGGCAGGTCCGGCGTCCCGGCCAGCGCGCGGACCACCAGCCGTTCGCCGTAGTGCGCCGGTCCAACCGCCGACGGTTCGTGCCGCCCCGGGTACAGCGCGGCGTACCACTTCAGGTACGGCTCGACCTCGATCCCGGGCAGCAGCTCCGGCAGCCGCCCGCGGACCGCCGCCGACCGGTCACCGGAGTTCGCCGCGCACAGGGTGGCCACCGCGCCGATCACGGCCAGCGGCTCGATCGGCAGGTGCCTGGCGCCGGTCCTCCGCTCCAGGTCGCGCAGCCGACGTCGGTCGTGCGCCAACACCCGGTCCAGCACGTCGCCGGTGCCCGGCCCGCCGAGCACCTGGTCCAGTGCCACGGCGTGTATCTCCAGCAGCGACGCCCCGGCCGGCGGGGAGGCGTGGGGCACCGGGCGGTCCAGCTCGGCGGCGAACGCAGCCAGCGCGGCACGGTGGGCGCCTGCCCGGTCGCCGACCGGGCGTAGCTGCACCACGGCCCGTGCGTCCATCCGCTCGATCAGCCGGCGTACTCGCTCGTCGGCGTCGGCGACCAGCCGCTCCGGCCAGGCGCCGGCGGCCTGGCCGACCAGCAGCAGTCGGGCCGGTGCCCGCCGGGCCGCCGCCCGGTCGCACATGGCCGCGGCGATGGCCACCAGCTGTTCGGCCCGCAGTTCCGCGTCGTCGACCACGGCGAGCAGCGGCCGGTCCAGGTCGGCGGTGCGGCGGATCTGCTCGGCTGGTGCGTCCCCGGCGACGATGCCGGTGAGCCAGCCGTCGGCGCGCAGTTCCGCGCACAGCTCCACCACCAGCCTGCTCCTGCCCACGCCAGGCGGGCCGGTGACCACACCGGCGGCGAGCGACGTCGGCCCGGCCACCCACTCCCGAAGGTCGGCCAGCTCACCGTCGCGGCCGGTGAACGGCACCACCCGGAACTCCGGGCGCAGCAGCGTGCTCGGCGCGTTCACCAGCGGGTCGCGGTCGGGCACGCCAGCGAAGAGCTGCGGGATCACCAGACCTGGGGCCTTGGCCAGGATGCGCTCGGCCAGCAGGTCCAGCCCGGCCCGCAGCTCCGACTGCCGCAACTCCAGCGGCCTGCGCAGCGCGAGCTCCCGGATCTCAGCCGGCAGCGCGGCGGTGGTGGGCAGCTCACCGTCGTCCGGCGTTTCCTTGAGCAGCACCGGAATCACGTCGATGCCGCGCTGGAACGCCCGGGTCAGTTCCAGGCGCACCCAGTCCGAGGGGTCGTCGATCAGCCGGGAGCCGTCGGCGGCGCGCTGCGGCCAGTGCGGCCCGATGACGCACACCAGCACGTCGACTCGTTCCAGGTGCTCGCGCAGCACGTCGGGGTAGCGCTCGCCGACGCCGATGCGCTCCCGATCGCGGAACACGTGGTCGCGGCCCAGCCGACGTTCCAGGTCGTGGTAGACGGTCGCCGCGCCGAGCGGCTGGTCCACCCACCGGTAGCTGACGAACACTCCGGCCACGTCCACCCCTTCCCCGCGGCGACGCCCAGCCATCCAACGATAGAGCTACGCTGCCGGTGATGGACGACCACGCCGCGCTGACCTACTCCTCCTACCTCGCGCTCGACGAGGTGCTGGGGGCGCAGCGGCCGCGTTCCGGCGAGCACGACGAGATGCTGTTCGTGGTGATCCACCAGGTGTACGAGCTGTGGTTCAAGCAGGTGCTGCACGAGCTGGCGCACCTGCAACGGCGGCTCAGCGACGGGGACACGCCGCGGGCGTTGCACACGCTGCGCCGCATCCTCACCATCCTCAAGGTGGTGGTGGCGCAGATCGACGTGCTGGAGACCATGACGCCGCGGCAGTTCACCAGTTTCCGGGACCGGCTGGACGCCTCCAGCGGCTTCCAGTCCGCGCAGTTCCGTGAGCTGGAGGCGGTGCTCGGCCGCCGCGACCCGCGGGTGTTCCGGCACTACCCGGACGGCGAGGCCCGCGAGCGGATCGCCGCCGCGATGGGCCGCCCCTCGCTCTACGACTCGTTCCTGCGTTACCTGTACGACCACGGCTACCCCGTGCCGCCGGCCGCCATCACGCGCGACGTGTCGCAGCCGGCCGAGCCCTCGCCGGAGGTGCAGCGCGTGCTGCTCGACGTGTACCGCGACGACGGCGGCCCGGCCCAGGTGGCGGAGCGGCTCGTGGACCTCGACGAGGGGTTGCAGGAGTGGCGCTACCGCCACATGAAGATGGTGGAGCGCACCATCGGCGACAAGACCGGCACCGGCGGCTCACCCGGCGCGGCCTACCTGCGGAGCACGCTGTTCCACGCGGCGTTCCCCGACCTGTGGGCCGTGCGGAGCGCCCTGTGACCGATCTCGCCGGGGTCCGCGCCTCGCCGAACGTGCTCGCGCCGCACTACTCCCGGTTCCGGGTCGCCGAGCGCCTGCTGCTCACCGGCCACTCGCACCAGGCCTGGCCGGACGTCGCCGCGCTCGGCCAGGCCGAGGCGTTCGACGACGCCGCGCTGGACGTGGACCGCAAGTGGGCCAAGGCTTTCGCCCGTGCCGAGCGGGTGCGCGCCGGGTTCCGCGCCTGGCTCGGCGACCCGCTCGGCGAGGTCGTGCTCGGCGCCAGCACGCACGACCTCGTGGTGCGGCTGCTGTCCGCGCTGGACCTGCGCCGCCGCCCGCGCCTGGTGACCTCCGACGGTGAGTTCCACACGCTGCGCCGCCAGCTCGGGCGCCTCGCCGAGGAGGGCGTCGAGCTGGTGCGGCTGCCGGCCGCGCCGGCGTCCACGCTCGCCGCCCGCGCGGCCGCCGCGGTGGACGACCGCACCGCCGCCGTGCTGCTGTCCGCCGTGCTGTTCGAGACCTCCCGGCTGGTGCCCGGCCTCGGCGAGGTGGCCGCGGTGTGCCGCCGCCGCGGCGCGCAGCTCGTGATCGACGCCTACCACGCGCTCGGCGTGCTCCAGCTGCCGATCCACGCCATGGGCCTCGGCTCGGCCTGGGTGACCGGCGGCGGCTACAAGTACCTGCAGCTCGGCGAGGGCAACTGCTTCCTGCGGCTGCCACCGCACGCCGCCACGCTGCGCCCGGTGATCACCGGCTGGTTCGCCGAGTTCGACACGCTGGCCGGCGGCGCCCGCCCGGGCGAGACCGCGTACGGACCGGGCGCCACCCGCTGGGCCGGCTCCACGTACGACCCGACCAGTCACTACCGGGCGAGCCGCGTGCTCGAGTTCTTCGCCGGGCACGGCCTCACGCCGTCGTTCCTGCGCTCGGTGTACCGGCACCAGGTGGGCGTGCTGTGCGAGGCGTTCGACGCGCTCGACGCCCCGGCCGCGGTGATCACCCGCGACCGCACGGTGTCGGTCGGCGACCTCGGCGGCTTCCTGGCGCTGCGCACGCCGCACTCCGCCCGGCTGCAGGCCGGGCTCGCCGAGCGCGGCGTGGCCACGGACAGCCGCGGCGACTACCTGCGCCTCGGCCCCGCGCCGTACCTGTCCGACACCCAGCTGCGCGACGCCGTCGGCGAGCTCGGCACGCTGGTCCGCGGCCTGGCCTGAGCGCGGCGTCAGGCGAGCGCGGCGTCCAGCGTGATCGTGGTGCCGGTGAGGGCCTTGCTCACCGGGCAGGTCCGCTCGGCGACCGCGGCCAGCTCGGCGAACTTGTCCGCGTCCACGCCCTCGACCGCGGCGCGCAGCCGGATCGCGATGCCGGTCAGCCGGAAGCCGCCCTCCGGGTCCGGGCCGAGCGAGACCTCGGCGCTGACGTCGATGGTGCCGGCGGTGAGGCCCGCGCCCTCCAGCACGCCGGACAGGTTCATCGCCAGGCAGGACGAGTGCGCCGCGGCCAGCAGCTCCTCGGGGCTGGTGTTGCCGTTGGCGTCGTTGACCCTGGTGGGCAGGGACACGGTGAACCGGCCGGCCCCGGACGAGTCCAGGCTCACCTCGCCGGTGCCGGTGTGCAGACCGCCCTCCCAGTGGGTGGTGGCGTCGCGACTGGGCATGCTGCTCCTCCTCGGTGCTCGGGTGCAGGTGACCCGCTCGCCCGACGGTAGGTCACACCGCGGCCGGCCGCTGCTTCTGCCGTGCTGGGCACTCGTGGTGTGATCAGCCGGTGGAGGAGGCACGCGCCGAGCTGCGCCGGCGGCTGGGGGACGAGGTGGCGCCGGTGCTCGGCGCCCTGACCGACGAGCAGGCCGCCGAGCTGCGTGCGCTCTACCGGGCCGCCGTGGACGAGCGGCGCACCACCATGGCCGACGCCCAGGAACGCTCGCTCGCCCTGGTGCCCGCGCTGCTGCGGCCCGCTGTCCGAAAGGTGCTGGGCGCCTGATGCGCGACCCGCTGCTGGCCGCCGAGCTGGTCCGCCTCGGCCGCGCGCTCGGCGTGCCCGCGCCACGGGTGGAGTTCCTGGCGCACCTGCCGCTCGCCGACCTGCGGCTGCTCCGCGAGAGGGTGTCCGCGGCGCTGCACGACCGGCACCGGCCCGCCCTCGGCCGGATGGCCACCGCCAGCCGGCTGCTGCCGATCGGCGTCCTGGCCACCATCGCCGCGCGCACCATGCCGCCGGTGCTCGCCGCCGGTATCGCCGCCGAGCTGGCGCCCGAGCGCGCCGCCGAGCTGGCCACCCGCCTCGACCACGGCTACCTGGCCGAGGTCTGCGTCGCCCTCGACCCGCGCCGGGCCGCGGTGATCGTCACCCACATGCCGGCCGCGCTGGTCCTGACCGTCGCCGCGGAGTTGGTGCGCCGCAAGGACCACCTGACGCTGGCCCGGTTCGTCGGTCCGGCCCCGGAGGCCACCGTCCGCGCCGTGCTCGACGGCCTCACCGACGCCGACCTGCTGCGCACCGCGACGTTCGTCGAGTCCGACGCCGACCTGGCGCGCGCGATCGCGCTGCTCGCGCCGTCGCGGCTGGCGGCCGCCGTCTCGTACGGACGGTCCCGGGGCGGCGTCGCGGCCGCCGCCACCGAGACCCTGGTCCGTCGCCTCGACCTGGCCTGACGCGACCCGTCAGCCGGCCAGCACCTTCGCGATGTCCGTCGCGGCCACCGTGCGCTGCTCGCCGGTCGTCAGGTCCTTGACCACCAGCTCGCCCGCGTCCCATTCCTTCGGCGCCAGCAGCACCGCGTACCGGCTGCCCCGGTCCGACGCCGCGCCGACCGCCTTCGGGAACCGCCGGTGCCGCTGGTCGTACGCCGTCGCCAGGCCCGCCGAGCGCAGCCGGTCGACCACCGGGTACACCTCGCGCACCAGCTCCGCGTCGGTCGCCACCACGAACGCCACCGGCCCCGGCCGCGCCGCCGGCAGCGCACCCTGGTGCTCCAGCGCCAGCAACAGCCGCTCCACCCCCGCGCCGAACCCGACCGCCGCCGTCGGCCGCCCGCCGAGCGCCTCGTACAACCCGTCGTAGCGCCCGCCGCCGGTGACCGTCGCCATCTGCTCCACGGGCTCGTCCAGGATCACCTCGAACGCCGTCCGCGTGTAGTAGTCCAGGCCGCGCACCAGCTCCGGGTCCAGCACGTAGCCGATCCCGATCGCGTCCAGCCCCGCGCGCACCTCCGAGAAGTGCGTCGCGCACGGCTCGCACAGCCGGTCCACGATCCGCGGCAGCCCCGCGTTGCGCTCCCGGTCGGCCGGCACCTTGCAGTCGAACACCCGCAGCGGGTTCACCTCGATGCGCCGCTGACAGTCCGCGCAGTACTCCGCCGCCCGCGGCCGCAGGAGCGACCGGAGCTCCTCGACGTACGCCGGCCGGCACACCCCGTCGCCGATGCTGTTGAGGTGCAGCGAGAACCCGGTCAGCCCCGCGCCGCCCAGGTAGTCCAGCAACAGCTTGATCACCTCGACGTCCGCCGTCGCCCCGTCCACCCCGATGATCTCCGCGCCGTGCTGCACGTGCCGCCGGTAGCGCCCGAACTGCGGCCGCTCGTGCCGGAACATCGGCATCCGGTACCAGACCCGCAGCGGCCCCTGGTGCGTCGCGTCGGCCATGATCACCGCGCGGGCCACCGCCGCCGAGCCCTCCGGGCGCAGGCACAGGTCCCGCTCACCCTGGCGCCACGTGTACATCTCCTTGGACACGATGTCCGAGGACTCGCCCACGCCGCGCACGAACAGGTCGAGCTGCTCCACCTCCGGCGTGTCCACGAAGTCGAAGTCGTACGTCTCGGCGGTCCGCCAGAACAGGTTCAGCAGCCGGGTCCAATGGTGCGACCGACGGTACTGCGCGACCCGGGTGTCCGGGAGAACGTCGTGCATGCCGTTGACGCCGCGTAGCTGGACGGCCACCTGTCTGCCTTTCCTGGGGACTGCATCGGACCGGGTCGGGTACGCGCGAGGCGCGCGCCGACCCGGGCCGCGAGCTTAGTCCGGGCAGGTCAGTTGAGCCGCACCAGTTGCGGGTCGTGGTCGCTGAGCTGGGTGGCGAACTCGGCGTTCACGTGCACGACGTCGTAGGAGTAGCCGGTCGATACCAGCGGCGCGCTGATCAGGATGTGGTCGAGGAACTGGGAGTTGCCGTCGAAGACGTAGGAGTAGCGCTCGGCGGCGACCGGGGTGCTCGCCAGCACGGTGAGGCCGGCGGTCACGAGGGTCTGGACGGCGGCGGACCACTCGAAGTCGTTGAGGTCGCCCGCGACGACGATGCGGGCCTGGGGGTCGATGGCCTGGAGCTGGTCGACGAACCCGGCGACCTGGGTGGCCTGCTGGCCGCGCTGGACCTCGGAGGACCGCACGGGGGGTTGTTTGTGGCCGAACAGGGGGTCGTCGCCGCCCTTGGAGTTCCAGTGGTTGCCGATGACGAAGTAGGGGCGGCCGTTGAAGAGGAACTTGGCGGCGATCGGCTTGCGGCTGCCGCTGAAGGCGGAATGCGTGGGGTTGATGCGGCCGGGGTTGACGGAGAGCGTGACCGGGTCGGACGGCACGCCGGTGGCGACGGCGGCCACCGCGGTGGTGGGGCCGCCGGGAGAGCCCGGGGCCAGGGACAGCCCGATGTCCGTGCGGTACAGGAAACCCACCCGGATGTTGCCGCCGGGCTCGCCGCCGTCGGCGTCGTCCACCGGGTTGATGTCGGCGTAGGTGTACGCGGGTCCGCCCGCGGCGGAGATGGCGGTGATCAGCTTCGTCCAGGTCTGGGAGGCGTCGACGACGGTGGTGTTGGCGGCGCCGTCGTTGTCCTGCACCTCCTCGGTGACGACGATCGCGGGGGAGCGCAGGTTGGTGACGATGGTCTGCGCCAGGCCGCTGAACTTCGAGGCCGGGTCGCCGGGCTCCAGGTTCTCCACGTTGAAGGTGGCGACGGTGAGCTGGCCGGCGCCGGGGGCGGCGGTGATCTCCTTGGCCAGCCCGTTGTCCACGCGGGTCAAGGCTGACGTCAACTCCAGCTTGAAGTTCCCGAAGGAGTAGCCGAGCACGCCGACGGCGGGGCCGGTGAAGCGGTCGCCGACGTTGACGGCCGGCACCGAGCCGGCGAGCTGGGCGTCGTCCAGGATGACGCGCTCGGGGTTGCCGTCGGTGGCGCGCAGCACGATGCCGCCGCGGGTGGTGCGGACGGTGGCCGAGGCGCCGTTGTCCGGCAGCACGGCGACCTCGTTGTTGGAGGTGCGCGGCGACGCGGCGACGGGATTGTTCACCTGGACCCGCATGCTCTCCAGGGACTCGTAGAAGTCGATGCCGTCGACCGTCGCGTCGAAGGTGCCGGAGGTCTCGACGCTGCCGGTGGCGTCGTTGTCGATCACCGCGGCGGGCGGCACCCGGCCGCCGCTGCCGATGACGATCGGGGCGGGCAGCGCGCGGGTACCGACCACGCTCACCGTGGGGCCGCTGATCTGGGTCAGCGTCAGGTTGGTGCTGGTCGCGCCGCCGGGGCGGAACTCCGAGACGGTGCCGGAGACCGCGACCTCCTGGCCCGCCGAGACCGTGGGCGCCGACGAGGTGAACACGAACAGCGCCTCCGAGGTGGACGGCGCGGCGTCGGGGCACGGGTCCTGCAGGTGGAAACCGTTGCCCCGCACCGCGGTCACCACGCCGCGCACGTTGCTCACGGCGGTTCCGTTCAGCGACGACACGTGCCGGGCGCCCTGGATGGTGCGGATCAGGGTCCCGGTGTAGCCGCAGCCACCGCCGCCGGACGCGGAGTTCTGCGGCGTCGGCGCCACCCGGCCGAAGTCGGCGGCGTTGTTGTCGGTGTCCGTCGTCGGCGTGGTCCTGGTGGCCGACTGGGTGTTGGACAGGGTGAGCGCGGGGGAGCCCTCGTAGTCGTTGGCGGCGCCGAAGCCCAGGAAGTCCCGCACGCCGGCCGCCGCCTCGCAGTTCGACCCGCAGCCCAGCGCCGTGGCGTTGGTGACCAGCGCGACCTTGCCGGAGCTCGCCGAGAGGTTCGTGGTGCCGGTGGCGTCCGGGGTGGGCAGCGCGGCTCCCACGGCGCCGCCCGAGGCCAGCCGCACCAGGTACCGGCCGCCCGCGGCGACGCTGCCGGCCAGCGGCGTCACCAGCCAGGTGACGCCGGACGCCGACGCGTACTGCACCGACCAGCCGGCCAGCGACACCGGCGCGGCGCCGCGGTTGTACAGCTCGACGAAGTCGTGCGTGTACGGGGCGCCGGTGTTGCCGCCCCCGCCGTACACCTCGGCCAGCACCACGTCCGGCGAGACCGCGGCGGCCGGTGCGGTCGCGGCGACCAGCCCGGCCACCACGGCGCCGACGACTCCCACGGTGACGAACGCGCTGCGTGCGGTACCCATGACGGCGAGCGTGCGGCAGCCCCGCCCCGCCGTACATCCGCCAACCGCCGCAATCCGGCCGCCACGTCGGTGACACGCCGATGCGGAACGAGAACCCCGGTCGCCACCCGGCCAGCACCTCGCCGGCCCGATGGGTGAATGGCCCATTCACTTCGGGCGGACCGGCTCGACACACGGCGGTGGGCCGGGGTGGCTGGGCGCGCGGCGGTGGGCCGGGTTGCTCGGCGGACCGACCGGACGGCTCAGCGGACGGCGGCGGCGAGTGCGTCGACGGCGGCCTGCTCGGCCTCGGCGGCGGCGC
>DASWTI010000482.1:0-4414 GCA_036402215.1 Pseudonocardiaceae bacterium
CCAACCGCGGCTGGCTGCACGCGCGGCTGCGCCGCTGGGGCGACGCCATCGCCGACCTCACCGCGGCCGCCGGCCTGGACCGCACCGACCCCGAGCCGGTCCTGACCCGTGCCGCGGTGCTGCACCGCCTGGGGCGGCACGCCGAGGCCCTGGCCGACTTCGACCGGGCGATCGCGCTCTCGCCCCCGCACCCGGAGGCGCACGCGGCGCGTGCCGAGACCCGCCGTGAGCTGGGTGACCGCGCGGGCGCGCTGGCCGACCTGGACCGCGTGCTGCGGATCCGGCCGGAGCACGTGCCCACCCTGCTGGCCCGCGCCCGCATCCTGCAGGCGGACGGCCGCGACGCCGAGGCCATCGCCGCCTTCGACGACGTGCTGGCGCTGGTGGACGACCAGGACGCCCGGCGTGGCCGCGCGCTCTCCGCGCGACGGCTGCGGGACGTCAGCGCCCCGCACCCCGCGGTACCGCTGCCCCGCGCCTGACCCGGGGCGTTCCACCTCTGGGACACGGGTGGCGCGGCAACCCGCGATGTTTCCACGCTGGGCTACGAGATCGACTCGATGCGTGGATGATGTATCAAGCTGCCGGGTG
Organism: Pseudonocardiaceae bacterium; assembly: GCA_036402215.1. Taxonomy (GTDB): domain Bacteria; phylum Actinomycetota; class Actinomycetes; order Mycobacteriales; family Pseudonocardiaceae; genus DASXTS01. The sequence continues at coordinate 592 of DASWTI010000482.1, forward strand.
GCGGCCCTCCGAACCGCAGGCCAGTACTTCGACCCGTTCGTGACTGGCCGTATCAGTGGTACAACTCGAACAACACCCGATGCGGTGAAGGGTAAGGGCGATGATCAAGGTGCTGCTGGCCGAGGACATGCATATGGTCCGCGGTGCCCTGGTCGCGCTGCTCGACCTCGAACTGGACATCGAGGTGGTCGCCCAGGTGGCCTCCGGCGACGACATCCTGCCGGCGGCGCGGCGGCACCAGCCGAACGTCGCGGTGATCGACATCGACCTGCCCGGCATGGACGGCCTGACCGCGGCCAGCAAGCTGCACGAGGCGATGCCCGAGGTGCGCACCCTCATCCTCACCAGCCTGGCCCGCCCCGGCACGCTGCGCCGGGCGCTCGCGGTGCGGGTCGGCGGCTTCATCCTCAAGGACGCGCCGGCCGACCGGCTGGCCGACGCCATCCGCGGCGTGGCCTCCGGGCGACGGGTGGTGGACAGCCAGCTCGCGCTCGCCGCCTGGGACACCACGGACTGCCCGCTCACCACGCGGGAGATCGAGGTGCTGCGGCTCGCGGCGGACGGCGCCGAGCCGGTGGAGATCGCGGCCAGCCTGCACCTGTCCGCGGGCACGGTGCGCAACTACCTGACGACGGTGGCCGCCAAGCTCAACGCCCGCAACCGGGTGGACGCGATCAGGATCGCCCAGTCCGCCGGCTGGCTGTGAGCCGGTCCGCGGCCTCCCGCGGTTCCACCACCCGCTCCACCGGGCCCTCGGCCCCCGGCGTCGTCAGCGGCACCGACGCGGTGAGCTCGAAGCGCTCGCCGGCCCGCCCCGAGCGCAGCCACCCGCCGAGCTGCTCGACCCTGGCCGCCAGGTTCTCCAGCCCGGAGCCGCCGGAGCCGCGGCCGCCCTCGTCGCGCTCGCCGGTCCCGCCGGGTCCGTCGTCCCCGGCGTGCTCGGTCGCGCCGGGCAGGCACCCCACGCCGTCGTTGACGATGCGCAGCCACACCCGTCCGTCGTCGGCGTGCACCGAGATCTCGCACCAGCCGGCCCGGCTGTGCCGCAGCACGTTGGTCACTCCCTCGCGGAGCACGGTGGCGAGCACCGTGCCGACCGGCCGGGACAGCTCGCGGCGGTGGTGCAGCCGCAGGTCCACGTGCACGTCGGCGGCCAGCAGCACGGCGCGCGCGGACTCCGCCTCCTCCTCCAGCGAGAGCTCGCTGTAGCCGTTGGCGACCGCGCGCACGTCGGCCAGCGCCTGCCGCGAGATGCGCAGGATCTCGTCCAGCTCGGCCTCGGCCTGCGCGGGGCTGCGGGCCAGCAGCCGCCGGGTGAGCTCGCTCTTGAGCGTGATCGCCGACAGGCTGTAGCCGAGCAGGTCGTGCAGGTCGCGGGCGAAGCGCAGCCGCTCCTGGGTCACCGCCAGCATGGTGATCTCCCGGCGTACCTCCCGCGTCGACATCAGCACGTGGGTCAGCCGGGCCAGGCCGTACACGGCGAGGCCGATGACCGCGGTGATCACGAGTGCCAGCCCGGCCTGCTGCCAGGCCGCCGCGGTACCGCCGGTGGGGCCGGTGACCGGGGTGGCGGCGAGCAGCGCGGCGAGCGCGGTCACCACGCCGAACAACGGCCAGGCCGCCGCCGCGCACAAGGTCAGCAGCAGGCTGCCCGCCAGGAAGCCGCCGAGGCCGAGCCAGGCGTCCTCGTACCAGGGGACCGGCGCGTACACCAGCACGGTCTGGACGAGCAGGGCCGCCGTCCGGACCCGCCCGCGGTCCTGGTGGCCACCGAGCCAGCGCGCCTGGACGACCACCGCGGCGGTGAGCAGCAGGGCGGCGGCCGCCAGCCGGCCCGGCGCGGCCGGCTCCACCCTCAGCAGCACCACGAGCGCCACGCCGAGCAGCACCGGCAACCGCAACCGGGCGGCCGGCCCGCGGTCCGGGAAGCGCGGCGCCAGCGGGTCGTACCCGGCCAGTGGCAGGTCCACCGCGGGCGAGGGGTGACGGCCCGCCGGAGGCGCTGCCGGCTGCAGGGGCATGTGCACATCCCGCGAGTGTGGATGGACCGCTGGTTGCTCTCTGTGTTCAGATTATCACCCAGTACGGTCGCGCCCGCTGCGTCGAATGGTGATTGTTCGACGTTCACGAACGGTGCGTGGCCATTCGGTCGCCAATCATGGGCCGAATGCCGCGGTCCCTGCCGCGACGCGGACCAAAGCTTCTGGCCTGCGGCTACGGGGCGTGTTTGCCGATCGGCGGCGCCCCGTCCGGCCGGGCCGGGCCGATCGGGCGAGGTCCGGGCCGGTGTTGCGGCGTTTGTCGAGGAATCACCACAAATGGGGGATCGGAACGGGCCTCAATCGCGACGCAGCGGCACCACCGCGTGCAGGTGGAACAACCGTCCCGGCTCGCGGTGCGTGGTCAGCGTGCCGCCGAGGGCCCGGAGCCGGGCGGCCAGGTTGCCGATGCCGCTGCCGGCCGGGCCGCCCTCGTGCCGCCGGACGGCCTGGACCGGGCCGTCCACCGTTGCGCCGGCCGCGGCGTACCGGACCCGCGGGTCGTCCTCGTCCTCCGGCAGGCCGCCCTGAGCGTTCCTCGGCCCGGCCTCCTGGCTCCCCGCGCCGTCCGCCGCATCCGGCCGGGCTCCGTCGCCGGGGGACCGGTCCGGGCCGGTCCGTCCGCCCGCCGGCTCCTCCGGCCGGCCGCGCCGCGGGGTGTCCTCGTCGCCGGCCGGCACGCCGTCGTTGACGATGTCCACGGTGACCCGTGCGTCGTCCTGCCGGATGAGGATGTCGCAGCGGGTGGCCTCGCTGTGCCGCAGCACGTTGGTCACGGCCTCGCGCAGCACCGTGGCGATGGCCGTGCCGATCCGGCTCGGAATGTCCGTGTAGTCGAGGTCCACCACCACCTGGACGTCCGCGGCCAGCAGCACCGAGCGGGCCGAGCGGGCCTCGTTGTCCAGCGACAGCTCGCGGTAGCCGCTGGCCACCGTGCGCACGTCGGCCAGCGCCTGCCGCGAGATGTGCAGGATCTCGGTGATCTCCTCCTCGGCGCGGGCCGGGTGCCTGGCCAGCAGCCGCCGGGTGAGCTCGCTCTTCAGGCTGATCGCGGACAGGCTGTAGCCGAGCAGGTCGTGCAGGTCCCGGGCCACCCGCAGCCGTTCCTGCGCCACGGCCATCTTGGCCAGCTCGGTGCGGGCCTGCTGCACGGCCGTCACCAGGTGCGACAGCCGGGTCAGGCCCCACACGGTGAGCGCGACGATGATCGTGGACGAGCAGGTGAGCGCGAGGTCGACGACGTCACCGTCGTGCAGCGCCCGCACCACTCCGACGCTGGCCACCACCACGGCGAACAGCGGCCAGCCGGCCGCCCCGGGCAGCAGGAGCAGCAGGCTGCCGCCGAGGAAGCCCGGCACGCCGGCCCAGTACTCGCCGTACCCGATGACCGGCGCGTACACGAGCACCGCGTGCGCCGCGAGGACGCCGGCCGTCCAGCGGGTGTCGAGCGCGGCCGGACGGCGGCGCAGGACCATGAGTTGCAGCGCCAGGCCGGCGAGCACGCAGCCGATGCTCACCGCGAGGTACCCGGCGCCGTGGTCCATGTAGATGACGCGCAGCACGGCGGTGATGGCGAAGCAGTGGAATACGGCGATGACGATGCCGCGCATGAGCCGCGGCGCGATCCGGGCGCGGAGCTGGCGCAGTGGCCCGTCCGGGGCGTGCCCGGCCTGGTGCGTCGGCCAGGTCAGCACTCCGGTGCGGGCGGCCTCGTGTTCCGGCCCGGGCCCGGCGTCGTCCCCGGGGTCGCCGTCGCGGGCGCCGACACCGCCCCGGTCGTCCGC
>DASWTI010000483.1:0-11119 GCA_036402215.1 Pseudonocardiaceae bacterium
CGCGGTGCCCTGGCGGCGGGCGCGGCGCCGACGCTGCTGCCCGGTGGCCGCCCGGTCACCGACGCCGCGGCGCGCGCCGAGCTGGAGTCGGCCTGGGGGCTCGCCGAGGGCGGCATCCCGGCCGAGATCGGGAGGTCCACCGACGAGATGCTGGCGGCCGCGGCCGGCGGCGAGCTGGCCGGCCTGCTGGTCGGCGGCGTCGACCCGTACGACCTGGCCGACCCGGAGCTCGGCCTGCGCGCGCTCGACGAGGTGCGTTTCCTGGTGAGCCTGGAGCTGCGGCCGTCCGCGGTGACCGAGCGCGCCGACGTGGTGCTGCCGGTGGCCGCGGCCGTGCACCGGGCCGGCAGCTACCTCAACTGGGAGGGCCGGGTCCGCGAGTTCACCACGGTCATCGAGGCCACCGGCCAGCTCCCGGACTGCCGCGTGCTGGACACCCTGGCCGTCGAGATGGACGCCGACCTCTACACCCAGACCCCGGCCGCCGCGGCCGGTGAGCTGGCCCGCCTCGGCACCGTGACCCCGGCCCCCGGCCACGCCACCGGGTCCGCCCGCCAGGACCTGCCGCAGCACGGCGAGTTCACCGTGGCGGCGCCCGAGCCCGGCCAGGCCCGCCTGGCCACCTGGCGCTCGCTGCTGGACAACGGCAGCCTGCAGGACGAGGAGCCGCACCTGACCGGCACAGCCCGGCCCGCCATGGCGCTGCTCGGCCCGGCCACCGCCGCCGGGCTCGGCATCGCCGTCGGCGACGCCGTCACCGTGGGCACCGACCGCGGTGAGCTGACGGTGCCGGCCGGTCTCGCCGACCTGCCGGACGGCGTGGTGTGGCTGCCCACGAACTCAGGACCGTCCACCGTGCGCCGCACGCTCGGCGTCGGCCACGGCGCCCTGGTCGGCGTCCGGGCGTCCGTCACCGAGGCCCCCGCCGACATCGAGGCAGGTGAGCTGTGAACACCACCACCGTCGCGGCCGAGGTGCTCGACGACGACCCGGTCTGGCTCGTACTGATCAAGGTCGTCGCGATCTTCGCGTTCCTGGTGCTGCTGACGCTGTTCACCATCTGGTACGAGCGGCGCGTGGTCGGCCGCATGCAGCACCGGCCCGGCCCCAACCGGGTCGGCCCGTTCGGCCTGCTCCAGTCCCTCGCCGACGGCCTCAAGCTGGCCTTCAAGGAGGACATCCGCCCGGTCCTCGCGGACAAGTGGGTGTACTTCCTGGCGCCGGTGATCTCCGCGGTGCCGGCGTTCCTGGCGTTCTCCGTGGTCCCGCTCGGACCTGAGGTGTCGATCTTCGGTGAGCGCACCCTGTTGCAGCTCGCGGACCTGCCGGTCGGCGTGCTCGTGGTGCTCGCCTGCTCCTCGATGGGCGTCTACGGCATCGTGCTCGCCGGCTGGTCGTCCGGCTCGCCGTACCCGCTGCTGGGCGCGCTGCGCTCGGCGGCGCAGGTGATCTCCTACGAGATCGCGATGGGCCTGTCCATCGTGGCGGTCATCCTGTTCGCGAAGTCCATGTCCACCACGGACATCGTGGCCGCGCAGCAGAGCGGCTGGTACTTCTACCTGCTGCCGGTGAGCTTCGCGGTGTTCGCGATCGCCATGGTGGGCGAGACCAACCGCGCGCCGTTCGACCTGCCGGAGGCCGAGTCGGAGCTGGTCGGTGGCTTCCACACCGAGTACTCGTCGCTCAAGTTCGCGCTGTTCTTCCTCGCCGAGTACATCAACATGGTCACCGTCTCAGCGATGTGCACCACGTTGTTCTTCGGTGGCTGGATGTTCCCGTTCGTGGGCATCGACCACGCGCTGAACTCCGGCTGGCTGCCGTTCCTCTGGTTCACCGTGAAGACGCTGGCCTTCCTGTTCGTCTTCGTCTGGCTGCGCGGCACGCTGCCCCGGATGCGCTACGACCAGTTCATGCGGCTCGGCTGGAAGTGGCTGGTGCCGATCAGCCTGCTCTGGATCGTGCTGGTGGCGGGGGTCCGGGCGATCCGTGCCGAGGAGAACATCACCCAGGGCCAGATCCTGGCCGTGGGCGGCGTGATCCTGCTGGTGCTGCTGATCCTGGTGCTGCTGCTGCCCGACCAGAAGGTGCGCGAGGAGCCGGTCGTCGAACTGGCCGGCGACTTCCCGGTGCCGCCGCTGGACCTCAAGGTCCCGAAGGCACCGCAGCGGCGGACCGCGCTCGTGCCCACTCCCACCACCGCTGGCAAGGAGGGCGACGATGGGGTTCTTTGACCCGGTCCAGGGTTTCCGGGTGACCTTCTCGACGATGTTCAAGAAGCCGGTCACCGAGGAGTACCCGGAGGTCAAGAAGGTCACCGCGCCGCGCTTCCACGGCCGGCACCAGCTCAACCGGCACCCGGACGGGCTGGAGAAGTGCGTCGGCTGCGAGCTGTGCGCCTGGGCCTGCCCGGCCGACGCGATCTTCGTCGAGGGCGGGGACAACACCGAGGAGGCGCGCTTCTCGCCCGGTGAGCGGTACGGCAAGGACTACCAGATCAACTACCTGCGCTGCATCGGCTGCGGCCTGTGCGTGGAGGCCTGCCCGACCCGGGCCCTCACGATGATCAACGAGTTCGAGCTCGCCGACGACAACCGCCAGGACCTCATCTACACCAAGGAGGACCTGCTGGCGCCGCTGCTGGAGGGCATGGAGGCCCCGCCGCACCCGATGCGCCTCGGCGACACCGAGCAGGACTACTACAACCGCGGTCCGGCGGACGCGCGCGACGCGAGCGTGCCCGACGCGGTCGGCAAGGAGGTCCGGTGAGCGTGCTGCTGGCGGCGGCCGACCTGGTCGCCCAGCTCCCGGCGCAGGACCCGCCGCCGGTCCCACCGGTCACCCCGCCGGTGGTGGACACCGTCACCACCGGTGAGGCCGTGGTGTTCTGGATCCTCGGGCCGCTCGCGCTGGCCGGCGGGCTGGGCATGATCTTCTCGCGCAACGCCGTGCACTCCGCGCTCTGGCTGGTGCTCAGCATGCTGTGCCTCGGCATGCTGTACCTGACGCAGCAGGCGCCGTTCCTCGGCTTCGTGCAGATCATCGTCTACACCGGCGCGATCATGATGCTGTTCCTGTTCGTGCTCATGATGGTCGGCCGGGACTCCTCGGACTCCGTGGTCGAGGTGCTGCGCGGGCAGCGGCTGGCCGGCGCGGTGCTCGGCATCGGGTTCGCCGGCCTGGTGATCGCCACCGTGGCCCGCGCGCTGACCGACGTGGACGCCCGCGGCCTGGCCGCGGTCAACGACTCCGAGGGCGGCAACATCGGCCAGATCGGCCGGGAGCTGTTCACCACGTACCTGTTCCCGTTCGAGCTGACCTCGGCGCTGCTCATCGTCGCCGCCGTCGGCGCCATGGTCATGGCGTTCACCGAGCGCGGTCCCGGCGCCCGCCGCTCCCAGCGGGACCTGGTGGAGGCGCGCTTCCGCGGCGAGTACGAGCGTCCGTCGCCGCTGCCCGGCCCCGGCGTCTTCGCCACCGCCAACTCGGTGGCCACGCCCGCCCTGCTGCCCGACGGCTCCGTGGCGCCCGAGTCGGTGTCCGAGCTGATCGCGCCGCGCGAGCGCTCCACCCTGACCGGCGACGAGGACGCGGTGGCCGGCCGGCTGCCCACTCCGGGCGCCCGCGCGCTGGCCCCGCACACCGACGCCGCCGGCACGGACGCGGACGCCGCCGCGGACGCCGACACCGCGGTGCTGACCGAGAACCCGGCCGCCGAGCCCGCCGCCGACGCGGACACCACCGCGGTCACCACGGTCACCGGCGACACCGCGGCCGACGAGCCGACCACCGTGATCCACGCCGACGACACGGACGCCACCGAGGCCGAGGGGAAGAACCGGTGACCCCCAGCTACTACCTGCTGCTCTCGGCGCTGCTGTTCGCCATCGGCGCGGTCGGCGTCCTGGTGCGCCGCAACGCGATCGTGGTGTTCATGTGCGTCGAGCTGATGCTCAACGCGGTGAACCTCACCCTCGTCACGTTCTCCAGGATCAACGGCGACCTCGACGGCCAGATCATGGCGTTCTTCGTGATGGTGGTGGCCGCCGCCGAGGTCGTGGTCGGCCTCGCGATCATCATGTCGATCTTCAAGACGCGCCGCTCGGCCTCGGTCGACGACGCCAACCTGCTCAAGTACTAGAGGGGATGCCGCACGTGGATCGCCTGACTGTGCAACGGGGGGCACGGGGATGCTGACCCTCGCCCAGGAGGCCGCGCAGGAGGCCGGGCCCGTCGTCGGTGCAGCGAGCGGGCTCGCCTCGATGGCCTGGCTGCTGGTGGCGCTGCCCGCGTTCGGCGCGCTGGTGCTGCTGGTCGGCGGCCGGCGCACCAACGCGTGGGGGCACTGGCTCGGCTGCGCCACGGTGCTCGCCGCCTTCGGCTACGGCCTGGCGCTGTTCTTCGACACCGCCGGGCTGCCCGCCGAGGAGCGCACCCGCGAGCTGGACCTGTTCAGCTGGATCGGCGTCGGCTCGCTGCAGATCGACTTCGGCATGCGGCTGGACACCCTGTCGATGGTGTTCGTCCTGCTGATCACCGGCGTCGGCGGCCTGATCCACGTGTACGCCAGTGGCTACCTCGCCGACGACCCGAACCGGCGCCGTTTCTTCGGCTACTTCAACCTGTTCGTCGCGGCCATGCTGATCCTGGTGCTGGGCGACAACTTCGTCACCCTGTACCTCGGCTGGGAGGGCGTGGGTCTCGCCTCGTACCTGCTGATCGGCTGGTACCAGGACCGCCCGTACGCGGCGACCGCGGCCAAGAAGGCGTTCATCATGAACCGGGTCGGCGACGTCGGCCTGGCCCTGGCGATCTTCCTGCTCTGGCGCGAACTGGGCACCCTCGACTACACCGAGGTGTTCGCCCGGGTCGGCGAGCTGTCCGGCCCCACGATCACCGCCATCGCGGTGCTGCTGCTGCTCGGCGCGTGCGGCAAGTCCGGCCAGTTCCCGCTGCAGTCCTGGCTCCCGGACGCGATGGCCGGCCCGACCCCGGTGTCCGCGCTCATCCACGCCGCGACCATGGTCACCGCCGGCGTGTACCTGATCGCCCGCTGCTCGCCGCTCTACAACCTCACCGCCGACGGCCGGCTGGTCGTGATGGCGGTGGGCGCGGTGACGCTGCTCATCGGGTGCGTCATCGGCTGCGCCTACGACGACTTCAAGAAGGTGCTCGCCTACTCCACGGTGAGCCAGATCGGCTACATGTTCCTGGCCGTCGGCCTCGGCCCGTTCGGCTACGCGCTCGGCATTTTCCACCTGCTCACCCACGGCTTCTTCAAGGCCGGGCTCTTCCTGGGGGCCGGCTCGGTGATGCACGGCATGAACGACGAGGGCGACATCCGGCGGATGGGCGGCCTGCGCAAGCACATGCCGATCACCTTCGTCACGTTCACCATCGGCTACCTGGCGCTCATCGGCTTCCCGTTCCTGTCCGGCTACTACTCCAAGGACGCGATCATCGAGGCCGCGTTCGGCGAGCCGGGCTGGCGGGGCTGGGTGTTCGGCGGCGCCGCGCTGCTCGGCGCCGGTCTCACCGCCTTCTACATGACGCGGCTGTTCCTGCTGGTGTTCTTCGGCGAGGAGCGCTGGAAGACGCTGGAGTCCGAGGACGGCCGGGCCTACCGCCCGCACGAGTCGCCGCTGGTGATGACCGTGCCGATGATCGTGATCGCGATCGGCTCGGCCGCGGCGGGCTTCTTCCTGTACTCCGGGGAGCGGCTGGTCGGCTGGCTCGAACCGAACGTCGGGGCGTTGCAGGAGCACGACCACGGCGTGCTGCCGCACACCGCCGTGCTGGCCCTCACCATGGGCCTGATCGCGCTCGGCGTGCTCGTCGCCTGGCTGCTGTTCGGCCGCGGTGAGCAGCCGGTGGCCCGCCCGGCGCGGGTCTCGCTGCCGGTCCGCGCCGCGCGCGCCGACCTGTACGCCAACGCGGTCAACGAATGGATCATCGAACGCCCCGGCATCTGGCTCACCAGGCTGGCCGTGTTCCTGGACAACAAGGGAGTCGACGGCGTGGTGAACGGCACGGCCGCGTTGCTCGGCGGGACGTCGGGCCGGCTGCGACGGCTGCAGACCGGCTTCGTCCGCTCGTACGCGCTCGGCATGCTCGGCGGCGGCGTCCTGGTGATCGCCGCGCTGCTGGTGGTGAGGTACTCATGATGTGGCTGCCCGCGCTGCTGGTGCTGCCGCTGGTCGGCGCCGTCGTGGTCGCGTTCCTGCGGCGCAACGACCGACTGGCCAAGATCGTGGCGCTGATCTTCTCGCTCGGCGTGCTGGTGCTCGCGGCCGGCACCTGGGCCTCGTACGCCACCGACTCCACGGACCGCCTGCAGCTCACGGTGTCCACCGAGTGGATCCCGGCGTTCGGCGTGCGCTTCTCGCTCGGCGTGGACGGCATCGCGCTGGTGATGATCGCGCTCATCGCGGTGCTGGTGCCGATCGTGCTCGGCGCCTCCTGGGAGGACAAGCTCCCGGACGGGCGCACCGCGGCCGGCTTCTTCTCCCTGGTGCTGGTGCTCGAGTCGCTGATGATCGGCGTCTTCGCGGCCACCGACGTGTTCCTGTTCTACGTGTTCTTCGAGGCCATGCTGGTGCCGATGTACTTCCTCATCGGCCGCTTCGGCGGGCCGCGCCGGCAGTACGCGGCGGTGAAGTTCTTCCTGTACTCGCTGCTCGGTGGCCTGGTGATGCTGGCCTCGGTGATCGGCCTGTACGTGGTGAGCGCCGACCGGCTGCCCGAGGGCGGCACGTTCGACTGGGTGACGCTGCAGCGGATCGCCGCCGAGGCGCCGCTGTCCACCCAGATCTGGCTGTTCCTGGGCTTCTTCATCGCGTTCGCCATCAAGGCGCCGCTGGTGCCGCTGCACACCTGGCTGCCGGACGCGGGCGCCGAGGCCCCGGTCGGCGCGGGCGTGCTGCTGGTGGGCGTGCTGGACAAGGTGGGCACGTTCGGCTTCCTGCGCTACTGCCTGCCGCTGTTCCCGGCGGCCTCGCGCGAGCTCGCGCCGTACGTGCTGGTGCTCGCCGTGGCCGGCGTCCTCTACGGCGCGCTGGTGGCCATCGGCCAGACCGACATGAAGCGCTTCGTCACGTACACCTCGGTGGCCCACTTCGGGTTCATCGCGCTGGGCATCTTCGCGTTCAGCTCGCAGGCGCACGCCGGCGCGGTGCTCTACATGGTCAACCACGGCATCTCGACCGGCATGCTGTTCCTGGTCGTGGGCATGATCATCGCCCGCGGCGGGTCCCGCCTGGTGCACGACTACGGCGGCATCTACACGCTGGCGCCGGTGCTCGCCGGCCTGTTCCTGGTGGCCGGCCTGTCCTCGCTCGCGCTGCCCGGCATGAACTCGTTCGTCTCCGAGTTCCTGGTGCTGGTCGGCTCGTTCCCGCGGCAGCCGGTGTTCACCATCCTCGCCACCGTCGGCATCATCTTCGCCGCGCTCTACGTGCTGTGGATCTACCAGCGGGTGTCGCACGGCCCGGTGCGCGGCGCTGCGTTGGTCACCGGCGGCGGCGACCTGGGGGCCGCGGCCCGGCCGCGTTTCCCCGACCTGTCCCGCCGCGAGATCGCGGTGCTCGCCCCGCTGGTGGTGCTGATCATCGGGCTGGGCATCTATCCCAAGCCGGTGCTCGACGTGATCACCCCGTCGGTGAACGCCACCATGACCGAGGTCGGGCTGTCCGATCCGGTCACCGTGCAACCAGGAGGCAACTGAGGTGAGCGGGTTCGCCGGGTTCCTGGCCCAGGTACCGGACAAGCTGACCGCACCACCGATCGACTACGGCGCCACGCTGCCGGTGCTGATCGTGCTCGGTGCGGCGTGCGCGGGCATCCTGGTGGAGGCGTTCTTCCCCAAGCACCAGCGCTGGTCGTTGCAGGTCATCCTCACGCTGGGCGCGATCGTCGGCGCCGGCGTGGCCCTCGGCGTGCACGCCGCCGAGGACAACCGCGCGGACATCATCACCTTCGGCCGCACCCTCGCCGTGGACGCCCCGACGCTGTTCCTGTGGGGCACCCTGCTGGCGCTCGCGTTCGGTGGCATCCTGCTGATCGCCGACCGCTCGGTCGAGCCCGGCGGGGCGTTCGTGGCCAGCGCGGCGATCCGCCCCGGCACCCGGCAGGACCGGGCGCAGGCCTCGGCCACCGGCATGCAGACCGAGGTCTTCCCGCTGGCGCTGTTCGCGCTCGGCGGCATGATGGTGTTCTGCGCGGCCAACGACCTGCTCACCATGTTCGTGGCGCTCGAGGTGCTGTCGCTGCCGCTGTACCTGATGTGCGGCCTGGCCCGCCGTCGCCGGCTGCTCTCGCAGGAGGCGGCGGTCAAGTACTTCCTGCTCGGCGCGTTCGCCTCGGCGTTCTTCCTGTACGGGGTGGCGCTGCTGTACGGCTACGCCGGTTCCGTCGAGCTGTCCGCCATCGCCGCGGCCACCGCCGGCACCGACCGCTCGGACACGCTGCTCTTCGGCGGCCTGGCGCTGCTGGTGATCGGCCTGCTGTTCAAGGCCTCCGTCGGCCCCTTCCACGCCTGGACGCCGGACGTCTACCAGGGCGCGCCCACGCCGGTCACGGCGTTCATGGCGGCCTGCACCAAGGTGGCGGCGTTCGGCGCGATCCTGCGGGTGCTCACCGTGGCGTTCGGCAGCACCCGCTGGGAGTGGCGCGGCGTGCTCTGGGCGGTGGCCACGCTGTCCATGGTGATCGGCGCGGTCCTCGGCCTCACCCAGACCGACGTCAAGCGGATGATCGCCTACTCCTCGGTGGCGCACGCCGGTTTCCTGCTGGTGGGCTCGATCGCGATCACCGACCAGGGCCTGTCCGGCACGCTGTTCTACCTGCTGGCGTACGGCTTCACCACGATCGCCGCGTTCGGCATCGTGAGCCTGGTGCGCAACGCCGACGGCGAGGCCACGCACCTCTCGGCCTGGGCCGGCCTGGCCAAGCGTTCGCCGCTGGTGGCCGGGGCGTTCGCCTTCCTGCTGCTGGCCCTCGCCGGAATCCCGCTCACCTCGGGCTTCATCGGCAAGTTCGCGGTGTTCAAGGCGGCCCTGGACGACGGCATGGCGCCGCTCGTGGTGATCGCGCTGGTCGCCTCGGCGATCGCCGCGTTCTTCTACCTGCGGGTGATCGTGCTCATGTACTTCTCGGAGCCGGCCGCCGACGGGCCCACGGTGAGCGTGCCGGGCGCGTTCACCACGGCCGCCATCACGCTCGGCGTGGTGGTGACGCTGCTGCTGGGCATCGCGCCCACGCTGGCCCTGGACTGGGCGTCGATCGGGCCGTTCACCTCGTAGCGCCGGGGTGGTGTGACGTGCGGCGGGGCGCCGCGTATCCGGTGGGTGCGCGGCGCCCCGGCGACTAAGGTGGACGCGTGAGCGGGGCAACGGTCGAACTCGGCGGAGCGGTGCTCGCCGACCCTGACCTGGCACACGCCGTGCAGCGCGGGCTCGACCGGGTCGAGGAGCTCCTGCACCAGGAGCTGCGCAGCGACCTGGAGTTCTTGACGCAGGCCTCCCTGCACCTCGTGGACGCCGGCGGCAAGCGGTTCCGCCCGCTGTTCACGCTGCTCGCCGCGCAGTTCGGCAAGGGCGACGCGGACGAGGTGATCCGCGCGGCCGCCGTGGTGGAGCTGGTGCACCTGGCCACGCTGTACCACGACGACGTGATGGACGAGGCCACCATGCGGCGCGGCGCGGTGAGCGCCAACGCCCGCTGGGACAACAGCGTCGCCATCCTCACCGGGGACTTCCTGTTCGCCAACGCGTCCCGGCTGGTGGCCGACCTCGGCCCGGAGGCGGTGCGGATCATCGCCGAGACGTTCGCCTCGCTGGTCACCGGCCAGATGCGCGAGACCCTGGGCCCGGACGCCGCGGGCGACGCGATCGACCACTACCTGCGGGCCATCGCCGGCAAGACCGGCTCGCTGATCGCCACCGCCGGCCGGTTCGGCGCCATGTTCGCGGGCCTCGCGGACGACCAGGTGCAGGCGCTGTCCCGGTACGGCGAGCTGATCGGCATGGCGTTCCAGATCTCCGACGACGTCATCGACATCGCCTCCCCGGCCGACGAGTCCGGCAAGACCCAGGGCACGGACCTGCGCGAGGGCATCCGCACGCTGCCGATGCTGTACGTGCTGGCCGACGAGCCGGGCGGGCGGCTCGCCGAGCTGCTGGCCGGGCCGATCGCCGAGGACGAGCTGATCGCCGAGGCGCTGGAGCTGCTGCGGGCCTCCAGCGGACTGGACCGCACGCGCGCCATGGTCTCGCGGTTCGCCGAGCAGGCGCGGGCCGAGCTGGCCGTGCTGCCGGACGGGCCGCCGGCCGACGCGCTGCGCTCGCTCACGCACTTCCTGGAGGAGCGCACCCGCTGACGCGCGGGTGCGGTGGCCGGTCCGCCGCCCTCCTCGGCACGGCGTCCACCCCGGACCTACGGATGCGGCCGAACGGCCGGTGGCGCTGCCGCCGGTGAACGCCTCTCGAGTCTGCCACCCGGTGTAACCGCCTTACCCCGAAGAGGGTGAATCTCCGGCGTGTTGCCCGGCGTGGCCTGGCTTCTGCACCCGAACGGGTGATACCTAATGCGCGGCACTGAGCGTTGACGATCGGTTGCTCTCCGAGGTGGCCGCTCGTGCCCTCTCACCCGTCGAGACACCCGGAACGGAGGCCCGCGTGGGCGGCGTCGTGTCCCCCGATCGACCGGACGGGGAGCGGAGGCGCCCGGCCTGGCTGCCGTGGGGCGCGGCGGTGGTGGCCGTGCCGCCGCTGCTCGCCGCGCTCGGGCTGGTGTGGCAGCGCCCGGCGCTGGAGCAGGACCTGACGGCGCACTCCTACCAGGCGCTGCGCGCGGCCGGGCTCACCGGAGCCACCGTGGTGTTCGACGGCCGCGACGCCCGGGTGTCCGGCGTGCCGGCCGGCACCGAGCACCGGGTGGCCGAGGTGCTGGCCTCCGTGGCCGGGGTGCGGGCCGTCGGGGTCACGGCGGCGCCCGCCGCGGCGGTGACCGTGGACGTGATGCTGGTGGGGGAGCGGTTCGTGGTGCGCGGCCGGGTCGCGGACCCCGGGGCTGAGCGCGCCGTGCTGGACGCCGTCGCCGGGTCGGCGTCCGGACGCCCGGTGGC
>DASWTI010000484.1:0-44387 GCA_036402215.1 Pseudonocardiaceae bacterium
ACCCCGTACGCCCGCGCGGCCTCCCGGTACCGGCCCAGGCGCGCGCAGCACATGGCGAGCGCGGTGAGCCCCTCGACCAGGTCGAGGTGGGAGCCGATCTCGTACGCCATCGCCGACGCCCGCGCCGCGACCGGCAGCGCCTCGGCGGCCGGTGCGGCGGCGGCCATGATCTCGGCCAGCATGACCAGGGCCATGACCCGCTGGGCGGGCGACCCGAGGGCCTCGGCCGCCGTCAGCGCGGCGCGGGCGCTGGTCACGGCCGCCGCGATGTCGCCGAGCCGGTACTGGACGTCGGCCATGTTGCGCAGGAGGTACGTCGCGTTCAGTGCCGCCCCGGACACGCCGGTGCGCGCCACCGCCCGGCGCACGTGGCCCAGGGCCGCCTCCAGGTCACCCGCGGCGTAGGCCAGCAGGTAACGCACCCCGTCGATCGCCCGCTCGGCCTCCGGGGTGCCGAGGCACCGCGCCGCCTCGATCCACCGCGTGCAGTAGCGCCGCAGCTCGTCCGGCCCGGCCTCGACCAGGCCGGCCTCGACCAGGCTGACCAGGGCCCGCAGGGCGGTGATCACGGTGTCCGGGCAGGCCAGCGGGTGGTCGAGCACGGCGTGCGCCTCGGCCCGCACCATGTCGGGTGGTAGCTGCTGCCACCGGGCCATGGTGGCGACGGCGGTCACCCGCAGCCGGGTCCGGGCGTCGAGCGCCGCCGACCGGCCGAGCTCACGGCCGATGCGCGACCACGGCTCCGGCGACACCGCCACGAACCTCAGGTACGGCTGAAGGCCGACGAAGGCCCGCGCGCCCAGCTCCGGGTCGTGTTCCAGGCACCAGCGCAGCGCCGCCACGACGTTGGGCTCGGTGGCGCGCACCTGGGCCGCCCAGGCCAGCCCGTCGGCCGACGGCGAGAGCCCGGCCACGGCCGGGCCGGCGAAGTGGCGGGCCACCCGGGCGGCCACCGCCGCCCGTTCCCCCGACAGGTCCAGCACGGTGCCGGCCACCGCGCGCACCGTGTCCAGCATGCGGTACTGCGTGTGCCCGTCGCGGCGCGTCCTGACCAGCAGGCTCTTGTCCGCCAGCAGGCGCAGCATGGCTCCGGCGTCGTGGTCCCCGGCCAGGCCGGTGCCGGCCACGTCCGCGGCGCACAGCGGTGGCTCGAGCACCGCGAGGGCGGCGAAGAGCTTCCGCAGCGGTGGTTCCAGCAGGTCGTAGGACCAGGCGATGGTGGCGGCCAGGCTGCGGTGCCGTGCCGGCAGGTCCCGGTACGGCGCGGTCAGCGACTCCGCGTGGTCGTCCAGCCGGCCGAGCAGCTCCGCCGGGGTCAGGTCGCGCACCTGGGCGGCGGCGATCTCGATGCCCAGCGGCAGCCCGTCCACCCGCCGGCACACCTCGGCGGCGGCGGCCAGCCCGTCCGCGTCCAGCCGGAGCGTGGGGTCGGTCCCGAGCGCCCGGTCCAGGAACAGCACGAGCGCCTCGCCGGGCGCCGTGGGGTCGGGCGGGTCCAGCGGCTGCACCGGCCACACCTGCTCGCCGAGCACCGCGAGCGGCTCACGCCCGGTGCACAGCACGCGCACCCGTGGGCACCGGCGCAGCAGCCGCCCGGTGAAGTCCGCGACGGCGGCCGTGACCGGCTCGCAGCAGTCCAGCACGAGGAGCAGATCGCGCTCCTCCAGGGAGGTGAGCAGGCTCTCCAGCGGTGGCACGGCGCTCCGGTCCGGCACGAGGCCGAGCGCGGCCCGTACCGCCGCCACCACGTCGTCCAGGTCACCCGCGGCCGCGAGGTCCGCCCACCAGGCGCCGTCCGGGCGCCGTCCCGCCGGGCCGGTGGCGACCCGCAGCGCCAGCCGGGTCTTGCCGACCCCGCCCGGCCCCACGAGGGTGACGAGGCGCCGCTCGGCGAGCCGGTCCACCACCGCGGCCACGTCGGCGACCCGCCCGACGAACGAGGTGAGCGACACCGGCAGGTTCCCCCGCCGCGACCCCGGTGACCACCCGGACGGCGGCCGCACGACGGGTCCGGTGGGCCGCGCCGGCGCCACCACGCCGTCCGGCAGCAGCTCCGGGTCGTGCCGCAGGATCTGCCGCTCCAGTCGTTGCAGCCGCGGCGACGGCGCCAGCCCGGCCACCTCGCACAGCCGGTCCCGCCACCGCCGGTACGCGGCCAGCGCGTCGTCCTGGCGGCCGCACCGGTACAGCGCCAGCATGAGCTGCGCGCAGAACCGCTCCCGCCCCGGCTGGTCCCGCACCAGGGCCTCCAGCTCGGGGACCAGCACGTCGTGGCGTCCCAGCCGCAGCTCCGCGTCCACCCGGGCCTGCACCGCGTCCAGGCGCAGCTCCGTGAGCCGCCGGATGTCGGGCTGTGCCCAGTCGTCGTAACGGAAGTCCTCGAAGGCCTCGCCCCGCCACAGCGCCAGCGCGCCGGTCAGGACCTCGCAGCCGGCGGCCGGCTCCCCCGCCTCGCACCGGCGCCGGCCGTCGGCCACCGCCTGCCGGAAGCGCTCCGCGTCCAGGTCGCCGGGCCCGTCGGTGCGCAGCATGTACCCCTGCGCCCGGTGCACGATCGCCGAGCCGCCCAGCACCGCGCGCAGCCGGGAGACGTGCGCCTGCACCGAGGCGATCCGGTCCGCGCCGCCGGCCCGTCCCGGCCACACCGACTCGATCAGCCGGTCCCGCGGGACGAACCGATCGGCCGACGCCAGCAGCACTCCCAGCACGGCCCGCCGCTGTGGCGGTCCCACCGCGACGACCAGGTCGCCGGCCCGGACCTCCAGCGGCCCCAGGACTCCGTAGCGCACGTCCGGCACTGTAACCCCGCCGACCGGCCCTTTCCCCGGGTTGACGGCACCGCGACGCCGCACGGTTGCGAGGCCGTGTCGTGGCCATGGCTCTGAGCCGGTATATCTACCGGTATGCAGACGGTCACGCTCGGTCCCCTTCAGGTCAGTCGGATGTGCCTCGGCACCATGCTGATGGGGGGTGCCACCCCGGTCGACGAGTCGTACCGGTTGCTCGACCGCTTCCGCGAGGCCGGCGGCACGTTCATCGACACCGCCGACGTCTACGGCGACGGGCTGTCGGAGCGGACGCTCGCGCCGTGGCTGGCCCGGCACCGCGACGACGTGGTGATCGCGACCAAGGTGGGCTTCGAGGTGTCCGAGCCGGGCGGGACCGGGCTGGCGGCGGACCGGATCCGGGCGGCCTGTGACGCGAGCCTGCGGCGCCTCGGCGTGGACGTGATCGACCTCTACCAGGTGCACCGGCCGGACCCGGAGGTCCCGCTGGAGGAGACCCTGGCGGCGCTCGACGGGCTGGTGCGGGCCGGCAAGGTGCGGGCGATCGGCGCGTCGAACTACCCGGCCTGGCTGCTGGCCTGGGCGGTGGCGTTGCAGGACCGCGAGGGCTGGGCGCCGTTCGTCTCGCTGCAGCCGCAGTACTCGCTGGTGGAGCGCTCCGTGGAGCTGGACCTGCTGCCGTTCTGCCGCGCGGCCGGGCTCGGGGTGATGCCGTGGGGGCCGCTCGGCGCGGGGTTCCTCGGCGGCCGCTACCGCCGGGGCGAGGCACCGCCGGCGGGCAGCCGGATGGCCGAGGCGGGCGACGACTGGGAGGAGGCGCCGGCCCGGCGGGCGATCGAGCGCAACTTCCAGGTGGTGGACGCCGCGCGGGAGATCGCCGACGACCGCGGGGTGTCGGTGGCCGCGGTGGCCATCGCCTGGCTGCTCGGGGTGGACGGGGTGGCCGCGCCGGTGCTCGGCCCGCGCACCCTCGAACACCTGGAGACCGTGCTGCCGGCCGGTGACCTGGAGCTCACCGCGGCGGACCGCGCCCGGCTGGAGGCGCCCGCGCCGCCGCCGCAGCTCTACCCGCAGCGCCTGCTGGTGGAGCAGGTCGGGCTCGACGCGCTGACCCCGGCGCTCACCCGGCGGTCGGGCCACGGCGCCGCGGTCAGCGCGCGGTGAGCACCGGGGTGGCCGCCCTGCCGAGCAGCCGATCGCGCACCTCGGCGGCCGCCGGGTGCCGGAGCTTGCCGAGGATGTTCCTGGCCCGCAGCCAGTGCCTCCTGGCGGTGCCGGCGTCACCGGCCTGGTCGTGCAGGTCGCCGAGGTGGATCAGGCTGACCGCCTCGAAGTAGTCGTCGCCCAGCTCCCGGTACAGCCGGATCGCGGCCTGGTAGCAGGTGACCGCCCGCCGGTGGTCGCCGAGCCGGTGGTGCGCCGAGCCGAGGGTGTCCCAGGTGGCCGCCTCGCCGTCCCGGTCGTTGATCTTCTGGTGCAGCGCGATCGCCTCGCGGCAGTAGGTCAGCGTCTGCCGGTGCTCGCCGACCAGCGCGTGGCACCAGCCGACGGTGTTGAGCGCGTTGGCCAGGCCCGCCCCGTCGTCCAGCTCGCGGTGGATGGCGAGCGCCTGCCGGGCGTGGTTGAGCGCGTCCGTGTAGCTCTGGGTCTGCTCCAGCAGCAGCGCCAGGCTGGTGTGCGTCCTGGCCCGGCCGGCCCGGTCGCCGACCTGCTGGTACAGCTCCAGGGCCCGGCGGTAGTGCAGGTAGGCGGCGTCGGCCCGGCCCACCCGTGAGTTGGCGCGGCCGAGCCCGCGGTGGGCGTGCGCCTCCAGGCGGCGGTCGCCGAGCCGGCCGGCCGCCTCCAGGCCGACGTGCTGGCTGCGGATCCAGTCCTCCCAGTGGCCGCGCCGGTCGAGGAACCCGGACAGCACCCAGGCCAGCTGCCAGGCGTGCCGGTCGTACCCGCCACGGGCGGCCTGCTCGGTGGCCTCCAGCAGCACCCGGCGTTCCGCGGTGAACCAGTCCATCGCGGCCGGGTAGTCGGCGATCTCCTCCGGCCGCACGCCGTTCGCCGCCGGGCCGGGCACCACCTCGGTCTGCTGCGGGTTCAGCAGCGCCGCGGCGGCGAACCCGGTGTGCAGGTAGTGGTCCAGGACGCGCCGCGCGGAGGCGTCCCGTTCGGCCTGGGTGTCGTGCTCCTCGGCCATCTCGGCGGCGTGCGCCAGCAGCAGGGCGTGCATCGTGTACCGGCCGGGGGCGTGCTCCACGACCAGGTGCGCGTCCGCCAGCTCGGTGAGCAGCGCCCGCGTCTCGGGCAGCGGCAACGCGGCCAGGCTGGCGGCGGCACCGGCGCCGATGCAGGCGCCGGGGCAGGTCCCGAGCAACCGGAAGAGCCGCGCGGCCGCCGGGCTCAGCGCCCGCGAGGACCAGGAGAACACGCTGCGCAGGTCGGCCCTGGCGTCCCCGCCGGACAACGCCTCCAGGCCGCCCTGGCTGGCCCGCAGCTCACCGGCGAACTGGCCGAGCGGGAACCCGGGGCGGGTGGCCGCGCGCGCACCGACCACGGCGAGCGCCAGCGGCAGGTGGGCGCAGCGCCGGACGATCTCGGCCGCCGCCTCCGGCTCGGCGGCGGTGCGGCGCGCACCGAGCCGGCGGGCCAGCATCTGGTGGGCCTCGGTCTCGGTGAACACGTCGACGATGAGTGGGTGCGCCCCCTCGGCGACGATCAGGCCGGCCAGCGGCGTGCGGCTGGTCACCAGCACCATGCAGGTCCCGCCGCCGGGCAGCAGCGGCCGCACCTGGTCGGCGTCCCTGGCGTTGTCCAGCAGGACCAGCATGCGGCGGCCGGCCATCCGGCTGCGGTACAGGGCAGCCGGCGCGTCCAGGCCGGGCGGGATCTGGTCGGGCGGCACGCCCTGCGCTCCGAGGAACCCGCGCAGCGCCTCGGCCGGGTGCATGGCGGCCCCGCTGGGGTCGAACCCGCGCAGGTCCACGTACAGCTGCCCATCGGGGAACTGGTGCGCGGCCCGGTGCGCCCAGTGCACCGCGAGCGAGGTCTTGCCCACCCCGGCGGAGCCGGTGATCGTGGCGATGGTGGTGGCGGTCGCGCCGTCGCCGGCCCCGGCGGTCAGCAGGCCGTCCAGCCGGCGCAGGTGCACCTCCCGCCCGGTGAAGCCGGCCACGTCGGCGGGCAGCTGACGGGGTGCGACGGCCGGTGGCCCGTCCGCGGCCGCCCGGTCGGCCG
This sequence comes from Pseudonocardiaceae bacterium, assembly GCA_036402215.1. GTDB lineage: Bacteria > Actinomycetota > Actinomycetes > Mycobacteriales > Pseudonocardiaceae > DASXTS01. The sequence goes on from DASWTI010000484.1 coordinate 6,012, forward strand.
GCGGCGGCTCGGGGGCGGTGGACCGGTTCACCTGGCGCGGGACCGCGGTGGCCACGCCGGCCAGGATCTCGGCCTCGCCCGGGTCCAGGTCGAGCGCGTCGACCAGCAGCCGGACCGAGGCGCTGCGCGGACGCCGGAGGCTGCCGTTCTCCAGGCGGCGGATCGTCCGGACGTTCAGGCCGGCGCGGTCGGCGAGCTGTTCCTGGGTCAGCAGCGCCCGTTCCCGCCAGAGCCGCACCCGGTTCCCCAGTTTCGTGACCGCACCGGCGTCCTGGGCGGGCTCGGCCGGCAATTGATCAAGCTCCTCGTTGGACATTACTCCCCAATGGTGGCCGGTCAGTGCCCGGTCAATGTCCGGCCGCGGACCTGTCCCCGTCGTCCATGACCATGAAAAGTATATCCGGCCGGGCCTTCCCGGCCGGATGACCAAGATCCCGTCCCGCGCGGCGCACTTGTCGTTCCGAGCAGTGGATCCGGGCGGACGACAGAGCGCGAGGACGGGCCGGCGGACCGCCCTGACGTGGGCCGTCGAGCATTTTCCTCGAATCCGGTACACGGCCGTTGAGCCGTGTGCGTACATCATCGCGCCACATTCCCGGCCGATGACGACAACGACCGGAACCGCTCGCGATCAGCGTTCCCGCAGGTCGCGGAACGGCGCGTACATCGAGTTCTTAATTTTCACGTACGGAGGAATCAGTGACAGTGGCGGGTCAGAGCGACACCGCGGCGAGGGCGTCGGGCGGCACCACGCCGACGCCCGCGGATCCGGAGCCGCGACCCCGGCTCATCGGGATCGACGAGGCCGAGCGGCTCGACGTCGGGGACGTCCACGAGCTCTACCGGAAGCACATCAACAAGAGCCAGGTGCGGCTGATGACCTCGTTCGGCTTCGGCCGTGAACTGGTCGACCACGCCGAGGGCGCCTACATCCACACCCGGGACGGCCGCAAGATCCTGGACTTCACCGGCGGCGTCGGCGTGCTCAGCCACGGGCACAACCATCCGCGCATCCTGGCCGCGCGCCGCCGTTTCCAGGAACGGCGCCGCATGGAGGTGCACAAGACGTACTTCTCGCCGTACCTGGCGGCGCTCGGGCACAACCTGGCGGCGATCCTGCCCGGCGACCTGAACCGCTCGTTCCTGCCGAACTCCGGCGCCGAGGCCGTCGAGGGCGCGGTCAAGCTGGCGTACAAGTACCACGGCGGCCGGCGTTCCCAGGTGCTGCGCGCGGACAACAGCTTCCACGGCAAGCTGCTCGGTTCCGGCGGGCTCACCGGCGGCGCGCAGAACCATTTCGAGTTCCCCACCATCCCGGGCATCCGCACCTTCGGCTACGACGACATCAGGTCGGTGCGCCAGGTGCTCGCCGAGGCCAGGGACGCCCGCGGGCGCAGCGACGTCTACGCGCTGCTGATCGAGCCGTTCAGCGCGTCCACGATGCGCTGGTGCTCGGAGGAATTCCTGCGGGAGCTCCGGGAATTGTGCACCGCCGAGGATATCGTGCTCATCTTCGACGAGATCTACACGGGCTGGGGCAAGACCGGCAGCATGTTCTACTTCACCCGTTATCCGGGGCTGGTCCCCGATGTCGTCACGACCTCGAAGTCGTTCGGCGGCGGAAAGTCGTCGGTGTCCGCGTACGTGGCGCGGGAACCGATTTTCCGCAAGGCGTACGACAACATGACCGACGCGATGATGCAGAGCACCAGCACCACGTACTACGGGTTCGGCGAGGAGACCGCGACGGCCATCGAGGCCATTTCCGTCGCGGTGGAGGACGACTACCCGCGGCGGGCCCGCGTCCTGGAGGGCGTGCTCCGGCCCGGCCTGGAGCGCATCCGGCGCGCCTACCCGGACCTGATCACCGACGTCCGTGGCGCCGGCGCGCTGTTCGGGGTGTTCCTGTCCGGCGGGCCGAAGGTGCTGAGCCTGATCGGCAAGCTCCCGGTGGGGGACCTGACGAAGGACCCGCTGATCCGCACCAAGATCGTCACCGCCGCCGTCATCCACACGCTCTACGGCAAGCACGACGTCTTCACGTACAACACGCTCAACGGCCGCAGCCCGCTGGTGGTGAGCCCGCCGCTGGTGGCCGGGCCGGAGGAGGCCGAGCGGTTCCTGCACGCCCTGGACGCCACGCTCGCCGAGGGCATGGGCCGATTGCTCACGCGTTTCGTCCGGGAGCGGGTGAGCTCGTGGTGACCAACGCCTCCGACCTGCTGCCGGACCAGCCGCTGCCCGTGCTGCCCGCCCAGGTCGCCGTCACCGGCGCGGCCGGGGTGCTGGGCTCGCACCTGGTGGACCGCCTGCTGGGGGCCGGTGGCCAGGTCCGCGCGTTCGACCTGCGGCCGGTGCCGGCGCGGACCGGGCTGACCCCGTTCGTCGGCGACATCCGGGACCGCCGGGCGCTCACCGCGGCGTTCCGCGACGTCGACGTGGTCGTGCACTGCGCGTCCGCGCTGCCCAGCTACCCGGCCGCGGACATCCGGTCGATCGTGGTCGACGGCACCACCACCGTGCTGGAGGCGGCCAGGGCGGCCGGCGTCCCGCGGGTGGTGCACATCTCCTCGACCGCCGTCTACGGGCTGCCCCGGCTGGTGCCGACGCCCGAGGATCACCCGCACGAGCCGGTCGACACGTACAGCGCGGCCAAGGCCGAGGCCGAGCGGATCACCGCGCGGTTCCGGGCGGACGGCATGTGCCTGCCGGTGCTGCGGCCCAAGACGTTCCTGGGGCCGGGCCGGATGGGACTGTTCGACATGCTCTTCCAGTGGGCCGAGGAGGGCCGGAACTTCCCCGTGCTCGGCCGCGGTGACGTGCGCACCCAGATGCTGGCGCTGGACGACCTGGGGGCGGCGGTCCTGACCGTCCTGCGCGCCCCGGACGACATCGCCTGCGACACGTACAACATCGCCGCCGCCGAGTTCGGCACCATCCGCGAGGGGTTCCAGGCCGTGCTGGACGCGGCCGGGCACGGCAAGCGCGTGGTCTCCGTTCCCAGCCGCCCGGCGGTGGCGGTGCTGCGCGCGCTGGAGCGCTCCGGCCTCTCCCCGGTGTACGGGCGGCTCGTGCACAAGCTGCTCGGCGACTCCTACGTCAGCGTCGACAAGGCCAGGGAGCGCCTCGGCTTCACGCCACGGATGTCCAACCGGGACGCGATCCTGCAGACGTTCGACTGGTGGCGCGCGCAGCGGGCGGCGGCGGCCGCCACGACGGCGGGCGGGCCGGTGGCGGCGGGCAACGGCGGGCGGACCAGCCGGGATCCGTGGCGGCAGGGCGTGCTGGGCCTGGCGAAGGTGTTCTTCTGAGATGACCACCGACCTGCCGACCACGGCACCGACGACGACGCGCGCACCGGCGGCGGACACGGCCCCCGCCGAACCAGCCGGCCCCGCCGGACCCGCCGGCCCGCACCCCGCCCGGGGCGGAAGGCGCCGCTGGTGCCTCGGCACCCGGCTGCTGGTCGCGGCCACCGCGGCCTGGGTGGTGTTCCTCGGCCTGCACGTACTGCTGGCCGGCCGCTGGTGGCCCTGGCTGGTCGTGGAGGCGATGCCGACGCTGACCGTGGTGGTGGTGCCGGCGCTGCTGCTCCTGGTGGTGCCGCTGGCCCGGCCGGTGCGCCGCTGGCTCTCGGTGGTGCTGGTGGCGCTGCTCCTGGCCGGGGTGCGGCTGGCCGGGTTCGGGACGGGTTCACCGGGCGCGGAGGCCACCGGCCCGCCGGGGACCGAGGTCTCGGTGTTCACCTGGTCGGCGGACTACTGGGAGATGACCGACGACCCCGACGCGTTCTACGCCTTCCTGCGTGAGCAGGACGCCGACGTCTACCTGCTGCAGGAGTACCTGCACTGGGAGGGTGACGGCCCGATCCGGATCGACCGTACCGACCGGCTGCGCGCCGAGTTCCCCGGCTACCAGGTGATCGTGGACGGCGAGCTGCTCACGCTCTCCCGGCTGCCGGTGGTCTCGGCGCACCACCGGCCGGTGCCCACCACGGGCACCGACTGGTACTGGAACGGGCCGAAGTCGCAGCGCACCGACCTGCTGGTCGGCGGGCGCACGGTGTCCTTCTACAACGTGCACCTGCCGGTGCCGTTCCGGATCGGCGACCACCCGCTGAGCGGCCGGTTCTACCGGTTCCTCGAGGGCCAGGGCACCTGGCGGCTCCGCGAGCTGCGGGCGCTGCGCGCCGACCTGGCCGGCAACCCCAACCCGGCCGTGGTGGCCGGCGACTTCAACTCGCCCTGGATGGAGCTGACCTCGCTCGGCGCCGGGGCCGAGGCGCACAACCCGACGGACGGCGTGCTGCCGGCCCGCTCCTGGCCGGTCTCCGACTACCCGTTCCCCCGGCTGTGGCGGCTCGACTGGCTGTTCACCACCGGCGGGCTGGCCGTCCCCGGCTACCGGTTCGGCGGCGGCGAGTCCTTCTCGGACCACTTCGCCCAGCACATCCGCGTGGTGGTCCCGGAGTAGCCGCGCGCTCCCGCCGCCCCACACCTCTCACGACACCCCAGGAAAGGGACGCACCGTGCTGCAACCAGACAGGTTCGACGTGACGGTGATGCTGGACTACTACGCCCCGTACGTCAGCGGCCTCACCGAGGCGGCGCGCATGACCGCCGAGGGGCTGGCCGGCCGCGGCTGGAAGATCGCCGTGGTCTGCGCCCGGCACGACCGGCGGCTGCCCGAGCACGAGGTGGTCAACGGCGTCCACGTGTTCCGGGCGCCGGTCCTCGCCAGGGTCAGCCGCGGCTTCCTCAGCCCGGGGCTGCCGCTGCTGGCCCGGCGGCTGGCCACCCGCTCGGACATCGTGCACATCCACTCACCGAACCCGGAGGCCGCGCTGGTCGCCGCGTTCGCCGGTCGCGCCAAGCTGGTGGTGACCCACCACATCGACGTGTACCTGCCGGACGGGCCGGTCAACCGGTTCGGGATGTGGGCCGTCGACCAGGTCTGCCGGACGGCGCTGCGCCGGGCCGACCTGGTGATCACCAACAGCGAGGACCAGGCCAGGGGGTCACGGCTCTGGCCGACGATCAGCCGCCGCCCGCTGCTGCCGATCCCGTCGCCGTGCGTGGACCGGTCCGGCGGCACGCCCCGGCTGCGCGACGGCGACGGGCTGCACATCGGCTTCATGGGCCGGATCAACGTGGAGAAGGGCATCGAGTACCTGATCCGCGCGTTCCGCTCGCTCGACGACCCGGCCGCCCGGCTGCTGATCGCCGGGGACTACACGGTGGTGGCCGGCGGCAGCAACATCGACGAGCTGCGCGCCGAGGCCGGTGACGACCCACGCATCCGGTTCACCGGGCTGCTGCGCGGTGACGCCGTCCGGGACTTCTATGCCTCGATCGACGTGTTCGCGCTGCCGTCCATCGCGGAGTCCTTCGGCATCGTGCAGGTGGAGGCGATGATGGCCGGGGTCCCACCGGTCACCACGCACCTGCCCGGCTCCCGCTACCCGGTGACCGCCACCGGCTTCGGCCGGCTGGTGCCACCCAGGGACCCGGTGGCGCTGCGCTCGGCGATCCTGGAGCTGGCCGAGTTGCCGGCGGAGGACCGGGAGGCCGGCCGCGAGGCGGCGACCAAGCTCTTCGGCGGCGAGGCGTTCCTCGACGCGCACGAGGAGGCGTTCAGGCGGCTGCTGAGCGGGGTGCGGGCATGAGGCCGCCGATCAGCGGCGTCCTCGGCGGGCAGGCCGCACGCACGTTCCCGCCGCCGATCGCGGCCGTCGCGCCGCTCACCGTGGCCGGGGTTCCGGCGGCGCGCAGGGAGGGCGGCACCCGGTCGCGGCTGCCGGCGGCGCTGATGCTGCTGCGTCCCAGGCAGTGGGTGAAGAACGTCTTCGTGCTGGCCGTCCCGCTGGCCGTGGCCCCGGCGGCGCTGCTGCGTCACCTCGACCTGGCGCTGGCCACCGTGGTCACGTTCGTCGCCGCCTCGGCCGCCGTCTACGTGCTCAACGACTGGCTGGACCGGGAGAAGGACCGGCTGCACCCGGTGAAGCGGCACCGGCCGCTGGCCAGCGGGCAGGTCGGCCCCGCGGGCGCGCTGCTGCTCGGCGCCGGGTGCCTGGCCGCGCTGGCCGGGGGCGCGTCGCTGCTGCCGCTGCCGGTGGTGGCCGCCGTCGCCGGGTACCTGGTGCTCAACCTGGCGTACTGCCTGCGGCTCAAGCACTACCCGCTGGTCGACGTCAGCGTGGTGGCGGTCGGCTTCCTGCTGCGAGCCGTGGCGGGCTGCCTGGCGGTGGCCGCGCCGTTCAACCCGGCGCTGATCATTTGTGTGTACTGCACCTGCCTGCTGATGTCGCTCGGCAAGCGGCGGCACGAGCTGGCCACCGCGGACCTGCGCGGGCAGGCGACGGCGCACCGGCCGGCGCTCAGCGGCTACTCGGTGCCGCTGCTCGACCAGCTGACGGCCGTGCTGCTGGCCGCCACGCTGATCAGCTACGTGCTGTTCGTGCTGTCCGGCCCGGACCCGAACGCCGCCGTGCTGGCCGTCGTCACGGTGCCCTTCGCGATCTTCGCGCTCTGCCGCTACGCGCACCTGCTGGCCTCGCAGGGCGGCGGCGGGGAGCCGGGCCGGGACGTGTTCGCGGACGCGCCGCTGGTGATCAACGCCGTGCTCTGGCTGGGCTGCCTGGCCGTCGGACCACTCCTGTGAGGTGAACGCGATGAGGATCGTCATGGTGTCCACCGGGGCGCCGCCCGATCCGTTCGGCGGGATCGGCACGTACATCGAGGGGCTGCTCGGCGGCCTGTCCACCCGGGACGCCGACGTCCACCTGGTGGGCGCCTCCCGGCACCAGGGCCTGCCGGCCACCACCCGGGACGGCGGCACCACCGTCCGCCGGGTGCCGGTGGGCCCGCCGTGGGCGCGCGGCGCGCTGCCCCGCTCGCGGCTCGGGATGATGGCCGCGATCGCCCGGCTGAACCTGGCCGGCGCCTGGTACGCCGCGCGGCTGCACCGCCGTCGGCGGGTGGACCTGGTGGCCGTGCACGACTGGATGTGCGCGCCCGCCGGGCTGGTCTGCGCGGTGCTGCTGCGGATCCCGGTCTGCTACCACGTGCACTCCGCGGAGACCTTCCACGGCGAGGGCAGCCGCGGCCCGGTCGCCGCGCTCGGCCGGTGGCTCAACCGGGCGCTCAGCCGGCGGGCCCGGCTGGTCATGGTGCCCTCGGCGGACACCGTCGCCGCGGTGCCGCACCTGGCCGGCCGCTCCGACGTGGCGGTGGTGCCGCACGGCGCCGGCAAGGCGTGGCGCATGGAGTGCCCGGATGACACCGACCGGGTGGCGCTGCGGGACAAGCTCCGGGCGCTGTACGCGATCCCGCCGGACCGGCGGCTGGTGGTGTTCGCCGGCCGCTACGCCCCGCACAAGGGCGTCACCGAGCTGCTGGAGGCCGTGCGGCGGCTGCCGGACGTCACGCTGGTGATGGCGGGCAGCGGCTGGCCGGACGTGGCGGTGGACGAGCGGCTGCGCGCCGAGGTGGCGCGGCTGGGCCTCGTCGACCGGGTGCGCGTGCTCGGGCGGTACCTGGACACCGCCGACCTGCGCGAGCACCTGGTGGCCGCCGACGCCTGCGTCTTCCCGTCCCGGTACGAGCCGTTCGGCTTCGTGGCGCTGGAGGCGATGGCGCTGCGGGCCAGGACGGTCGTCGGGCCAGGGTTCGACGAGACGGTGGTCGGCAGCGCCGCCGGAGCCTGCCTGCGCACCACGTCGGACGATCCGGCGGAGCTGGCGGCCGTGCTGCGCCGGGCGCTGTCCGCGGAGGACGAGGGGCTCGGGAACCGGGCCCGGCGGCACGTCCTCGACCACCACTCCTGGGAGGCGGCGGCCGATCGCACCCTCCGGGCGTACGCCGGGGCGGTCGGCCGATGACGCCGCCTCTCGGCACGGGACGGGACATCGGACCGGACGCCGGACCGGACGCCGGACCGGACGCCGGACCGGACGGCGTCCGACCCGGGCGCGGGACCGGCCTCGCCGCCCGGGTCCGCGCCTGGGCGCCGGGGCTGACGTCCGCCGCCGCCAGCGTGCTCGTCACCGTCGCGTTCCTCGCCATGGCCCGGTTCGGCGGCTTCGACTCGTTCGGGATGTTCCTGGTCCTGCAGGCGGTCGGCGTCATCCTCGGCATCCCCATGTTGTGGGGGGTGCACGTCAACGCCAGCCGCGCGCTGGCCGCCGGCACGGGCGCCGGCGTGGTGGTCGGCACCTCGCTCGCCGTGGTCGGCGCGGCCTGCCTGCTGATCTCGGCCGCCTCCCTCGCCGTGCTCGCCGTCATCCCCGTACCCGGCGCGGACCTGTTCCGGTACGCCGCCGCGCTCGGCGCCTCCGGCGCGCTGATGTCGCTGGCCGAATCGCTGCTGCGAATCCGCGGCCGCCAGTCGCTGGCCTCCGGCCTGCGGCTCGCCTGCGCCGTCGGCTTCGTGCTCGCCGTGGCCTGGGTCCTCGCCACCGGGCACGCCGACGCCGGCGTGTACGCCGCCCTGGTCACCGGGAGCAACACGGTCTGCGCCGGGCTCATGCTGCTGGGGTTGCGCGGCACGTCCCCGCTGCGCCGGGATGCCGCGCTGGCCCGGACCCTGGTGCGTGAGGGCCGCACGTACAGCGCGGGTCAGTCGCTGCTGATCCTGCTGTTCGGCTTCGACACCATCCTGCTGATGCAGGCCGCCGGCCCGGCCGCGGTGGCGATCTACGCGCTCTACATCGGCAGCTGCCGACGGGTGATCGGCGTGCTGTTCACCGACTCCCTGGCCTCGCTGCTCATCGCCTCCCTGTCCCGCCACGGCGCGGCCCCCGGCGGCTCGTCCACCGGCGGCCGCGCCGCGCTCCGGTACGGCCCGCGCCTGCTCGGCCTGGCCGCGGGCGGCGCCGCCGTGCTCATCGTGATCAGCCTGGCCGCCGCCGGCGCGTTGCCGCACCTGGTCCCCGCCTGGGTCGTCCTCGCCGCCGCCGGTTGTGCCGCCCACGCGCTGGTCGTCGTGCTGTTCTGCGTCATCACCGTGCAGCCCGCGCTCGGCCTCGCCCGGATCCGGCGCGGCCTCACCCTGGCGTTCCTGCCCGGCCTCGGCCTGCAGGCCACCGGCGCCGCGCTGGGCGGCCTGCCCGGCACCATCGCCGCGTTCGCCGCGCTCAACATCGTCCTCGCCGCGTGGTTCCTGCTGGTGATCCGGCGCGCCACCCCCGGCGACCCCCCGTCCCAGAACGACGCCACGCCCGTCGGCGCGGCCACCCCCAGGAGGAACGGATCATGACCAGCCTGCTCACCCGCCCCCTGCACCTGCTGCCGAGGACCGGCCTCACCGCCACCAGCACCGTCGACCACCCCACCTGGAACTACGTCCCGGTGCTGCGCGGCATCCAGCGGATGCGCTTCCGGATCATCCTCGAACTCCTCGCCGGCACGCACCACGACCGGATGCTCGAGATCGGCTACGGCAGCGGCGTCTTCATGCCCGAGCTGGCCCGCCACTGCACCGAGTTGCACGGCGTCGACCCCCACCCCCACCGCGACGAGGTCGCCGCCAACCTCGCCCGCCACGGCCTGACCCCCACCCTCGCCACCGGCACCGTCGAGGAGTTGCCGTACGACACCGGCTCCTTCGACTGTGTGGTCTCCGTCAGCACCCTCGAGTACGTCCCCGACCTCGACGCCGCCTGCCGCGAGATGCGCCGCGTCCTGCGCCCCGGCGGCACCCTCGCCGTCTGCACCCCCGGCTCCGGCGCCCTCTGGAACCTGCCGCTGCGCCTCATGACCCGCCAGGGCCCCAGCCAGTACGGCGACCGCCGCGAGAAGCTCCAGCCCACCCTCCGCGACCACTTCGACGTCACCCGCGAGGTCCGCGTCCCCTCCCGCACCGGCGCCGCCCTCCGCCTCTACACCGGCCTACAGCTGCGTCGCACCTGACGGCCGGTACCGATTTCGGCGACACGCCGCCGCTCGTCCCGACGAGATCAATGAAGCCACCCGTTCTCATACGGCCAGCCCTCCATCTGCCAGGCAGCCGAGTGAAGGCAGGCAGTCCGCGACCACGTCATCCGGTATCGTGGCAACCTGCTCGCGCGCAGACGGCTCACTCGCACAAAGCGAAACCTCACACCGATACAATTTCGTGAGGCAACAGCCGCGAAAGGGCCACACGCACACGGGCCGACGAGTTGCGCGCTCCCCGGCCCGCGCACGGCGTACACCCACAGTGGTCGTCGTTCCTTGCCACGGCCGCCGACCACCCGTGGAGGTTGATGAGCGTCCACGTCCCGGGCCTGCCGGCTCGGGCGTGGCGCCGCATCCGCCTCCGAACCGGAGCCGCCGAAGCGGCTCCCGCCCGGTTCGCCGCCGCTGAGTGGCCAGGCCACCCTGCCCCTTCCGTGATCAATCCAACCCCGGTATCGGGGCGGACCGGTAGGCCGGCCCGATCGGAACCGAGCTACGGGAAGGAGGCCACGCGACAGCAGTACCTACTGTATTCCGTCACGCGCGTCCGGCAAACCCTCCACCACACGCACACCCAGCGGGAAAGACGCCGACCCCACCGTTTCTGCCAGACTGGTTGGACTCGTCCCATCAATCGTCTTGTTCCCATGTCAGGGCCAATGTCGTACACGCGTGCGACTGCCAACAGCAAGATCCGACCGACTGACCCACCCATGACCGGGCAGCCGTGGTGATCAGCAGGTCAGTTACACCTCCCGGTACACACCGGCAGTGACCGGACCGGCGTCTCGACCTCGCGGCCGGGAGCGTCGGCAGCCCGCCACTCCGACCCACCGGCAAGGTGAGGGCTGACACCTCCGGCCGACGCCGAAGCAACCCCCGGTGCCGAACGCGGCTCTTGCCACCCGTGCCTCGCCGCGCTGCTACGGGGCAGGCGAGGACGACGGCAACTCAGGCCTAGCGGGTGAGCATGCGACGTGCACTTCGGCCGAGGTACGGCGAGCCCGAGCGTCGGAGCTGCTGGGCATCATCGACCGCACCGATTGATTTGGTGGGGTTAACGGTGGGGCCGATGATGACCGGTGAGTGTCGCAACGCTGTGACCAGCGACTATGCGCGCCCGAAGGGACTCGAACCCCTAACCTTCTGATCCGTAGCCCGCCGCCCGGCGTGTCGCAGGGCCTCTACCAGCCACCGCAGCCACTACTGCCTCATCTGCAGCGACTCCGGTCGCATCGATCCATCACCTCAGATGGACACTTGGATGGACAGCCAAAGTTGTCTTGGTGGCCAAGCGGCGCCGGCCAGCAGCGCCACTTCTTCCCGCCGCAGTCCGCTGACGCGGCGGTGCCCACCGCAGTTCGGCAGACCCGTCTGCTCGGGGGTGACCATGGCTCGGCGGGTGGCGAGGAAGTCACGGATCTCGGCTCGGCTGTCCACGCCTCCGACGCTACGACTGCACAACCGCGTCTGGGAGGTTCTGCCGTTACCCCGAACGCAGCAACTAGGGCCTGGCCGGCCGGTCCACATGGCGGTGGTCAGGCGCCACGGTTCGGTCGGTAGTGCACTGGCCCTCCGGTCGCGTGAGTGTCGCCGCCGCCCGCCCAATAGCCGATGATGAGCCACAGTTCGTAGTGCAGGAGCCATTCGGTGGTCCAGGGCAGGATCGTGGTCGCCAGGAGCATGTGGTGTTTCCACTCGCCCGGGTAGTACAGGCACAGCTCGTCGCCGGGGTAGACGTGCGGGAGCGCCTCCGCGTCTGGGTGCAACTCGAGCACAGGCGGGTCGATGACGGTGACCTTGGGACGGAGTCCGTGCCGGTAGGTCAGGTGCACGGTGTAGGTCAGGCTGGCCGGAGACGGCTGAAGCCGGACGGTGCAGGTGAGCTCGCCGCCGCGGACGGCGCCTTCGGCGTCAGGCAGCACGATGGTGATCGCTACGAGCTGCCGGGTGAGGTTAACCGCGCGGGCGGGGATGCTGACCATGGAATGTGTGTCGTGGGATGCGGGGGCCGGCCGCGGTCGTGGTGAGCAGACCGCCGGTGGCCATGTGCAACTTGCCGGTCTTGACCTCGGTGGTCCGGCGCTCGGCGAGCCGCTGGAAGGAGCGTTGCACGGCGTCGACGGTGAAGCTTTCCGACATCCTGGCGGCGAGGGCCGGGAGTCCTTTGTGCTGCAGATGCACGAGTTCGTCGAGCAGCACGGCGAGGTCGTTGTGCCAGCGGAGGAAGGCTTTGCGCCGCTCCGGATACTCGTTCCACTTGTCGGCGAAGTTCTCGTCCTCGTGCGCCGGGTTGGGCACCCAGAACTGGCCGTGGCGGTTCTCGACGTACGCGTTCATTCGGTCCATGACGGCGCGGGTGGCGGCGAAGAGGTCGGACTCGCCGAGGTAGGCGCGGGCGGCGAGGGTAGTGATGAGGATCGACGGGGGCCGGTGGTCGGTGTCGTCGGCGAAGTACAGAATGGCGTGCCACTTGAGGATCTGCACGACCCGCTGCAGGGTGCTGCGCGCCTGCCAGTCGGGCACGTCGGCGACGTTCGCGTGCCGCTTCGCCTCGACGAGGCGGCGATCGAGCTGCGACTGCTGCTGGAACCAGGTGGCGTAGCCGATCGGGTTGGAGTGCTGCCACAGCCGCAGTTGCTTGTCGGTGAGCAGGATGCCGGTGGGCGGCAGGTCGGCGTCCGGGATGGTGGGCAGGACGTCGAGGTGGAAGCCGTCGTCGGGGTAGTTCAGGGTCCAGCAGCGGCGGGTGGACTCGCAGCTGGCGGGGCCGTCACCGTGGCCTTGGCGGTGCTTGAACCGCACGAAGGCGTGCAGCATGCGCCCGACGCGCTCCTTGAGTTCGGCCTGGGTGGTGGACTCCTTGGCGATCGGCAGCCAGCACACCAGGTCGATGTCGTACTCCCCGGTCGGGGTGTTCGGCCGCACGACGGTGCCGAGCCGGAACGAGCCCTGCGGGTAGATGCGCCAGTCCGGGGTGCCGTGCTCGGCCAGCCAGGTGCCGACCTCCTCGTACTTGTCGACGGCGAGCCGGTGCAGGTGCGGGGAGATGTCGAGGGTTTCGACGGCGCCGTCGAGCAGCATCGACAGCATCTCCTCCATGGTGTCCATCTGTTCCACGGTGTGCACGGGTCAGTCCTTCCGGGCCGGGTAGTGCGGGACGTACGCCGGCGCGGTGTGGTCGGCGAAGCAGCGGGTGAAGGCCGGTGATGCGTCGCGGCTGTGGTGCCCGGCGAGGCCGATCAGGGCGTCGGCGTCGACCTTGTCCAAGGCGAGCGCGCCGGTCGGCACGGTCGGGTTGAGCCGCAGGACGTTGTCCGCGCCCAGGAAGTGGCGGACCTGCTTGGCGGCGCTCTCGCTCTGGGCACGCATGAGGACTTCGACCGCGTCGCGCGCCCAGGGGAACAGGCCGCCCCGGTCGAGGCGGCGGCTGCGGTGCCGCCGGTCGGTCGTGGTGCCGAGGCTGAACACCCGGATCTGCTCCAGCGGCACGCCGAGCGGGCCGACCGCTTCGGTCAACGCGACCATCACCGGGTTGTTGGCCCAGATACCGCCGTCGACGAGCCGGGCACCGCCCAGCGGCATACCGGGCAGGTAGGTCGGCGCGGCGGCGGTGGCCATGGCGACGTCGACCGCACGCTCACGCCAGTCCCGCTTCAGCGTCGGCAGGTGCGGGGTGCGAAACAGGTAGACGTCGTCCGCGCCGATGTTGTACGAGGTGATCAGCAGCCGCTTGGTGCTCTGCCCGAAGGTGCGCTCACCGAGGATCTCGGTCAGCGCGGTCCGCAGCGGCTCGGCGGCGTACTTGGCGCGCAGCAGGTGCCGCACGCCGCGCAGCCGGCTGCGGTCGCGGAAGATCCGCGAGCCGTGGTCGGTGTAGAACTGCAGGATCTCCCGCGGGGTGAGGCCCAACCCCAGGCCCAGCGCGATGATCCCGCCGGTCGACGTCCCGGCGATCAGGTCGAAATGGTCGACGATACGGATGTCGAGGTCTTCTTCAAGACCCGCCAGGACCGCGGCCGAGAACATCCCCCGCAGCCCGCCCCCGTCCAGCGACAGGATCTGGAACCGATCGCCGCTCACTGGCCGTACCCGCTCCGCCACCCGCGTGCCTCCGTCTCGGCCGAGCCTGTTGTCGACCTTGCCCTCACGATACTTCACGGCCAGACCTCTTCATGCACCGGATAGGTGTACGAAACAGTTGCATGGATGCGACCCGTGCATGAAACGCTAGAGTCCGGGGTAATGAACATCTGGTTCGGCGACGACGAAACCGCCGAGTTGTGCAGCCGGGCAGCCAAGCTGACGGCGCGCTGGGGGGCGGCGGGTGGGATGGCGGTCGGCCGCAGGCTCTTGCAGATCGAGGCCGCTCCGACCCTCGAGGCGCTGCGGGCGCTCCCGGGCGGCCTGCGCCGCGACGCGGCGGACGACACGTGGATGATCAACGCTGGCAACGTGGCGGTCATCCGGTTCGCCCTCGACGACCGGACGTCCGACGGCGCTGGCACCGTGCGTGTGCTCTCCGTCAGCGATCAACCAGCGGGAAGGACTCGCCGATGACAAACACCGGTAACACCCGGCAGTTCCGGCCCGACTACGCGGTCCCGCCCGGCGAAACGCTGGTCGAGGTCCTCACCGAACGCGGCATGAGCCAGGCCGACCTGGCGCGGCGAACCGGGTTGTCCACCAAGCACATCAACCAGATCGCGCTCGGCACGGCGACGCTGAGCGCCGAGACGGCCGTGAGGCTTGAACTGGTCACCGGCGTGGCCGCGCAGATGTGGACCGGGCTGGAGGCGGCCTACCAGGTGGCGCAGACCCGACTGGAGGAAACCGCCCGGCTGCAGGCGCACGTCGACTGGCTACACCAGCTCCCGGTCGCGGAACTCATCCGCAGAGGCTTCGTCCGCAGCGACACGTCGCCGGTCGAACGGCTGCGCGAGGTCCTTGCCTTCTTCAAGGTCGCCTCACCGGACGCGTGGCACCAGGTCTGGGCAGTACCGACCGCCTATCGGCAGTCCCGCGCCTTCGACGTCGACTACGGCGCGCTCGCCGCGTGGCTACGCATCGGCGAGATCCGGGCCGACCGAGCCGACCTACCACCATTCGACCGCAGCCGGTTCCGTGATCACCTCCCCCGCATACGCGCCCTCACCAACATCGAGAACCCCCAGATCTGGCTAGCGCAGCTCGAATCCCTGTGCGCCGACGCCGGCGTCGCACTCGTCGTCGAACGCGAGATCGTCGGCGCCCGCATCAACGGCGCCGTTCGCTGGCTTCCCAGCGAACGACCACTCATTCAGCTCAGCGTCCGGCACCGCTGGGCGGACATCTTCTGGTTCACGTTCTTCCACGAGGCAGCACACGTCCTTCTGCATGACCGCAGAAGGTTCACCATCGTTGACGGCATCGACCGCCCTGACACCGACAACGCCATGGAACTTGAAGCAGACGACTTCGCCGGCCGGGTCCTGCTACCTCGATCGTTCGACAGCCGCCTGGCCACCGTCCGTTCCCAAGCGCAGGCCGTCGCTCTAGCGAAGGAAGCCGGTGTCCATCCCGGCATCGTCGTCGGCCGCCTCCAGCACGACAAGACCATCCCGTACAGCCACTTCAACCGCCTCCGCACCCGGCTCGCCTTCGCCGACGAGTAGTCCGCTCCATCGGCTCTTCCTCGACTCACCCAAATTCTCACCGACACCACGTGCAGCCTGTCGCCACCCGCCGACCCGTCCCCGGTGACCCTGGCCAGCTCCGGCAGGATCCGGTCCGCCCCGAACCAGCGCTCATCGGCCAGGTTGCACACCAGCACCGGCCCGCGCGTCGCCGGCCGCAGCCACCCGGTCCTGGTCACCGTCTCGCCCACCAGCGTGTTGACCACCGTGGACTTCCCGGCCCCGTCGAGCCGCCGACCACCGCCAGCAGCGGCGCGTCGAGCTGCCGCAGCCGCGGCGGGAGGTAGTCGTCCACCTGCGCCACCAGCTCGCCCCGCGCGGCCCTGGCCGCCGCCGCCCCCGGCGACACCAGCTCGAGTCGCAGCGCGGCGACCCGGTCGCGCAGGGCGCCCAGCGCCTCGGCCAGCTCGGGAACCGTCACGCCCCCATAGTTCCCTGGTAGGGGGCACCTCAACCGCCCCGGGAGCGGCCGACACAAGCCAGTGACGTTCGTCAGGCCGTGCCGGACTCCGGCGCGTCATGCTCGTCCGTCTCGTCCTCGGGGAGGCGGAGCCGCACGATGATCGGCCACGGCGTGGTCCGAGCGCCGGACGTCGCCGCCGCCGATCCACCCAACTCCTCGAGGTTCTTGATCAGCTCGGCTGTTCGCGCGTCGAGCTTCATCCAGAACTTCGACGTTGCCCTGATCATCAAGTCGGGTCTGGCGTACTTGTGCGTCTTGTGCATCGATGCGGCTCCTGCGGCGGCCTTAAATTTTCGCAGGTTGCCATCTAGCTTGACCTTCACTGGTTCGTCCGTAACGGTTCTGATCACCTGCTCTACGGCGTTCTCGACGGCGGCCGTCAGCTTGTCTAACTCGGGCTCGGAGAGCGCGGCGAGCGCCGTCACCCCCGACGTCTTAGCCTGGAGTGCGCGCAGCTGGCGGAGTGCATTCGTGGCTGTCATGATGCCCGCCGGGCTACAGGTGATCACTCATCGGCTGCGGTCTGCGAGCAGGTCCCGAAGCCATTCATGAATTGTCACTGCGTGGTCGCGATGACTATGACGTGCGCCCGGCTGCACGGCGGCATTCATGGCACGACGAAGATCGCCGGCAAGCTCCATGGCATCGGCATGATCGGCTGGCCATGTTGTCGGCATGGCCTGGAGCAACTGGCGTACCGCGTAGGTGCTGAACACCATGCTCGACGCGGTCCCTGGGTCCGGCGTCCGCCGCGACAACTCGTTGGCGAGATCCCGCAGAAATGCAGTGACCTCGTCCCGGGCCTTGGCCGTGGCCATGGGAATGGGTGCTGGGCCGCCCGGCCGCGGTCGGATTGGGACGACGTTGGTCGGCGACGATGCCAGGTCCTGGCCCCCCGGCCACCGTTGTAGGAAGTCCGATGTAGCGACCGCAGCAAGATAGAAGAACCACTTCCGGGCGGCCTCCGCATCGGTATCCGGCACCTCCCGACCCGCAAATCGGAGGGCTGCTGCGATCAGCGCCAGTAGGCTCTGCTCGGCCCAGGCGTCACCGTGGCCGTTTGTTCGGGCCCACTCCTGCAGGGCGTTGTGCAGCTTCCGGCTGACTGTGGCGAACCGGCTCACCCTCGCCGGCGGGCGATAGTGCGTGATCGGGACGACGGCCTCCGCCAGGTCGCGGCCGACGAGCCGCCGGTCGACGGTGGCGATCCACTTCGCGGTGACCGAGAGCAGCAGGTGCATGGGATCCCTGGCCAGTGGTGCCGCCGTGTCGAACTCGCCGAGGTCGACGAGCTGGTATCGCTTCCACTTGTCTGGCAGCAGGATGTTGTGCAGGTTGAGATCGCCGTGCGCCCGGCCACGGATGATCGGTAGCCGGCGTGCACCGGCCAGGGCCTCATCGGTGGCCAGCATCAGTGGATTGCGTAGCTGGCGTGAGTCCCGACTATCCGTCACCCATGGGGTCGCAGGGCTGATGCCAGCCCTGCTGGCCCACTGAAGCAGCTTGCTTCCCGGCTCCAGCCGATCGCCCAGGAGCTCACGAAGGAACTGAGTGGGGGTTCGCATTTGTGGCGTATGGAGGTGGTCGGGATTCCAGTCATCGACGATCGACGCCGTAACATTCGCGCAGGTGCCGGCGAATGTATCGCTCTCGACGCGGTCGGCGAGTGGCCGCCAACTGGTCAGGTCGCCACCCGCGATGCGCTGGAAGGTGAGCTGCCGGCCGGCCAGCCGGATCGCATCGCCCGCCATCGGGGCCAGGTGCGCCTTGCGGAACTTGTCGCCCGACCCGTCCCACGAGCGGCGGATCCTTCGAGCCTCCTCGGCGGCCTCATCTGGGTCGAGGTCCTCGGCGCTGATGCGCATGATGAGCTGCTGCGGCGGCATGGGCGGCTCATGGCGGAGCACGACGCCGACCAGCGATCCACTCCGGCCGGTGTAGATCCACTGGCGGAACTGGTAGTTGGCGTCGTGACTCCTCAGTGAGTCGTCGAAGGCAGGAAGCGCTGTGTTCAGCCGCTCCCACTCCGGGTTCCGGTCACGTGATCCCACGGCGGTTCAGACCTGAATGACGAAGATGACGACGGTCAGCACAACACCCAGCACCCCGATGGCCAAGCCCCAGAATTCGAGCGGCTTGCGGCGGGCGACCTCGGTGAGGGCGCCGCGCCGCGCGTTCGCCAGGCTCGTGGGGAGAGCACCGATTCCGCCCGGGAGGGTCCGGTGGAGCTCGCGGAGGCCGGCCATGTTCAGGGTCATGCCCTCCACCTGTGCGTTCTCGCCGAGCAGGACGTCCTCTGGCACCCAGCGGGCGCCGGGTCCCGTCGGTAGTGCGTCGGCCTGGCTGCGCAACTGGAAAAAGCTCATGTCGTACGACGTGTTGACACCGTAGGTGCGGGACACGGCGGTGACACCGACCGTCCCCAGGTCGACGAGGCCGTGTACAGCGGGGGCGAAGACGAAGCCGGGCAGCTCCTCCTGCAACTCACGTCGGGCGACGTCGCTCGCCTGCTGGTCGCCGCGCCGGGCGCGGCCGCCGGGCAACTGGTACTGGTGGGTCGCCGGGTCCTGCAGAACCAAGTACTCGGGACCGCGCAGCCGCCCGACGCGTTTCACCACTACCTGGGAGACTTGGACCCTGCGCAGCACCGTCGCCCCGGGCACACAGGAGACACGACGCCGTTCCATGAAGTAGAGAAACTGCGGGCCGAGCAGGACCGCCTGCTCGTCGTACGGAGGCTCGGTCGTGCCGTTGCGCGCCCAGTTGTGCAGGATCGCTGCATCGTGCTCGACGTACTCGGCCAGGCTCCTGAGGAACAGCGCGGAGACCGGCGTGTCGGCCTTGACCGCCAGCATCCCGGTGAGCGGGTCAACCGTCGTGCCGAGGGCCCCGAACGCGTTCAGGACGTGCACCAGCGAGCTGGCCTCGGCCTCGCTCATCCCCGCCTCGGTGGCGAGTCGACCGATCGGTATTGAGCTCTCGTGTTCGGGAGGAATCGCCCTGATCATCCGCGCCACAGCGTCTCGAGACCGGCCACCCATGCCCGGAACCTACCCAAGGTCCGTGCGCCGGGAGTAGTCCCCGGCGGCGTCGAACGGCCCAGCGATCTGATGCCGACCCGAGGTGTCGGGCGGTAACGTCGGTCGTCAGGGCCGTGGTGGGTGCGGCCCCGGGGCCACCGACGCGGCCGGGACAGGGGAGCTCGCGTGATGACCTGCCGGGGGACAGCGTGGGACGTGACGGGCGGACCTGATGACGCGCACCGACATCGTGCAGCACGCCGTTGACGATCGTCGACCCGGCCCCACCGCCACCGCCAGTGTCAGCCAAGCCGGGCGGCGGGGTGACCGGCACGTCGCTGACCGGCGACGGCCGCCTGCTGATCGCCTACACCGATGGCACCACGCAGGACCTGGGGCGGATCGTGCAGCCCGGCGCCCCCGGCCGCGGGGTCACCGCCACCAGCCTGGTCGACGGGCACCTGGTGCTCGTCTACAGCGACGGCACCACCCAGGACGTCGGCCCGGTGGTCGGCGACGCCGGCGCGAACGGGCGGGACGGCGCCGACGGTGAGCCCGTCCGTAGGGTGGCGTCCACCGCGGTGGTCAACGGCCGCCTGGTCGTCACCTACACCGATGGCGCTACCGCCGACGCCGGGCCGTTGCCGGCCGGGACGCCGCCGCTGCGGTGGACCACGACCCGGGCGGACGGCTCCGAGGAGACCTGCACGCGCGCGGACCCGTTCGATCCGGCCGCGCGACCTACCGGTGCGAGACCATGACGTCGGCGGACCCCGACCCGATCCCGCTGCTCCCAGGAGGCTGACCATGCACTACCAGCGCGACCTACCCGCCGACGCGCCCCAGGAGGTCATCGACGCCACCGGGGTCACGAACCTTTGGCCCTGTGGACGCAATACCCTGGGCAAGTGCCCGTCAATTGACTGGAGGTCGCAACCGGGTACATGATTGAAGGCCGACTGCGGAGTCCGCGTTAGACCGCCCTTAGCACAGATCTCCGAAGTATCAAGCTTATCGATTGGCAATCTGCGATCCGATGCTGGAAACAACCGCATCCGCACGCGCAAGAAAGCTGGCGCCCGAAGCATGACCAGTCGCAAGGATCATCTCGTACGCTGAAACCCCTTGCCGCGGCGACCCTGTCCAGCGACGATAAAGTGCGTCCAATGGAGCCGTAGTGGTGCGAGAAACGTGCGCCGCAGCGTTCCGAACGGTCTTCATGTCTTGCAAGTCGCTAACAGCAGAAGCTAGAGGCGAATCGAATGGCTCACCATCCTTAAAGTACAACCGCGCCAACCTTCGGACACTTTCCGAAGTGGACCAGTCGACGAAACGCATGAGGCCAATAAGCATGTTGTGCCCATGCTCCAAGGTTGGCGGTGATGCATAGGCGACCGGCGCCCACCCACTGGTGCTCACACCTCCCATTAGGTAATGCCCGAACGCCGCCTCGAAGTACTCCTCCAGTGCAATAAAGAGCCGCATGAAACACGCTTCGGCTATCACCTCACGTTCATCCGGGCTTCGCAGATAGGACCCCGAAGAGTCTGTCTTATGGGCGTCTTGCACCATCTTCGTAGCCACCTGGGCCGAGGAATTCAGGGTGGCCAGTATGGAGTTCATCCCACTATCCCCCGATAGTCGTGGCCAGTTCAGTCAGATATTGCGTCCTCCTCCTCCTAACCGCAGCGTCCGTCGTAGCCCGCCGGCTGTCATTCAAGAATTGACGATCACGAACGGGCAGTTGACTTGGGTCCTCGGCCACAAACACTGCGTCGACATGATCGAGCCGAAAACGTAGCTCACTTATTTTTACCTCGTCGAATCGTCGAGCGGGTGGCACCTCCCGGGGTAGATCAAAAAGGAGCCCGAAGATAGTTGTAAACAGGCTATAGTACAGGTGAACTCGGCGGAACTCCGTTTCAATCAGGCCTTCCGGATACAGACTCGACATTGCCGCCATGGTTGCACGGAACTTGCTAGCCAGGGCATCCGAGTCATAGGGGAAGTCGTTCTCGAAGGCCGCATAGTACGCTGGTATTTGCTTCTTGCTTTGAATGCCGTCGCACATTGCTATGAGCAGGTCTGCCGTCAGTGATACGTCTTGCATGCGCATCACTTGCGCTTCGCGCATGATCCGATTGAAGATCCAGTATTCAAAAAATTCATGCGCCAGCGCATCGGCCAGCTGCCTGAACTCACCGAAATGTGACGCGTTGATCTTTTCTTGCGGATTAAGCACCACCGCATGTGAGTTCAGCCTGCTAAATATGTCAAGCACCTCTCCGTCGGAAACATTGACCAGGAGGTCCGTAGAGAGTTCGTAGTTCAACAGCGCCAGGCGCACATCTTCGGGCAGCTGGCTAAAGTAAAGCCCGCCATAGTCTCTGTTATGACTACGGCGCATCATGAGACCATCCCCCACAAACGCCAATATGGTCCTCAAGCGCTGTTGCCCATCAACAACCTCACGAACGCTGCGCCCCGTCGATATATCGATCCGCTGGCGGAGAAAGATCTTGGGGATCGGCTTCCCCCGAATAATAGTGTCCATGAGATAGGAGCGTGCCGTGTCGGTCCATACCTCCCGCCGTTGAAACCTAGGAGACAGGACCAACTGGCCCGCAGAATCCCATTCTCGATAGTCGTTGACACTATACACCCTGGAATCGAAGCTTTTCACTTCACTCCGTTCGAATATTGGCGGGCGGGGTTTGGCGTACACCTCATAATGCTGGCGCGATGTCCTCCATTGTACTTTATGCTAGCGGAAGTTCGCTCATGCCCAGCGGTCGGCTGCAGGAGGGGTCCGGGCACGCCAGCCGTTGCACCCTGGCGACGGCCTGCTCAGGCCAAGCCGAATGGCCCCATAGACTCCCGACATGACTGGCGCCCGCGGAATGTGGCAGAAGTATGGCGAACGGACGATCTATGACAACCGGTGGGTTCGCCTCGGGCTAGTGGACGTCCAAGCGCCGAACGGGGAGCGGTGGGATTACCACGTGGTGCACTTCACGCCCATCGCGATCGCGATGATCGTGGACGATGCGGACCGGGTACTGATGCTGTGGCGGTACCGGTTCGCGACGGACCAGTGGGGGTATGAGCTGCTGGGCGGGCTGGTGGAGGACGGGGAGGAGCCGGCCCAGACGGCGGCGCGGGAGGCGGTGGAGGAGAGCGGGTACCGGCCCGTCGGCGAGCCGGAGCACCTGATCGGCTTCGAGCCGCTGCCAGGCAACGTCACCGCACCCATCGACGTGTTCTTGTGGCGGCGGGCGGAGAAGGTGGGTGAGCCGACCGACACCGAGGAGGTGGGTCGGCTGGAGTGGGTGCCGTTGAGCCGGATTCCTGAGCTGGCGAAGCAGCGGCAGTTGCTCGGTTCCGGGGCGTTGGTGCCGTTGCTGTACTACGCGCTACGAGCCGCGGCCCCTGCGGCCGATCGGGAGGACGAGGCCGGAGAGCCGGCGTAGTTGGCGGTCGGACTTGATCTGGATGGCGAGGCGTCGGGCTTGGCGGGCGTGGTCGAGTGTGGCGTCTCGATCACCGGCGGCCGCGTAGGCGTGGGCGAGGTCGACCAGCATTCCTGTGCGGGCGCGTACGAAGTCCGGCGGCAGGCGCGGTAGGGCGTCGGCGAGTTGGGTGATGGCGTCGCGTTCGCCGAGGCGGGAGAGGGCGTGGCCGCGCCAGCGGTCGAGGTGGGCGCCGCCGAGGAACAGGAACGGCAGGGACGGGTCGTCGGGGTCGGACGGCAGCAGCGAGTGTGCGTCATCGAAGGCTCGGAGGGCCTCGTCGCGGTGTCCGGCTGCGGCGAGGCCCTCGCCGTGTGCGGCGGCGAGCCAGGACCGCAGCAGCGCGGGTGCCCCATCAGCGTGGCTACGGGCGTCGGCGAGCTGCTCGACGGCGGCGGCCGGTTCGCCGAGGTCGATGAGGATGAACGCCTGCTGGGCGGTCGAGTGCGCGTAGAGGGAGGGTGAGCCGGCTTCGCGGGCGGCGGACTTGGCGCGCTCGTGGTGGTCCCACGCCTGGCGGATGGCGTTGCGGTCCAGTGCTTCCCAGCCGGCGAGTGCCGATGCCTCGGTGAGCACGCCGGCGAGTTGCTCGCGGTGTCCGCGCTGGGTGCTGTAGCCGAGAAGGCTCTCGATCTGCGCGATGGTCGCCCGCAACTGGTCCAGCACGGTGACGCCGCCGAACCTGCGGTCCACGTGCCGGGCGGTGTCGACCTGGCGCCGGAACAGCTCCACTGTGCCCGCGTCCAGTGAGCGCGCGACGGCGATTCGGGCCAGGAGCTCGTCCGCGTCCGAGTCCTCGGGTTCCGGCGGGAATCCGAGTTCGGCATTGGTACGGCCGTAAATTTCGCGGAACAGCCGCCGATAGCCGGGCTGGCTCACCGGCTCGTGTCCGTTCTCCCAGCGGGAGATCTTCGTCTTGAGGCTGACGGCGGACATGACGGGTATGTTCAGCACCGCAGCCCGCTGACACATCATGCGGATGACCTCGGCCACGGAGTATCCGTGCTGCTGGCGCACCGCCTTGAGCTGGTTTTCTCCCACCCGCGTCCCCCTCGGACTACCGGCCCCCACCCTGCGCGATTAACTCTGGTTAACAGGGCATGCGTTAACCAGAGCCAACTATTCGTACGGCTGCGAATGCCGTTTGTTGGTGGCATGAACACACGCCACCGCAACCCCGATGCGTCAGCGCCGGCGAGGCGCCACGTGATCGGCCACCGTGGCGAGGCTCGCGCTGATCTGGTCCAGCCGCTCCGCGATCTCGCTGAGCCGGCCCTCGATGGCCGCCAGGCGCGCCGGGGTGGCCTCGCCCTCGTCGCCCATCGGGTCGCCCGGCTCCGGCGGTCTGCGGCCGTTCAGGACGGCCAGCAGGTGCCTCGGGTGCCAGTCCAACGCGACCGACAGGGCTTCGAGGGTCCGGGCGCTGCGCCGGCGCTGAACGACGTTGTGCTGAAGCTCCCGGACGATCGCCTTGGAGACGTGGGCGCGCCGCACCAACTCGCCCTGTCGAAGGCCGAGCGCGGTCATGCGCTCGTTGATGGCCTTCGAGACCGCCGCCCAATCCTCGGACACCCATTCCTCCGCGCTCCGCCTGAGCGCCGAGATTAGCGGTGACCAGCCATTGCACGGCCGCACCATACGTCACGCCACGCGGTTGTGAGAACACGTTGCGTACTTGCGGGATGAAATCATCCCGATCTTTGTCCTGAATATCCCGAAGGGACTTCTCTCATGGGTACCGCCATGTCCAACGCCGGTCCGCCGGCCTTCTACACCGTTCACGAGGCGGCGGCGATTCTGCGCTGCAACGCCAACACCCTCTACCGCGCGATTCACGACGACGCCTTTCCCGCCGTGCGCATCCGGGGCCGCTTCGTGGTCCCGGCCGTGGCGGTCGACCAGCTCATCACCGACGCCATCGAGACCGGCAGCTGCGTCGACGTGGCGAAGGTCGCCGCCGAGCGCCGGACGGCACGCGAGCTGGCGCACCGGCTCGGGGGTGCGCGATGACCCCGGAGCAGCTCGACGCGATCGCGGCCCGGCTCGATCGGCTGATGTGGACGCCGACCGGGGTGCTCGCGAAGGTCGTCACCGAGAACGGCCTGTGCCTCTGGGCGTTCACCCGCGGCGACATCCCCGCCATGAGCGGCGAGGAGAGCGCGGACGCCGAGCTGGCGGCCCGGTTGTGCGCCGGGTGCCCGGTGCAGGACGAGTGCCTCGAACTGGACCTCCGCGAGGCTGGCCCCACCGCGATCGGCGTGTGGGGCGCCATGACCGACGACGACCGGCGGGAGCTGCACCCGGTGTGGCTGTTCCGCGAGGACCCGACGTACGGGGGTGCGCCGTGACGATCGACGTGACGCCGATCGAGGTGGCCGCGGCGTTCGGCGTGCTGCTCGGGTTGGTCGTGCTGTGGCGCGCCAGCGTGCGCCGGGCACGGCGGGCGGCCGACGCGGCGCGGACCGGGGTGCGGGTGGTCTCGCTCGTCGGCCGGGTGCTGGTGACGGCCGGCGTGATCGTGGGCGTGCAGTGGCTCGTGATCCGGCACCCGTTGAACACGACCGTGCTGCTCGTGGTCCTAGCGGTGCCCGCCCTGTTCGCCGCGCACGGGATCACCAGGGCGCTGACCGTGACCACGCTCGACGTGTCGAGGCGCCGACGGGGTGAGGGTCGATGAGCACGCCCCGCCGAGGCTCGGGGCCGGCCGCCACTGCGCGGCTGGCCCTCGGCTCCCTGACCGATGCCACTGCGGCTGATCCGGCAGCGGCAGTCGTGCTGGCCGACCCGGTGCTCGACGGCGAACTCGTGGAACCGGCCCGCCCGGCGGCAGTGGCCCTGTGGTGGCGGCACTCGCCCCGGGTGCCGACCGCGCTCAAGTCATGGCGCCACGCCAGGCAGGCCGCGAAGGATGCCGTTGTCGCCGTGCTGCGCTCACCCTGGCGGTTCGTGGGCGCGGTGGCGCGGGGTGCCGTGGCAGCGGCGCGGGCGTGGCGCCGGTGGGTGAGCGTGCGGGACTTCCGCAATGCCGCCGAGCAGGCCGAGAAGCTCGCGGACAAGTTCACCGAGATCCGCGCCCTGGCACTGTTCCGCTGGAAGGTCACGGCGGCCGTGCTGGCCGCGGCCATCATGGGCGTGCTGGTCGCGCACGTCGTCATCGGTGACCGTCCACTGTGGATCGCGGCGGTCGCGCTTCCCCTGGTGCTGGCGGTCTTGGGCCGTCGCAAGGACGGCAGCCCCGGCCGCCGCCCAGTACTGGCCGGTCCGCGGACCCTGACGTGGACGATGGACCCGCAGGTGCTCGTGGATGCCTTCCGGGACGCGAAGCTCATCGGCAAGGACGAGGCCCTGCGCCTGGTCGAGCGCGCCACCCGGGTCGGGGACGGCTGGGCCGTCACGGTCGACCTACCCGCCACCCGCAAGGCGGCCGACGTGGTGAAGAACCGCGACGACCTGGCGTCCGCGTTGGCCGTGGACGAGCTGCAACTCGTCGTGGAGCGGGTACGCGGCAACGGAGGGCACGCCGGGCGCATCGCGTTGTGGGTCGCCGACGACGACCCCTACTCCCGGCCCCCGACGCGAACGCCGCTGCTCAACGCGCGGTTCTGGGACGCCTGGCGGCCGGTGCCGTTCGGGCTCGACGCCCGGGGCCGGCGGATCGACCTGCCGCTCGTGTGGACCTCGCTGCTCATCGGTGCGATTCCCCGGCAGGGCAAGACATTCGCCGCGCGCCTGGCGGCCGCCGGGCTCGTCCTCGATCCGCACACCCGGCTCTACGTCGCCGACTTCAAGGCGGGCAAGGACTGGGATGCGGCGGCGCAGGTGGCGCACCGGTTCATGTCCGGCGACGACACCGAGCACGTGCTGACCCTGGCCGCGTGGCTGGCCGAGCTGGTCGCCGAGGTGCAGGGCCGCTACTCGCGGATGCGCGAGCTGGACGACCGCCGCTGCCCCGAGTCCAAGCTCACTCCCGAGCTGTCCCGGGATCGGGACCTCGACATGCCGGTCACCGCCATCGTCGTCGACGAGGTGCAGGTGCCGTTGGGAGACCGGACTCCCGTCGAGGTGCACGGCAGGCAGGTTCCGGCCGGGGAGCACATCGGCGAGCTGCTGACGTGGCTCGCCAAGAAGGGTCCGGCCGCCGGCGTCGTGCTCCTACTGGCGACGCAGCGACCCGACTCCCAGACCATCCCGTCCGGCCTGCGCGCCGTCATGGGCTCGCGCTTCGCGCTGCGGGTCATGGACTGGCGGGACAGCAACATCGTGCTCGGGGAGCAGATGAACACGCGCGGCTACGACAGCAGCCGCCTCCTGCCCACCCACAAGGGCGTCGGCATCCTGCGTCCCGACGGCGATGTCGCCGCCGAGCTGGCCGTGACGGTGCGGACCTACTACATGCCCAACGAGGACTGGCGCCTGATCTGCGAACGCGGCCGGGAGCTGCGCCGGACGGCCGACACGCTGACCGGGCACGCGGCCGGGGACCGTACGATCCCGACCCTGTCCGTCATCCCGGCGCCGCTCGCACCGGCACCCACCGTGCCGGAGCCGCTCGCGTCGGTCGTGGCCTACCTCGGCGACGAGCTGGACTCGCGCGACTTCGTTCCCACGGCCGAACTCCTCGACGCGCTGGGCATGGAACGCACCACGTTCGCGCGGCAGATGAGCGACCTCGGGTGCCGACCCCGGCCGGGCCGGATCACCACCGAAGACGGCGCCCGCCAGGTCCGGGGCTACCGCACCGCGGACCTCCGCGCCGCCGCCGAGGAACTCTCCTCGTGAGCGTCACGGGCCGTCACACCCCAGCTCTCGGTGTCACAAGCCCTGTGACACCCGGATCGGCCCTTGATCAGGGAGAACGCTCCTTGTGACGGCTGTGACGACCCCGCGCGAAGCCGTCACGAACGTGCCCGAGGTCGGCCGGCATGCGCATCCGGGACAGGACCCGAGCGGCCGTCACACCCCGCGCGGCCGGCTGGCAGCGACCGCGCGCCGCCGTCCCGCAGGCGACGCACGGCGGACGCGGCGGCGCCAGCATCGACACCGACGAGACCACCGCCCGCACAGCGCGCGGAAGGCGCCCGAGCCTCGTCCGAGAGCCCACTCCTGGTCGGTCACGGCGTGGTCGTTCCCGTCGGTCGCGGTGACCCACACCGGTCGCCGTCGCGCAGAGGACACCGGGCCTCCCGTCCCGCCACGGCTCACCTCATGGGGTGAGCACGCACCTGTCAGACCGAAATCGACCCTTCGTCATCCCATGGCGAAGCGGAACGACCTGCCTGCGTCATCAGGGCGACCTGGGAGGGGAGATGAGCAAGCGGACCGAACCCCGGACCGTGCTCGAACTGAAGATCCGCGAGCGGCGCCAGACCTACGAGGAATTCGTGGAGTTCGCCGAGCGGTTCGCCCGTGAGCACGGCGAGGTGGGCACGCTCAGCCTGCGACACCTGCAACGCCTCGCGGCGGGTCGTCGCAGCAACAACCGACCGCTCGGCCCGGTGCAGCCGCCGACGGCGCGCCTGCTCGAACGGATCTTCGGCGTGCCGATCGCGGTCCTGCTCGGCCCGCCGACGGCCGTGCCGGCCTCCGACGAGACCGCCGCCCTGGACGCCGAGCTACGGCTACGCCTCGGCGCGTCCCGGCGCATCGACGCGGTCACGCTCGACCTGATGGCCTGGCAACTCGACGCACTGCGGCGACTCGATCGCCAGCTCGGCGCCGAGGCCACGTATCACGAGGTCACCGCCAAGGCCGAGCAGCTCGCCGCGCTCCTGACCCACAGCCTCACCCCGGCCACCCGGAGCCGCCTCGCCGAACTGCTCGCGCACGCCAGGGCGCTCGCCGGCTGGGCCGCCCTGGACCTCGGCCGCCTCACGCAGTCATGGCAGCACCACGAACAGGCCAAGACCGCCGCACACGAGTCCGACTCGGCGGCCCTGCTCGCCCACGCCACCGCCCAGCAGGCCGTCATCCTCATCGACCTCGGCGAACGGGACGCCGCCGTCTCCCAGCTCGGCACCGCCCGCGACCTCACGACCGCCGCACCACCGCTGCTCACTGCCTGGCTCGCGGCGGCCCACGGCGAAGGACTCGCCTCGGCGGGCAACCGCACGGAGGCCCTGCGCGCGTTCGACGCCGCCGACGCCTGCCTACCGCCGAACCCGGCGGAACCCGTCCTCCCGTTCCTGTTCCTCGACGAAGCCCACCTGCACCGCTGGCGCGGCCATGCCATGTCCGTCCTCCGTGACCCCGAGGCTCCCGCCGTTCTCGGCGATGCCCTGCGGCGACTCGACCCGACGTTCACCCGGGCCGAAGCCGGTCTCCGCGCCGACCTCGCCACGGCCCTCATCGCCCGCGGCCGCCTCGACGAGGCCCGCGAGCACGCCGGTCACGCCTGGCGCCTCGCAACCGAGATCGGCTCCCGCCGCCACCTCGCCCGTCTGCGTGCGCTGACGCTCGCGTGACGCCCTGGTGGTGCCACGAAGGCCGTGAACCCATCACGTCACCTGTGACGGGTTCACGGCCTTCTCGTCTGCGGAGGTCGTGGGGTTCAGTCGGTCTGGCCTCCTGGCGCGCTGCCGGGCCAATCCGGGCGCCTCAGGGCGCCCGTCCTGAACCGAAGTGTCAGGGTGAAGACCTCACGCTCGTCGCCGGGGACCGGCGAGTCCGGCAGCGGGTCCCACGCGACGTCGTGCGCGACGCCGCACACCTCGATCTCGGAGTACCAATGGCGCACCCATGCCGCCAGCCGGTCGAACACCGCGCGCTCATCCGTGTCGCGGAAGACGACCTCGCAGTGGCCCGGCACTGTTGTCGTGCGGATCATCGCTGGGCCTCCGCCACGGGTGTCCTGCCGGACAGGCGCACCAACGACGTGTCGATGCCGTTCGACGCCTCCGACGGGTGGGCGCTGGCCCAGGTGTCCTGCGCACCGAGGACCACGTGCCCGTAGAACCTCAGGCCGGCGGTCTCGGCTGCCGCAGCACACCTGCGGCTGGCGGCACGGTCCTGCTCGCTTGGAGTGGGGTCGCCGGACGGATGGTTGTGAGCGATGGCGAATGCGTGGCCGTCGTAGCGCAGTACCGCCGCCATGATGTCGCGTATCGGCAGGAAGACGCCGTCGGTGGAACCGTCGGTGACTGCGCGGACCGCCAGAACCCGGCAGGCCCGGTCGACAACGGCCACGGCGAGGCGTTCGTGGCGCAGCCCGGTCAGAATCGGCCGGAACACGGGCACCAGGTCCGCCGTGCGACCGACCTTCACCATGCCCATCGGATCACGCCGCGACGACAACGCCAGCGCGGCAACCAACCGGGCCACCGCAACGCGACTCAGGCCGTGTCGACGGAACAACACCTCGGGGTCCTGCCGTTCCAGCCCTGGAACCCCACCGACCGCCCGGAGCAGCCGCTCGGCGACTTCGAGCGCGGTCGCGCCCTTCTGACCGTTCGACAACAGGGTTGCGACCAACTCGGAGTCGGAAAGCGTGGCCGATCCATGCTGGAACAGCCGTTCCCGAAGCCGCGCCGAGTCGGAACCACCTCCGGCGGCCACCAACCGATAACCATTCACGACGAAACACCTCCGCTGTGAACAGGCAGCCCGAGCAAGGTCAGCCGTGATCGGGCGCCATCAATGTCACTTTCGTGGGCGCACGCAAGCTCTCGCCCTTTACGTGATGAATGCCCGCCCGTGCTAACGCCTGGGCCACAACGCGCCGGAAGCGCCCGGCGTGACATCTCGGACACGTGCCGACCGTCCGGCCACCTGCCCTGCGAGGTCGGCCGCGAGCCCCTCGGTACACGCCGGAGAACGGAACAACGTCACGGTTCCGCCGGGCAGCAACTCAATCTCGCAACGCACCCGGCCACCTACCGACGCTCCGGCCTCGGCCGCCGACACCAAGCCGGCGTAATCGGCCGGCAAAGGCACCCGGTCACCCAGCCACAACAACCGACCGAAGCTCGCAGCCGACACCGACACATCGGCATCACGGACCACAGAATCACCCGTGGCCACCAACCAGCACATCTCCCCAACGTCAGCCGGCGCACAACCCACCGCCCGCGTCACGGACACCGTGGCCCCATCCTCCGCCACCGCCAGCTCACACCGAATCTCGCCAGTCATCGGCCCTCCCATGCCCTAGGGGCCGCTGCCGCCGCACCGCAGCCCTCCGCATCCCGGGCAACGACAGCGACCCCATCCCGGCCGAACACCGGGGTCCAACGCGGCCCAACGGCACCCGTCGAACACCAAGAAGCCTGCCGACGCAAAGCTGCGGCCGGGACGGTCTCCCGCGACCTCAAGCCGCCCTGTGACCGACCTGGCAGTTTCTAGCTGTGACAACCCTGCGGCGCAATGCCAGTCTGGCGCGGATGCGGAAGGACAAAGGGGGTGGCACGGCGGGTCGGCCGCTAGAACGACCAACCTTGTACTTGCATTAGGGCAAGGACGGCAGCAGCAATGCCGACGAGCGCAACAATGATCGTGCCAGCAATCTTGAGCCAGTTCCGTGAGCTAGATGCCTCCGAGGGCGAATCCGGGACAGCGCTGGTCGCAGACGCGGCGCCTTGCACAGCAGCGAACGTGATCTTATTCCGTTTGCCGGTCACTGCAAACTGGATGGCGTTGTTCCCTACATCGGCCGACGGAATCACTTCGCCTCGCGGGGACGTGGCTCGAATCTCCGCCACCATCGCGACCAGCGTCGTCCGGACTTGGTCCAGGATCCCAGCAACGCTCGCTCGCGCCGCACTCCAATAGATCCTTTCAATGTGACCGGTCCAATTGCCTGAATAGTTCATGAACGCGACAAGGTCCTGTGCACCCGGCGGCTGCAACCTTATCGGCTCGCCTGGCTCACAGTCAGTCACGAGCCGTTCTATCTCGGCAACACCACGAGCGAGGCGGACCTCATCGGTGATCTCGTCCCGGGCAAAGTCCGGAAGATGTAACGAACTCACCATCTGGCCCCTGACGATGCCTCCGGGCATGACGGCGTCCATCTGAAGCGGCGCGTAGACCTTACGATAGTGCGGCAACTCCTCGCCCGGCCCGTACCCGCGCAACTCACGTGTGGCCCACGCCCGCATCTCGTCCGAACCTGACGTACCGCCGAGAGCGACGACCTTTCGCAGGAGGTCGCTGATCGATGTCCCGTTATCCAGCGCACCGTCCTCGATCTCATCGAGGAGGCGATCCGCGCGCTTCGTCATGCAAAGCAGGCTACTCTGGGCGACCGACACTCGGCCGACCACCAACGCGCAAGGCACCCGAGGTCTCGCAGCGCATCCCGTCCCGTCCGGCCGTATCGCCGTCCCGTCTCTCGGATCGACGTGACCACCCTTCGACAAATCGGGATGCCGCCATGCACGTCGCCATCTGAACCGGTTGGCCTCGCGTAATTTGTCGCTGCCCTTCCGTTCGTGATCGCACCCCAGCTCACGATGGTGATATTCTTTCCCACGAGGAGTTGTTGTAGTTAGATTGAAGCCTGCCACGGAGGTCACAACTATGAGTGATGACGAGTACCATAACTTGCTCAATCTGAGCATCTACATCGATACCCACATCTTAGACGCATCGGACGAAGCTGCTGTGACCCTCAGGCGCTTACACAAGGAGGGCTGGATTGCCCTCGCTCGTACCGATGTTATAGATACCGAACTGGCTTCCGCCTCAACAGAACTGCGCGATACACTAACAACTCTCAGCTCGGAATACCCCGAAACGCTCGGCCCGATGGTACTCGGCCACTCTCGTCTTGGAGCTTCGGTCCTTGCTAGCGCCGACGATGCCACCCGCCTCGATGCAGTATGGTCGATTCTCTATCCGGGCGTGAATCGAGCGACAGCCAGGAAGAGTCATTTTCGCGACGCTATGCACGTGGCAACGGCCATCCGATATGGGGCCTACGCGTTTGTTACTCGTGACCGCCGGATCCTCAATAAGCACGCCGCCGTGGCAGAAGCGTTCAACGGCTTTCGGATCTGGTCGCCGGAGGAGGCCGTCGCATATGCATTCAAGCGGATCTCGAAGTCCCGTCAGTTGCACCGGATGGAGCCCGAACGCGGCACGCTGCCGGAGTGGCCGCCTGCGGCTGAGCCGGAATCTCCGCCTCCCGTGGAGTCGGAACAGACCGGGGACCGTTGACGGTTTCGGGTTCCACCATGAGGATCGACCCCACGCCGTAGTCCTGCCAGATCGGCAAGCTCAGTCCGATACCGACCTGCGCAGGAACTACTCGGAGCTAGATGGGGGCCGTCGTAGGCGTCGGCCGAGCTGGCAACCGCGAGGCCAATAAGGCGGCGGCCTGCTTGTCAGCTCCGGCGTGCCACGCGGCGTAGACCTTGAGGGTTGTTGCGCCGCCGCCACCATGTCCGAGCCGACCGGCCACCGTACGGAGGTCCACGCCGGCTGCCAGGAGTTCGGTTGCGCTGTAGTGGCGCAACTGGTGGAGGTGCGTCTTGATTCCCAGCTTGGCCGCCATTCGCGTGTAACGATGACTGATCGCGTCCGGGTCGCACGGCCGGGAGTGGTCCGGCTCGTGGGAGAAGATGTAGGCGTCGCCGGACGGCGCGATGGCGGCCTCAGCGCACAGGTCGTGATATCGCTTCTTGTGCTCGGCGAGGATTTCCGCCGTGGCCTCGTCCAGGGAGATCCGCCGCATCTGGTGTGTCTTGGTGTCCTTCACGACGAGTTCACCGTCGCCGCGGACGACGCTTCGTTCGATGGTCAGGACGCGCGTCACGGTATTGAAGTCCTTCCACCGCAATCCGACGAGTTCGCCGCGTCGCGCACCGGTGACGAACGTCAGCCAGACGAAGGTTCCCCATTCCTCGTCCTTCGACCACGCGGCTTTCACGATCTCGGCGGCCTGCTCGGAGGTCGGCGGCTTGGGCTGAGGCGTGGAGGCACGCGGCTTCACGGCCGCGTCGGCCGGGTTGACGCCCATCCAGCCCCACCGGACGGCCGCGCTCAGCGCGCCGCTGAGTACCGCGTGCACCTGACGGACCGACGACGGAGCCAAGGGGCGGCAGGAATGCGGCTTGCAGCCCGCGTTGCAGGCATCCCCGGTCCCGGCGGACTGCGGACACCTGGCGTGGTGCTCGATGAACTCACGGCCGCCACAACGGCGCCGGCACCGGGACAGGTCCGCGTAGAGCCGCTCGAAGACCTGCGGCCCCAGCCGCGCCAGTTTCGGCAGCGGCACGTCGCCGAGGGTCGGCTTGATGAACTTGGTGATGAGCAGTTCGTAGCTCTGCCGCGTCTTCAGCTCGACGCGATGCGCGGACAACCACTCGTCCAGGAGGTACGCGACCGTCACCGAGGTACGAGCGGCCTTGTTGTCGGTGATGTCGCGCTGGAGCCGGTCGCGGAGCTTGATCGCCTCGTCCTCGGTAGGTGCCGAGGCGCTGAGGTACGCCTTCTTGCCGGTCACCGGGTCGACCCCGGAGAAGACCCGGACCTGGTACGTGGACCCCCGCTGACGGATGCCGGTGAGGTCCTTCTGACGCCGCCGAGAACCTGCCATGACCAGCAGTGTAAGCACGCTGGATGGACAGATAGATGGACAAAGATCCACAACCAGGCTAGTTGTGGATCTTCGGTGGAGGCGTTTCCGCTGGTGAGAGCCTTGCGCGCCCGAAGGGACTCGAACCCCTAACCTTCTGATCCGTAGTCAGATGCTCTATCCGTTGAGCTACGGGCGCAGTGTTCAGTTGGTGGCCCCCGAGGGGACCGGTGGTACCGCGGAGGCTCCGGGATTTGAACCCGGGAGGGGGTTTAAGCCCCCAACCGCATTAGCAGTGCGGCGCCATAGACCAGACTAGGCGAAGCCTCCCGGGGCCTCTCGGCCCACCAGGCGGCAAGCGTACACAGGCCCCCGGGCGGGGGGCAAAGCGGTACCCGCGTTCCGGGTGACCATGCCGGGCGGCGCTCGGGAAACCGCTGGTCAGCGGGCCGCCAGGGATACGAAGACGTCCAGGGCGGCGGGGTTGCGGAGGGCGTCGGCGCTGACGGCTCCGGAGGGGGTGGCGCCGGCGAGGATCTTCTTGACGGGGACCTCGCACTTCTTGCCGTTGAGGGTGCGGGGGATGTCGTCGACGACGTGGAACTGGTCGGGGACGTGACGGGGGGACAGCTCGGCCCGCAGCAGGGCGCGCAGGCGGGGCTCGACGTCCGCCAGTTCCACGCCGGGGGCGAGCACCAGGAAGCACAGCAGCTCGCCGTCGGAGCGGCCGGCGCCGGAGGTGTCGATCACGAGGGAGTCGAGCACCTCGTCGAGTCCTTCGACGACGCGGTAGAACTCGCTGGTGCCCATCCGCACGCCGCCGCGGTTCAGCGTGGAGTCCGACCGGCCGTAGATGACGCACGAGCCGCGCTCGGTGATCCGGATCCAGTCCCCGTGCCGCCACACGCCGGGGTAGGTGTCGAAGTACGCCTCGCGCAGCCGGGTGCCGTCCGGGTCGTTCCAGAAGAACACCGGCATCGACGGCATGGGGGCGGTGACCACCAGTTCGCCGACCTCGTCCAGCAGTTCCTTGCCGTCCTCGTCGTAGGAGGCCACGGCGGCGCCGAGCATCAGGCAGGAGATCTCGCCCTGCCAGACCGGCACGTCCGGTGCCGATCCGACGAACGCGGTGCACAGGTCCGTGCCGCCGGACACCGAGCAGATCTGGATGTGCGCGCCCACGGCGTCGGCGATCCAGTCGAAGCCCTCGGGGGTGAGCGGCGCGCCCGTCGACCCGATGGCTGTCAGCGACGACAGGGCGAACTCGTCGCGCGGCCGCAGTCCCTCCTTGAGGCACGACTGCACGTACGGCGCCGAGGTGCCGAAGTAGGTGACGCGGTGCCGGTCCGCGAGCCGCCAGAGCGCCGACAGGTCCGGGTGCGCCGGGCTGCCGTCGTACAGCACGATCGCGGCGCCCACCTGCAACCCGGAGATCAGCAGGTTCCACATCATCCAGCCCGTGGTGCTGAACCAGAAGAACCGGTCGCCCGGCCCGAGATCCTTGTGCAGCCCCAACGACTTCAGGTGTTCCAGCACGATCCCGCCGTGCCCGTGCACGATGCCCTTCGGCAGCCCCGTCGTCCCCGACGAGTACAGCACCCACAGCGGATGGTCGAACGGCACGGCCTCGTACGCCAGCGGCTCGCTGACGGCCAGCAGCGACGCCCAGGACTCGGTGTCCGGCATGGTGGCGGCCTCGTCCAGGTAAGGCACGAGAACCGTGGCGCGCAGCGTCGGCAGCTGGGCCCGCAGCTCGGCCACGGTGCCGCGGATATCGAACCGCCGACCGTTGTAGTGGTAGCCGTCGACCGCCAGGAACACGGTGGGCTCGATCTGCACGAACCGGTCGGCGACGGCGCGCACGCCGAAGTCCGGCGAGCAGGACGACCACACCGCGCCCAGGCTGGCCGCCGCGAGGAACGCCACGAGCGTCTGCGGGCAGTTCGGCATGAGCGCCACCACCCGGTCGCCGCGCCGCACCCCGAGCCGCCGCAGACCGGCCCGCGCGGCCGCCACCTGGTCCCGCAGCTCGCCGAACGTCAGCTCCTGCTCCAGCCCGTCCTCCCGGGCGAACACCACCGCCAGGTCACCGTCCTGGCGTCCCGGCCCGACGGCCAGCGAGTGCTCCGCGTAGTTCAGCGTGGCACCGGGGAACCAGCGGGCACCGGGCATCGCGGCGTCCGCCAGCACGGCCGTCGGCTGGTCGTGGAAGCGCACCTCGAGGAACTCCGCCACGGCGCCCCAGAACACCTCCGGCTGCTCCACGGACCACCGCCACAGCGCCTGGTAGCCGTCGGCCAGTTCGACGCCGCGCGAGCCGGCCAGCCAGGTGCGGAACGCGGCCATCCTGGTGCGGCGCACGGCATCGGCGTCCGGGGTCCACAGCACGGGAGGGGTCGTCGCGGTCATGGCCCGAGCCTACGGCGGGGCCGCCGGCCCGGAACAGCACGAAGGGACGCCACCGTGCGGTGACGTCCCTAACGTGGAGATCGGACCGAGGTCAGGCCCAGCGGCGCGTGTTGGCGTTCTCCGCCTCGATGTAGTTGGCGTTCGCCGTGTGCAGCGCGGTGCTGATCTGGTGCAGCACGCTGTTCAGGTCGGCGGCCGCGGTGTCCCACAGGTGCTGCTTGTGGTTGTAGTTCTCCGCCGCGCTACCGGTCCAGGTCGCGACCAGCGGCTGCAGCATCGACTTGAGGTCGGCCAGGAGCTGGTTGGCCTCCTGCGACTTCTGGTCGATGTACGTGGCGGTGGCCTCCAGGTCGCCGAAGCTGACCTTGATCTCTCCTCCGGACATGGTGTCTCCCGTGGTTCTCTGATCAGCTCTGCGGTCAGCCGAGGGCGTTCTGGATGCCGGACATGGCCTGCGAGGTCTCTTCCTCGCGGTGCTCGTAGGTCACGCGGGAGGTGTCCATGGCCTCCGCGATGCCGTCGAGCGCCTGGCTGAGCTGGAGGGCGCGGCTGTCCCACACCTCCATGAGGGCCTCGAACGCACGGCGGGCGTCGCCGTTCCAGAAGCCGGAGACCTCGCCCACCTTGCCCCGGAGCTGACTCAGGATCGCCTGGACCTGGGCGTTGGTCTCACGCGCGTTACCGGCGGCCCTGAGCATGATGTCGAACTCGGTCGTGTACTGACCACCGCTCATCTGCCCTTACTCCCCTACTGTCTTCCCGACCTCGGGTGCCCCCCTCGTGCGGAGGCCCACATCTCGTGTTCATCGTGTCAGATTTCGTCACACACCGCGCCGGTTCCGGTAAACCGGCGTCGGGCGGTCATCCTCACCCGTTCGGCGGCATCCGGACGGCGTCGAGCATGTCGCGCAGCCGGTTGGCGATGCGCACCGCGTCGGCCGGGGCCACCAGCAGGTGCTGCCGGCCGTCGATGCCGGCCCCGGTCTGGGCCATGCAGCGGCCGTCCTCGGTGTCGAACCACTCCAGCGGCCGCGACCGGGTGCGCCGGCCGTGGCGGTCCAGCGCGTTCGCCACGATCTGCCCGCCGCGCAGCCGTGGCCGGGCGAACATGGCCTCCAGCGAGCGCACCTGCTGGGTGGCCGTGGAGGCCGCCGGCCGGCTCGGCTCGTAGATGCTGTCGCCCTGCTGCTCGGGGGCACCGGACGGCACGAGCGACTCGGTGGGCACCGTGATGGAACGCCCCGGCGCGGCCGGCACCCGCGGCAGCAGGTCCAGCAGCGCCGGGATCAGCGCCGCGCCGCGAATGGCACGCAGCCGCACGCCCTCCCCGGTGGTCTCGGCGAGCATGCCGTGGTCGCCGTCGGCCACCACCAGCGCGTTGCGCATCACCTTCGCGTCCAGCTCCGGCAGCCAGATCATGTCCAGCGAGACCGGCGCGCGGGCGAGCAGCGTGAGCGCGTTCGCCAGGTCGTTGCCGACGCGCGGCCCCTCGGCGAGCCGCCGCGCGGTGAGCTCGCCGTACACCCGGTTGCGGATGAGGGCGCGCTCCTCCATGGTGCGGCCCTGCGAGCGCACCGCCACGGGGTACGGCTGCTCACCGAGCTTCAGGTCGTGCCAGACGATGTCGTACTGCGCCGTGGTCAGCTCGACCGACGTGATCATCGGCCGCGGCGGTAGTGCTCGGGCGGCGCCTCACCGATGACCGGCGGCGCCACCAGGCTGCCGTCGCCCCACACGTCCTCGGACTCCACGAGGTACGAGGGCCGCTTGTGCTCCCGGTCCTCCTCGCCCTGCGCACCCGCGCCGCCGACCGGCAGGCCACCGGCGCCGAGCCCGCCCCGGGCACCCGCTCC
>DASWTI010000485.1:0-3366 GCA_036402215.1 Pseudonocardiaceae bacterium
CCGTCCGCGGTGCGGCCCGCGACGCCTGGTGGCACCGGGGCGCCGGCGCGGTCCAGCAGGCCGGTCGGCGGGTGTTCCTCGAACACCGGCAACGTCCACAGTGGACGGTCGGGTTCGGCGACCGCGGCGGCCAGCAGCCGCCGGTAGCGGTGCGCGATCCGCAGCGCGGTGTCGCGGTCGAACAGCGCCGCGTTGAACTCCAGCCGCAGGTCGCGGTCGGTGAGCCCGAACAGCAGGTCGTCGCGGGCCACGCCGTTGCCGGTGCCGGTGCCGAGGTCCGGCAGGTAGTTGAAGCCGAGCTGGCACACCGGGGCGACGGCGGGGTCGCGCGGCGGCGCCACCGCGCGCACGACGTGCTGGAACGGGGTGTCCTGGTGCTCCCAGGCGCGTGCCACGGTGTCGCGCACCCGCTCCAGCAAGGCGCCGAACGTGAGATCGCCGCCGAGGTCCACGCGCAGCGGCACGGTGTTGACGAACATGCCGACGAGCGGCTGCGTGCCGTCCACGTGGCGGCCGCCGACGGGCACGCCGAGCACCACGTCGTCCTGGTCGGACAGCCGCTGCACCAGCGCCGCGCACGCCGCCAGGTAGACGGCGAACGGCGTGGTGCGCGCGGCCCGGGCGAGGGCGGCGACGGACCGCCCGGTGCTGTCCGGCAGGTCCACCAGCACGTCGCCGCCGGGCGCCGGGCCGTGCGGCGGGCGCGGGCGGTCGGTGGGCACGGCGTGCACGGCGGGCAGCCCGGCCAGCTCCGCCCGCCAGAAGCACAGCCCGGCCGTCAGGTCCTGGTCGCGCTGCCACGCGGCGAAGTCCGGGTACTGGATCGCCAGCTCCGGCAGCGCCGCCGGCCGTCCGTCCACAGTAGACTCGCACAGCTCGGTCAGCTCGGCGCGCAGCACCGGGATGGACGCGCCGTCGAACACCGCGTGGTGCGCCACGAACCCGAGCAGCCAGCCGTCCGGCACCCGGGCCAGGGCCGCCCGCCAGAGCGGCGCGTCGTCCAGTGGGATCGGTGTCACCGCGAGGGCGGCGAGCAGTGCCTCGGGGTCACCGTCGTGCTCCGGCACGTCGACCGCGACCTCGGGGTGCACCACCTGGTGCGGCACGTCGTCCACGGCGCGCAGCGAGGTACGCAGCGCCTCGTGCCGGCCGACCACCACGCCGAGCGCGCGCCGCACCTCGTCCGCGGACACC
Organism: Pseudonocardiaceae bacterium; assembly: GCA_036402215.1. Classification (GTDB taxonomy): domain Bacteria; phylum Actinomycetota; class Actinomycetes; order Mycobacteriales; family Pseudonocardiaceae; genus DASXTS01. Next base: position 1,195 of record DASWTI010000485.1, read on the forward strand.
GGGAACGGCAGCCGGACCGACGTGACGATGTTGAACGCCGGGGACCCGGGCTCGGCCTGGTCCACGAACCAGAGGCGTTCCTGGCCGTAGGACGCCGGGACGACCCACTCGCTCATCGCGCCGGCCTGGCCAGCCGCGGGATGACCCCGGGCGCGGCAGCGGGGGTGACGGCGGGGGTGACGGCAGGCCCAGCAGGCCCGGCGTGCCCGGCGTTCGAACCGGCGGAACCGGCGGCGGAGACGGCCTCCGCGGCGGGCGCGGGCGTGGGCGACGCGGCGGACGCGGCCTGCTCGCGGGCCAGGCCGCGCACCTGGTCGGCCATGGCGGCCACCGTGGGCGCGCCGAACAGGCCCCGCATCGGCAGCCGCACGCCCAGCTCGCCGCGCACCTGCGTGACGAGCTGCACGGCCACCAGCGAGGTGCCGCCGAGCTCGAAGAAGTCGTCGTGCACGCCGACGTCCGGCACGCCGAGCAGGCCGCCCCAGACCGCGGCGAGCCGGGTCTCCAGGTCGTCGCGCGGCGCCACGTAGGCGGTGCCGACCGGGCGCTCCGCGGGCTCGGCCGGCACCTCGGCGGCGACCGGCTCGCGGGCCGCGGCGTGCGCCTCGTCCAGGGACCGCGCGGAGATCACCACCTGCGGGCCGGGGTCGTGCGCCAGCACCCGGCGCAGCGCCGCCACGCCGTCGGCCGGCCGGATACCCACGGCGGCACCGGGGGTGTCGTGCGGGTCGTCCCCGGCCGGCAGCCCGTCCACGGTGCGCAGCGTGAACTCCTCCACGCGCACCAGCTCACGGCCCGCCGCGTCCAGCACCACGACGTCGGCGACCACGCCGTCCACCGTGTGCGGGCGCGGCCGCACGTGGCCGAACACGGTGCCGCGCAACGGTTCCCGGATCACCACGCGGCCGTAGCCGACCGGCAGGTGCCCGCCGGCCGAGCGGTCCGGCCAGCCGAACGAGGTGGCCTCGTCCAGCAGCGCGGGGTGCAGCGGCCAGGCGTCCAGTTCATCGGCCACGACCGGCGGTGCGGTGAGCTCCAGCAGCACGTCGGCGCCGTCCCCGGCCCGACGCACCCGCCGCAGCGAACGCCAGCGGTCGCCGAACGTGAGCGCCGAGGTGCCGCGCTCGGCGTCCACGTCGAACGCCCGATCCGTTGCCGCACACCGGTTCCGCAGCGCGGCCAGGTCCACCGGCGGCGCCTCCCCGGTGATCCGGGCGGCCTGGCCGCGGGCGTGCCGGCGCGGGCCGCCGGGGCCGTCGGTGGTGACCTCCAGCTCGCCGCCGGGCGTCACCGTCACCCGGATCGTCACGGCGCCGCCGGGCGGGACCACGACCGGCCGCAGCAGCACAACGTCGCGCAGCTCCAGGGCGCCGTCGCCGGGCACGGCGAGCAGGTAGGCGGCGCGCATCAGCTCCAGGAAACCGGTCCCGGGCAGCACCGAGGACCCGCCGATGCGGTGCTCGTCCACCAGCCAGTGCGTGCCTGCGGCCAGCGAACCGGTGAGCACCACCCGGCCGTCGGCGGCGTCCTCGCGGCGGGTCAGCACCGGGTGCTCCACCGGCCGCACCGACACCAGGCCGAGCGGCCCGGTCGCCGCCGCCATGCCCACCTCGCGCCAGGCACCCCAGTTGACCGAGACCACGCGCCCGCGCGCGGCCTGCGCGTGCGCGTCCAGGAAGGCGTTGGCGGCGCAGTAGTCCACCTGGCCGAGGCCACCGGTCAGCGCGGTCACCGAGGAGCACAACACCACGTACCCGACGTCCAGGTCGCCGAACACGGCGGCGAGCGCCAGGGTGCCGCGCAGCTTGGGCGCGAGCACCGCCTCGGCTGCCGCGCGGTCCTTCACCTCGATCAGCCCGCCGCCCGGAACGCCTGCCGCGTGCACGATTCCGTCCAGCCGGGTCAGCGGGCCGAGGCGCCGTTCCACCTCGGCGCGCAGCGCCCGCACGGCCGTCAGGTCGGCCACGTCGGCCGCGCACACCAGCACCTCGGCGCCCGCCGCCTCCATCCGCCGGACGGCAGCGGCGGCGGGCGGCGTGGGCCGTCCGGCACGGGACACCAGCACGAGCCGTACGCCCGGCCCGGCCAGGTCCTCGGCCACGCTCAGCCCGACGCCACCGAGACCACCGGTGACCAGGTACGTCGCCCCGGCCGACGACGGCGGGACCGGCA
>DASWTI010000486.1:0-3895 GCA_036402215.1 Pseudonocardiaceae bacterium
CGAGGCCCCCGCCCACCGCGTCGTCGAGTGCGGCAAGCTCCGCCTGGACGCCGACCTGCGTGAGGCCGGCTGGTGCGGCACGACGTTCCCGCTCTCCGCGCGCGAGTTCGACCTGCTGTTCGCGCTCACCTGCGACCCCGGCCGGGTGTGGACCTTCGCGGAGCTCACCACCCATGTCTGGAACCGGCCCTACCTCGGCGACACCGACGCCGTGGTGTCCGCGGTCAAGCGACTGCGGCGACAGATCCGTGAGATCACCGACTCGGTGCTCGTCGAGTCGGTGCGCGGCGTCGGCTACCGCCTCGTGGTGACCGACGACCAGTAGTCCCTCGTATTCGGCATTCAGCACCTGGGGAGGTGTGGCGGATGATCGTGCGCAGGCTCGGCTTCGTGGCCGCCGGGGCGGTTCTCGCCCTGGTGGTGTCGGCGGTTCCCGCCGCCGCGTACACCGCGGCGGTGCCCACCCAGAGCTTGGGCAACCGCGGCGTGGACGTGACGGCGATCCAGTTGCTCGTCGGCACCGGCGCCGACGGCGTGTTCGGCTCCGGCACCGACGCCGCGGTGAAGGCGTTCCAGCAGTCCCGCGGCCTGGCCGCCGACGGCATCGTCGGCCCGGCCACCTGGACCGCGCTCACCCCGACCCTGCGCAGCGGGGCGACCGGCGCCGCGGTCCGGGCGCTGCAGACGCAGCTCAACGCCAAGGCCCGGCTCTCGCTCGCCGTGGACGGCCAGTTCGGCTCGGCCACCCTGACCGCGGTGCGCAACTTCCAGTCCGCGCACGGCCTCACCGTGGACGGTGTGGTCGGTCCGACCACGTGGCGGTACCTGCTGTGGCACTATGACTACCCGAACCTGACCAACCTGTGCGACAAGGACCCGGACGGCAACGGCACGGCCAACTGGGGCACCGGCGCGACGATCGGCCAGCTGGAGGCCGCGGCCGCCGCGTTCGCCGCCACCGGCCAGGGCAAGGTGCCGCTCGGTGACGTCAGCTTCGAACACGGTGACGACATCCCCGGCCACGCCAGCCACGAGCTCGGGCTGGACGTGGACCTGTGGCCGATCCGCACCGACTCCGCGCAGTGCACGTCGAGCCGGATCACCTGGCAGTCCACCACGTACGACCGGGCGGCCACCCGTCAGCTCGTGCAGGCCATCCGCAACACCGCGCCGGGCCACGTGAAGCTCATCTTCTTCAACGACCCGGTGCTGGTCCAGGAGGGCCTGACCCAGTCGTACCCGAACCACGACAACCACCTGCACGTCCGCTACTGCGAGCGGGTGCACGCCAACTCGCTGTACGACTGCTGAGCCGGCCCGCGCCGGCCGTCGCCACCGGGACTCGGCGGCGACGGCCGGACGGCGGCGATGGCACGATGGGGCGGTGACCCAGTCCGCCCACCCGGATCCGTTGCCCCGTGAGCAGATGCGCGCCTCGGACGCCGACCGGCAGCTCGTCGTCCACAACCTCCAGCGGGCGCACGACGACGGCCGGCTGACGCTCGCCGAGTTCGACGAGCGCACCCGGCAGGCCTACTCCGCGCGCACCTACGCGGACCTGGCCGTGCTCACCGTGGACCTGCCGGACGCCGTCGTGGCGCCGTACCGGCCGCCGGCGGTGGGCCCGGCCGCGGCGGTCCCGGAGCCGGCGGAGGACGCCAAGGACGTCGTGAAGCCACGGGCGAGCCCCGCCTGGCGGGTGGTCGGCAGCACCTGGTTCGCCGTCAGCATGATCAATTTCCTGATCTGGGGCGTCATCTCGCTGGCGGTCGGCGACGCGTTGTACCCGTGGTGGATCTGGGTGGCCGGGCCCTGGGGCGCGGTGCTCCTGGTGGGCTGGCTGAGCGGCCTGGGGCAGCGCCGCGGCGCCGACGACTGAGCGGCGGAGCCGGCCGGAGTACCCTGGGCCGAGGGCGGAACAGGGCACTGTACCCCCCGATTTGGTGGCGCTCCAGCGATGGACGTAAACTGAGCTGTCGGCGCCTGTGTCGCGCCGGTTCCGCACGTGTGCTCGGCAGCCTCTCCGGATGGCGTACCCCGCACTCGCATGGAGGCCGGGGTAGGGCACGCGCGTGCCGACGTCAGCAGCACACTCGAGTTACCCGAGCAGGAACGCGGAGGACATGGGCAAGAAGGACGGGGCGATCGAGGTCGAGGGCCGCGTCGTGGAGCCGCTCCCCAACGCGATGTTCCGCGTCGAGTTGGAGAACGGTCACCGCGTCCTCGCGCACATCAGCGGCAAGATGCGACAGCACTACATCCGCATCCTGCCCGAGGACCGGGTGGTCGTGGAGCTCTCGCCCTACGACCTGTCCCGCGGCCGCATCGTCTACCGCTACAAGTAAGCCAGCCGGCGTGGGCCACCGAGCACGCGGCCCACAGCGACGAAGGACAACCCCGAGTGAAGGTCAACCCCAGCGTCAAGAAGATCTGCGACAAGTGCAAGGTGATCCGCCGTCACGGGCGGGTCATGGTGATCTGCGAGAACCTGCGCCACAAGCAGCGCCAGGGCTGATCCCGCCGGGCATCACGTCGCGCCGATCGACTTCGACGGCACCGACCACAGAGGCCCTCCCCGCACCTACCGGACCGGACGAGGTCCGGCGCACCCCCGGAGTCAGGCCGGGGCCGTGCACCGCACGGACGGTCGGGGAGCAGACCTGACGAGGAACGAGGAGAACACCGCCGTATGGCACGACTCGCCGGCGTCGATCTCCCCCGCGAGAAGCGGATGGAGATCGCGCTCACCTACATCTTCGGGATCGGCAAGACCCGAGCCAACCAGATCCTCGGCGCCACCGGGGTCAGCCCGGACATGCGCGCGCGCGACCTGTCCGACGACGACGTCACGCGGCTGAGGGACTTCATCGAGAACAACTTCCAGGTCGAGGGTGACCTGCGCCGGGAGGTCGCGGCCAACATCCGCCGCAAGGTGGAGATCGGCTGCTACGAGGGGCTTCGGCACCGTCGTGGCCTGCCCGTGCACGGGCAGCGGACGAAGACCAACGCCCGCACCCGCAAGGGCCCGAAGAAGACCGTCGCCGGCAAGAAGAAGGCCGGGAAGAAGTAGTTCCCCTCGCCGTCCTCCCGTCATTAGGAGAGCTCGCAAGACATGCCACCCAAGTCTCGTTCCGGCACCGGGATCAAGAAGGTCCGGCGCAAGGAGAAGAAGAACGTCGCCCACGGGCACGCGCACATCAAGAGCACGTTCAACAACACGATCGTCTCCATCACCGACCCGAACGGCAACGTGATCAGCTGGGCGTCCAGCGGCCACGTCGGCTTCAAGGGCTCGCGCAAGTCCACCCCGTTCGCCGCGCAGATGGCCGCGGAGAACGCGGCCCGCAAGGCGGCCGAGCACGGCATGCGCAAGGTCGACGTCTTCGTGAAGGGCCCCGGCTCCGGCCGGGAGACCGCGATCCGCTCGCTGCAGGCAGCGGGCCTCGAGGTCGGCACCATCCAGGACGTCACGCCGCAGCCGCACAACGGGTGCCGCCCGCCCAAGCGGCGCCGGGTCTAAGGGGGGACTGAAGAACCATGGCTCGTTACACCGGACCTGTTACCCGCAAGTCCCGCCGCTTCAAGGTCGACCTGGTCGGTGGCGACCGCTCGTTCGAGCGTCGTCCGTACCCGCCGGGCCAGCACGGCCGCGGCCGCATCAAGGAGAGCGAGTACCTCCTGCAGCTGCAGGAGAAGCAGAAGGCTCGCTACACCTACGGCGTGCTCGAGAAGCAGTTCCACAACTACTACGTCGAGGCATCCCGCCGCTCCGGCAAGACCGGCGACAACCTGTTGCAGCTGCTCGAGTGCCGCCTGGACAACGTCGTCTACCGCGCCGGCTTCGCCCGGACGCGCCGCCACGCCCGCCAGCTGGTCGTCCACGGCCACTTCCGGG
>DASWTI010000487.1:0-14608 GCA_036402215.1 Pseudonocardiaceae bacterium
GGGGCGGGGCCGGGCGACGGGATCGCGGCCGCGGGGGTGGCGCTGGCCCGGGCACTGGTGGAGTTCTTCCGGGCCAAGGGGCACGTGCGGGAACGGCTCGTGGTGGCGCGGCTGGGCCTGGAGCTGGCCGCGCGGGTGGACGACGTGCGGACCAGGGCGGTGCTGCTGACCGAGCTGGGCAGCGTGCACTTCCACCGGCACCGGCTCGGCGAGGCGGGCGAGCACCTGCGCCAGGCGCTGCCGCTGTGGCGCCGGCTCGGCGACCGGCTCGGCGAGGCCAGGGTGCTCAACGTGCTCGGCGTCCTGGCCGGCGAGGCCGGGGAGCACGAGGAGGCCCTGCGGTTCATGACCGGGAGCCTGCGCCTGCGCCCCAGGGAGGACGTGATCGGCCGGGCCGCGACGCTGGGCAACATCGGCCGGCTGCACACACTCGTCGGTGAGCACGACCGCGCCGTCCGGCGGCTGCGCAGCGCCATCGCCCTGGCGCGCCGCTGCGGCGACCTGGACATCGAGGCCAACGCGCTGATCAACCTGGGCGACACCTACGCCGCGCTGGGCCATCACGACACGGCCCTGCGGCACCTGCACCGGAGCCTGGACATCGCGCCCACCATCGCGGACCGGATCAAGGCCAGCACCCTGAAATCCCTGGCCGAGGTCTACGAACGCTCCGGGCGTCACGACCTGGCCGTCCGCCACGCCCGCCTCGCCGTCGAGACCTACCGCACCGCCGAGTTCCCCCGCGGCGAGGCCCTGGCCCTGGCCGACCTCGGCCGGCTGCTGCGCACCACCGACCCGGCGGCCTCCCGCCGGATCCTCACCCGGGCCCGGGACCTGCTGGCCGCCCTCGACGACCCCGACACGCCGACCCTGGACGCCCTGGTCCGCGGGTCCTGACCCCGGCGCCGGGGTCAGCCCTGCCGTTCCAGCGCGCCCAGGTCACGCTCGGCGTACTGGCGGTGCTCCCACTCCTCGATGAGCACGATGCGCAGGCACTCCGCGAACGGGAAGCCCTCGGACCGGGGCCAGCCCGGCTCGGTGCGTGTCACGGTCGTGGCCAGTTGCTCGTCGGTCAGGCCGGCCATCACCTGGCGGACCATCGCCTGGCGCTCCCGCCGCACCACGAGCACCTCGTCCAGCGACGGCCGGGCGTCGCGGTCCCACGGGATGCCGTCCCAGCCGGGCGCCTCGTCCCACGGCAGATCCAGCGGATGCCAGGGCGCCGGGTTCCCGAGGACCATCCGGCCGACCCAGGCCGCGGACGCGAAGTTGAGGTGGCGCACCGTCTGGATGAAGGACCACTCGTCGTCCACGCCGCGGTGCAGCGCCTCCTCGGGAAGCCGACGAGCCCGCTCGACGGTGCCCGCCCACAACCGCTCCAGGATCTCCCACGCCTCCCGGAAGCCCTCGGCGCCGGTGGGCCGCATCTTCGTCCGCTCGGGCGCGCGCCGGTTCAGCTCGGCGTCGATGAGCGGCGCGATGTCCACGCCGTTCACCACGACGTCGCGCACCTCGCCGCTGATCACCACGTCCACCAGCTCGACGCCGCGCAGGCGGGCGCCGTGGAACCGGACGCCCCGGAGCCGCGCCCCGGCGAGGTCGACCTCGCGCAGGCCGGCGTCGTTCAACGCCACGCCGTCGAAGGTGGCCCCCCGGAGGTTCACGCGCTCGAAGCGCGCCCCGGAGAGGTCCTGGTCCCGGAACTCGGTCATGCGCACACGCTAGAACCGGTTCCGGACGATCCGCTGCCGGTCGGCCCCGGGCGCATAGGGTCGAGGTCACCGGTCCCCGGACGCATCGAGGTGAACGCATGTCGGCTCCTGACTCCCCGGTGGTCGAGCGCCTGGCTCGGATCGACACCACGTCGCTGGTGGACGCGGCGCGCGGGCTGCGGGTGCTGCCGCGGGCGCTGCGGCCGATCCGGCCAGGGGCGCGGCTGGTGGGCCGGGCGGTGACCGTCGACGCCCGGGAGGACCTGATGCCGGTGCTCGCCGGGCTGCGGCTGTCCGGGCCGGGCGACGTGCTCGTGGTGGCCGGCAACGCGGAGCACGCCGTGCTGGGCGAGTTGTTCGCCACCGAGGCGGCGCGGCGCGGGATGGCGGGCATCGTGATCGACGGGCTGTGCCGGGACAGCCGGACGCTGGCCGGGATGGACCTCCCGGTGTACGCGCGCGGGGTCGCGCCGACGGCGTGCCCGGCCAGGGCGGTGCCGGTCGTCCAGGTCCCGATCGGCGTCGGCGGCGTCGAGGTGCGGCCCGGCGACGTGGTGCTGGGCGACGACGACGGCCTCGTGGTGGGCACCGAGGACGAGGTGCTGGCCGCGCTCGACGCCGCCGAGGCGATCCAGCGGCGCGAGGAGGCGCTGCGCACCGCCGTCGCCGGCGGGTCGTCGCTGTTCGACGCCGTGAACTACGAGGAGCACCTGGCCGCCGTCCACGCCGGCCGGGACAGCGCACTCCGCTTCTCCTGACCGTGCCCGCCGGCCACCGTTCCGCCGTCTCCCGGTTCCTGCCGTCCCCCCTCCCCCGTCCCCCTGTTCCGCCGTCACGCCGGAGGTGCGCATGACCGTTCGCTACGCGAGACGAATGAGCCGGGTGCGGCCGTCGGCCATCCGGGAGCTGCTGCGGCTGGGCGCCGACCCGGAGATCACCTCGTTCGGCGGCGGCTACCCCGACCCCGCGCTGTTCCCGGTGGACGAGCTGCGGCAGGTGTACGAGCGGCTGCTCGTGCCCGGGCAGGCCACCGCGCTGCAGTACACCGCGTCCAACGGCCTGCCCCGGCTGCGCGCCCAGGTCGCCGAACGCCTGACCCGCGACGGCATGCCGTGCGCCGCGGACGACGTGCTGATCATCCAGGGCGGCCAGCAGGGCCTCGACCTGGCCGCCAAGCTCGTCGTGAACCCGGGCGACGTCATCGTCACCGAGAACCCGACCTTCCTCGGCGCGCTGCTGGCGTTCGCGCCCGCCGAGCCGGCCTACGCCCCGGTCCGCACCGACGCCGAGGGGATGGACACCGACCACCTGGCCGACGTCCTGGCCGCCAACCCGGACGCCACCCTGCTGTACACGGTGCCCGACTTCCAGAACCCCACCGGCGTCACCCTGAGCCTGCCCCGCCGCCGGCGGCTGATCGAGCTGGCCAACGAGCACGGCCTGCTGGTCGTCGAGGACACCCCGTACCGCGCCCTGCGCTACGAGGGCTCCCCGCTGCCGACCCTCAAGAGCCTGGACACCGAGGGCCGCGTGCTGCACCTGGGCAGCTTCTCCAAGATTCTCGCCCCCGGGCTGCGCCTGGGCTGGGCCCTGGCCGCCCCCGAGATCCTGGAACGCCTGGCGCTGCTCAAGCTGGCAGCCGACACCCAGAACAGCACCCTCAACATGAACGCCACCGCGGACTACCTCGCCGGCCACGACATCGACGCCCACGTCGCCCGCGTGATCCCGGTCTACCGCCACAAACGCGACCTCATGCTCGCCACGCTGCGCGAGACCCTGCCTCCCGGCGTCACCTTCACCGAACCGGGCGGCGGCCTGTTCACCTGGCTCACCTTCCCCACCGGCTTCGACGCCACCGCCTTCATGGCCGACACCCTGCTCCCCCGGGCCAAGGTGGCCTACGTCCCCGGCGCCACCTTCTTCCCGGTCGAGCAGCGTCCCCACCACGCCCGCCTCAGCTTCTCCGGCATCCCCGACGACCGCCTCGTCCACGGCATCACCGAGCTGAGCCGCCTGCTGCGCGCCGAGCTCGGCCGGGCGGCGACGACAACGGTCTGAATCCGGCCACGTCGTCGGCCGCGTCGCCGGCCGCCGCCGGTAGCGTGCCGGCATGCGGGCCACCGGTGACTACGCGACCTTCCAGGGCACCGAGTACGCCGTCGCCGCGCGCGGCACCGGATCGGACGGCCGGCGCTACGTCGGGCTGGTCCTGGACGACAGCGGCGGTTCCGGTTTCGATCGCGTCGTCCGTCAGGCAGGGCCGCGGCGCACCCTGGGCTTCACCACGACGGCCCGGCTCGACCGCTACGAACGGGTGACCACCACCGGTGTGTTCGACGGCGAGGCCGTCACCCTCCACGGCACCGAGGGCGAGGTCCCCTGCTTCCACAGCCGCAGCCCGCACTGGGCCGAGGCGCACGGCTGGACCGGCTCCCAGCACGACGGCGGCTGGTCCGGCCACGCCCCGCTGGAGGCGATCAGCGACCTCCGCGAGACCGTGGTCGACCTGTTCCGCCCCGAGGACCACCTGGCCCTGATCATCGACGCCCACCGTGACCTCCCTGGCGCCGGCTTCGCCCCTCCCGCGACTCCCGAGGACCTCGCCGCCTACCGCGCCGCGTTCGGGGAGGACTTCCCGGCCGGCCTGGCCGAGCTCTACCGCGTCATCGGCGGCGGCCCGTTCTTCGACATGACTCTGCTCGGCGTCGGGCGCATCATCGCCGCCCGCCGGATGTGGGACGGCATCGTCGCCGATTCCACCCCCGACGACGGCTACGACGACGACATCGTGTCCCTGTCCCCCGGCGCCGTCTCCGCCGCCTACTGGAAGCCCGGCTGGGTCCAGTTCACCGAGGACGGCGGCGGCAACGGCTTCGCCGTCGACCTGGCCCCCGAACCGGCCGGCACCCCCGGCCAGGTCATCAACGTCGGCTCCGACGACGACCATCGCCGGCTGTACGCCCCGTCCGTCGCCAGCCTCCTCGCCGCGCTGGCCACCCTGATCCGCAGCGGCCGCGCCACCACCACCGGCGGCCGCTGGACCTTCACCCACCCCGGGCACCGGGACCCGACGCTCCTCACCGCCCTGGCCCCCTGACGCCCGCGCGGTGCCCGGCCGGTGGCCACGAACCTCTGCGGTCCGGTGACCGCAGGGTGCGCGCGTGCCGGTGCCGGACACGCCGGGCCGGCCGCTGTCAGGCCGCGGGGACGGGTGAACGCGCCTGGACGGATACCCCCCAGGGGTATAACGTCGACGGACGGGGACGCCCAGAGGAGGTAGATCACATGGACCGGCAGACCCCCCGGCACCACCACCCGGCCGCCGACACGAGCTGGCGCACGGCGGCGTCGGCGACGCTCCACTGCCTGACCGGCTGCGCCATCGGCGAAGTGCTCGGCATGGTGATCGGCACGGCGCTCGGCTGGGGCACGGTGCCGACCATCGCGCTGGCCGTGACGCTGGCCTTCGTCTTCGGCTACGCCTTCACCATGCGTGGCGTGCTCAAGGCCGGCCTCGCCTTCGGCGCCGCCCTGCAGGTGGCCCTGGTCGCCGACACCCTGTCGATCACGATCATGGAGATCGTCGACAACGCCATCATGCTGCTCGTCCCGGGCGCCATGGACGCGCACCTGGACTCACCGCTGTTCTGGGGCGCGCTGGCCTTCGCCCTGGCCGTGGCCTTCTTCGCCGCCTGGCCGGTGAACCGCTGGCTCATCGGCCGTGGCCGCGGCCACGCCGTCGTGCACCAGTACCACCACTGACCCGACGACCCCATCACCCCGGGCGGCGGGCGCACCTCGAATCGTCGGTGGTGCGCCCGCCGTCGACGCGGCCGGGCGAGTACCGCCGTCCGTCTCTCGGCGTGAGGCAGGGCCGTGGACCCCGGCGGCCGGCCTACGTGACGAAGAAGCCGCCGGAGTCGCGGCCGACGGTGCCGGTGATCGGGAACCGGTTGGCGCCGTTCCACCAGTGCCACACCACGCGCTGGCTGCCGTCGGAGGCCGCGAAGACGTCCATCGCGCCCGGTCCCCGGTGGTTGCCCGGCAGACCCCGATAGGGGTTGAGCCCGCCGGTGCCGGTGTAGCCGAAGTACGGCCGCTCGACGCCGCCGGCCAGCGGGGTGCACCGGGCAGCGGGGATCGGCGCGGTGCCGCACCGGGCGATGCCGGTCGAGTACCTGGCGCTGTCCCAGTTGTTGCCGGAGTAGGCCAGGTACCAGACGCCGTCGGCCGCCCTGAACATCGACGGGTTCTCGACGACGTGGGTGCCGCCACTGGTTCCCCTGGTGTCCCAGGTGATGTCCGTGCTCTTCAGCGCGTCGCGGCGGGTCGACCAGACGGCCCAGCCGTCGGCGTCGGTGCGCACCACGGAGATGCCGGTCTCGGCGCCCGCGGTGATCGCGTCGTCCCGGTAGGCGACGTACAAGGCGCCACCGGCGACGAAGGGGTTGGCGTCGATCGCCCACCGACCGGCCGGCGGACAGGCCCAGCCGCCGGCGTTGGTGAACGGACCGCGGGCGCCGGTGGACACCGCGCGGCCGATGCACTTCTGCCCGGTACCGGCCTTGGACGCCGTGTAGTACATGAAGAAGCGGTCGCCGAACCGGACCACGCCCGGCGCCCAGATGTTGCCGTCCGCCCAGGCGCCCGGCCCGTTCGGCATGGCGTCGGCGGAGGCGCAGTTGGTCATGCCGACGGTGCTGCCCGAGCCGTGCACCAGGACGGGCACGAACAGCTTGCCCGTCGCCCCGCACCGGTCGCCGACGCCGGCACCCACGGTGGTGCCGTAGGTGACGTACCGGCCGTCCCCGGCCAGGACCGTGTCCGGGTCGGCGAGGGGGAAGGACGACTCGTTCGCGGCGATGGAGACGTCGTCGCGCTGCCCGGCGTCCGGCGCGCTCAGTTGCTCGCGCCCCACGGCGGTGCCCACGGCGGTGCCCGCCGCGGAAGGGTCGGCTGCGGAAGGTCCGGCCGCAGCCGCCGCGGAAGGTCCGGCCGCCACCGGACCGGCCACGGCGCACGCGGTGACGATCCCGGCCGCCAGCAGCTGCGTGATCCTCCTGGTCATGCCGATTCCTCTCGCCGGGCGATGACGGGCGATCACGTGAGCCGGGCCTTCACCTGGTAGGCCCAGTGGTCGGAGGCGACGTGCAGGTGGTCGTGGGGGTACCAGTGGTTGATGCCCGCCTGCAGGAAGTCGAACGCGGCCGTGCCGAAGATCCAGTCGATCCGGTGGCCGGTGTTGCGCAGGGCGGTGCTCCAGCCGTTGGTGGTGTTCCACTCCTGGGTGAGCCGCCGGTCGGCGGTGGTCCACGAGTCGTGCGTGCCGCCCTCGACCATCGTGGCGTACACGGGCGAGCCGGGCTCGGCGTTGAAGTCCCCGGTGATGATGACCGGACGGCCGAACCCCGGGATCCGGTCCTTCATCATCGCCGCGCTCCTGTTCCGCGACTCGGCGGACTGGTGATCCAGGTGGGCGTTGAAGTGCACGAACTCCCGGCCGGTCCGCCGATCGACGAAGTGCAGCCACACCATCATCCTCGGCTGGTCGTTCCCCCACGACTTCGAGCCCTCGACGTTGGGCGTGTCGGAGAACCACCAGAAGCCGTGATCGAGCAGCCGCAGGCGGTCGTGGTCGTAGATCACGCCGTTGCTGGAGCCGGTCCCGTCAGCGTAGACGCCGCGTCGGATCGCGCGGTACCGGTCGCCGAACCGGGCCCTGATCTTGTCCATCAGCTCGATGATCTGCCAGGTGTGGGCCTCCTGGGTGCCCATGATCGTCGGCTGCTCCTTGTGGAACAGCCAATCGATGTGGTCGATGCGGTGGCCCCACGCCCGCCACTCGGAATCGACCGGCACGCGGAGGTTGTAGGTCATGACGTTCAGGTGGTCGCCGCTGCCGATGGGCCCGATGAGCGGCAGGTCCAGTTGCGCGTGCGCCTTCGGCGCGTTCAGCACCTGACCACCGACCGCCGCTGCGACGCCCGCCGCTGCCGCACCGAGCACGGTCCGGCGGGTGATCCGCTTCCCCATGTGTTCTCCCCTCAGTAGCACATCGAGGTGCCTGGGGGAGAAAATATGCGCGGACCGTCAATCTGCGGAATCGTCGGCCATAAATGGGTCCGTACGGCCCACCTCATGACGCCAATTGCCGATATCCGTACCGACGACCATTCCGGGCCGGCCGGACGGCAATGCCGGTGGACACGGGCCGTCCGACCTCCCGACCTCCCGAGCCGCAGCCGCGGGCGGCCTGGGGCACCCGAGTCACCGAGGGCCCGATCTCGGGTCACGGGCCGGTCGGCGGGCGATGGTGTCCACGCTGCTGACGTTTCGTGGCGAGGAGGCGCCCGCGCGGTGCGTGCGCTCACCGCGGGCGTGTCGTATGCGGTCCGAGGACGGGGCGGCCACGTTCTCCCGTTCGGGCCGGCGGGTCCCGGACGAGGGAGAATGCCGGCATGACGTTGCCTGCCCTCCCCGAGGAGTCCTTCCGGCGCGTGCTGTGCGTCGTCGCGCACCCTGATGACATGGAGTACGGCACGTCCGCGGCCGTCGCCCGCTGGACCGCTCGCGGCATCGAGGTGGGTTATCTCCTGCTCACCCGTGGCGAGGCCGGCATGCCGAACCCACCCGAGGAGACGGCACGCCTGCGCGTCGCCGAGCAACAGGCCGCCTGTGCCACCGTCGGGGTCAGGCACCTGACCGTTCTCGAACATCCGGACGGCGTGCTCGTCTACGGCCTCGACCTGCGCCGGGACATCTGCCGGGAGATCCGCCGGTTCCGGCCCGACGTCGTGCTCGGCACCGGTCACCAGATCGAGACGCCCTTCGGCTTCGATCAGGCCGACCACCGCGCGACCGGGCTCGCGACGCTCGACGCGGTGCGCGACGCGGGCAACCGGTGGGTCTTCCCGGAGCAGGTGGACGAGGAGGAGCTCGAACCGCACTCCGTGCGCTGGCTCATCGTCCCCGCACTCCCCGGCTCCGGCGCGACCCACGGCGTCGACGTCACGGGTGAGCCGCTGCGCCGCGGCATCGCCTCGCTCCAGGCACACGCCGCGTACCTGGCCGCGCTCCCGGACCACCCCGCCCCCGAGGACATCATCCCGATGTTCACCGCGATGAGCGGCAAGGCCACGGGCGTCGAGCACGCCGTCCTGTTCCGCGCCTACGACCTACAGGCACCACCGGAGTTCCCCACCGAAGCCGTGCAGGACTGACCCAAGCCTCCTAGATGGTTGATTCCAAGGTGTGGTCGGGTCCCGGGCATGGGACGAGGGGTGTCGATGATCGGGTTGTGACGACCGACATTGACACCCTCGCGACCGCACTCTACGTCAGGACCGATGACCTGTTGAAGGCCGCGCCGCACCTGGCGCCGTGGCGGCCGCGGGTGGGTATCCGACCGATGCTGACCGACGCGGAGTTGGTCACCCTTGCGGTCATGCAGGCCTTACTGGGGTTCACCTCCGAGGCCCGGTTCCTGCGCCACGCCCGGGCTCGTCTGGGACACCTGTTCCGCTACCTGCCCGGCCAGTCCGGCTACAACAAACGCCTGCGCCACGCCACGCGGCTGGTCAAGGCGGTCATCCGGGTCCTGGCGGTGGACACGACGTTGTGGACCGACGACGTGTGGCTGGTCGATTCCACCCCGGTGGAGTGCGGTCGTTCCCGCGAGACCGCCCGCCGCTCGG
The DNA here is from genome assembly GCA_036402215.1 of Pseudonocardiaceae bacterium. Taxonomy (GTDB): domain Bacteria; phylum Actinomycetota; class Actinomycetes; order Mycobacteriales; family Pseudonocardiaceae; genus DASXTS01. Next base: position 9,410 of record DASWTI010000487.1, read on the forward strand.
ATCTGGCCGGATGGGCCCAGTACGGCTACTGCGCCTCCCACTCCCGCTTCTTCTGGGGACTGCGGCTGCACCTGGTCTGCACCCCGGGTGGCCTGCCGGTCGCGTTCGCCCTGACCGGGGCCACGGCAGACGAGCGCACCACCCTGCTCGACATCCTCGACACCGAACCCGCCCTGATCGCCGACCGGCCCGGCCAGACGCTGATCGCCGACCGGGCCTACTACGGTCGCGACTTCGAACACCAACTCCTCCACGCCGGGATCACGCTGCTGCGCCCGGCCCGCAAGGGCGAGACCCAACGACCCGGCGCGTTGCTGTTCCGGCCGCTACGCCAGACCATCGAATCGATCAACCAGACCTTCAAAGCCCAACTCGACCTGGAACGACACGGCGCACGCACCAAACCTGGGGTGACCACCCGAGTCCTGCAACGCATCCTCGCGTTGACCGCCGCCATCTGGCACAACGACCACACCGGCCAGCCCGTGAAACGATCACTGACCACCTACGACCACTAACCAACCCTTGGACTTACCCATCTAGTGCCGCGTCATGCAACGTTGGGTAGGTAATCGGGTCGGCGGATCTTGGAGTTGACGGCGTAGTGCCGTTTCGGGGTTGCGTGTCGGTTGGCCCAGCGGACGTAGCCGGCGATCGCGTGCTCCTGGGCGGCGTGGGTGGGGTAGTCGGTGCCGTCGAGGGTGAAGCAGCGCAGGGCGGTGAACTCGGCTTCGATCCAGTTCAGCCAGGACGCGTTGTCCCGGGGGGAACACCAGTTCTGAGCTTGGCCCCACGGCACGGACACCACACGTCCGACCCTCGCTGCCGGTGGCCAGGAGGACTCGTCCGTGGGGTAGTTGCACCGAGGATCCGCTGCGCCATGGTTGCGGTGGGCACCAGGTACGCCCTGGCCACCTCGGGGTGGTCAGCCTGGCCAGGCAGCGCATGGTCAGCGCGCCGCGGTCCTCGGCCGACAGCGCCGGGTGCGTGCAGGTGAACAGAAGTTGTAGCCGCTCGTCCGGCAGGTCGGTGTCGGCGTCCGCCGGTGGGGCCGGGTCGGCCCGGTCGACTTCCACCCGCAGCACCGCCGGCCGCGCCGCGTACGCCTGGTCGCGGCGCAGCCGGTTCACCGCCCGCCGCCGCGCCGTGGTCAGCACCCCCGCGCCGGGCCGGCACGCCGTCCACCGGCCAGTGCACCAGCGCCGCCTCGATCGCCTCCGAGGCGACTTCCTCGGGGAGGTCCAGGTCCCCGAAGCGGCGCACCAGCGAGGCGAGCAGCCGGCCGTGCTCCTCGCGGAACACCGAGGCGGCGGCGCGGCCAGCCCGCTCGTCCACTGCAGTCAGCCCTCGAACTCGGTGACCGGGCGCACCACCACCCACCCGCTGTCCCGGGAGCCGGGGCAGCGCGCCGCCCAGTCCAGCGCCTCGTCCAGGTCGGCACGTCGATGATGTCGTAGCCACCGAGCACCTCACGGGTCTCGGCGAACGGCCCGTCGGTCACGGTCCGTTCCCCGGACGCCTCGACCCATCCTGTCCGTGGCCCAGGCGTTGCTGGGGTTCGCCTCCGAGGCCCGCTGGCTGCGGTTCCTGCCCACCCGGATGCCCGGCGCGTTCCGGTACCTGCCCGGCCAGTCCGGCTACAACCATCGGCTGCGGGCGGCGTTGCCCCTGGTCAAGCAGGTCATGAGGCTGCTGGCGGCGGACACCGACCTATGGACCGACGCCACCTGGATCGTCGACTCCACTCCTGTGGAGTGCGGCCGGTCCCGCCCGACGGTCCAGCGCTCGGAGTTGGCCGGGCGGGCGAAGTACGGCTACTGCCGCTCGCACTCGCGTTGCTTCTGGGGGTTGCGCCTGCACCTGGTCTGCACCCCCGCCGGACTACCGATCGCCTGGGCCCTGGCCGACCCGAAGATCGACGAGCGACAGGTCCTCATGACGATCTGCAGCCACGAACCCCGGCTGCTCGACGACCGCCCCGGCCTGCTGATCATCGCGGACAAGGGCTACGTCTCCCGCGATCTCGACCGCTACCTCGCCGAGCGCGGGGTCCGCCTGATCCGGCCTCCTCACCCCGGCGAACCACTGCTGAAGTCTGTCCGCCAGCTCATCGAGTCCGTCAATGACACACTCAAAGGCCAGTTGAACCTGGAACAGCACGGCCGACGCACCATCGACGGCGTCGGCGTCCGCATCGCCCAACGTCTCCCGGGCCCTGACCGCCGCCATCTGGCACAACCGCACCACCGGCCAAACCGTCACCCGATCACTGACCACCTACGACCACTGACCCAGTTACGCATCACTCGTCTAGATCCCGGCCTCCTTCATCGCCTTGTCGTAGCTCACCCACTCCTCGAAGTCGCACTGCGCCGCGTCGGTCGAGCCGCTGTAGATCATCAGCATGTACTTCACGGTCGGTCTCCTCGGTTCGTCGTGCCGCGCGCCCCGCCGTACACCATCACGACAAACGCCACCCCGCCGAATCGACAGCCCCGGAAGATTTCTCCGCCTCCCGGCCCGGGGCGGCGTGGGGTCGCCCGTTCGGACCCGGGCGCGGCGCCGGGGAGTCGGCCGTGGTCGGCGCTGTCACGTGCCGTAGCGATCACGAACTCACCGATCGCCGAATCGGCGGTGCCCGTTCCGTTATTGCCACTGATAGCGTCTTCTTCTGAATTCGACCAAGGGGAGGTCAGGTGCGGCACGCCGTGCTGGTGCAGCTTCCCTTTCCGTCCACCAGAACCCCCGATCCCCGTATCGAGGACTACTACGTCGACTACGACCGGGTATTCCGGAAGATCGTTCCCGAATACTTCATTCCGACCGACGGACTGTGGGAGATGCCGCTCTGGGTGGCGCACCTGACCGCACTGCTGGACCACGCCGGCCTGCGCTCGACTTTCGCCGATCTGTCCCGCACCGAGGCGGTGGCCGAGGACTGCGCCGAGCGGCTCCTGGAGCTCAGCGCACCCGGCGACCTCATGCTGATGTCCCCGCTGGCGCAGAACTTCGACCTGGCCATCGCGGTCGCCCGGCTGCTGTGGCGAGCCGACCGGCGCACCGTGCTCGGCGGCAACATGGCCCCGCTGGCCGCGGCCTGCGACGCGGTCCACCTGGTGCACCGCGGCCAGCTCGACGCCGGGCTGGTCCGCGACCTGGTGCGGCTGGCCGACACCTGCGGCGGTGAGCTGGTCAACCCGCTCGCCCCCGGCCTGGTGGCGAACCGGATCACCTGGTCGCCGGAGTACCGGCACCTGGACGGCTACCACGGGCAGGTGCCGATGCTCCGGCTCAACGCCAGCCACGGCTGCCTGTACGGCTGTTCGTTCTGCGGTGACTCGTGGAGCAGCCAGCTCACCCTGGTCAGCCGGGACGCGCTGGCCGCCGAGGTGGACCAACTGGCCGAACGCTTCCCGGACACCCGGCTGGTGTACATCGGGGACAAGACCTTCGGCCAGTCCAGGGAAGCGGTGCGCAATCTGCTCGACGTCTTCGCCCAACGGCCGGGTTACCGGTTCATCGTGCAGACGCACGTCATGCAGGTCCGCCCGTGGGTGGTCGACGCCATGCGCGAACTCGGCGTGGTCGCGGTGGAACTGGGCTTCGAGTCCGGTGACTCGCAGATGCTCAAGCGGCTCAACAAGCTCTCCCGCGGCCTCGCCGACTACGCGGCCAAGGTGCGGGTGCTGCACGAGGCCGGGCTGCACGTGGTGCTCAACGTCATGGGCGGGCTGGACGAGGAGACCGAGGACTCGCACCGGCAGACCGTGCGCTGGCTGGCGGACAACGCCGACGTGTTGTGGCTGTTCAACCTCTACAGTTTCGTCCCGTACCCGCTCACCCCGGACTTCGCCCGGCTGCGCCCGCGGATATTCAACTGGGAATTCGCCGACTGGCGCGAGGACCTGCCGCCGGTGTACCGGCCGGCGAACCTCACTCCGGAACGGAGTTGGGAAATGTTCGGCGAGAAGATCGAGGTGACCCACGGCATCGTCCGCCGCCGGGCCACCACCGATTCCCCGGCAGCCAACGGAGAACCACAACGGTGAATCTGATACCCGATTTCAACCGGATTCAGCGCTCGACCGGACCGGAGGAGTTCCGCGACGACCCGCTGCCCGGCTGGGCCGGCATCGGCACCTTGTTCGGCGCCCCGTCCGTGCCGCTGGCCGACCTGAACCTGCCCGACGGCTGGGCGGTGGCCGGCGTGCCGTTCGACGGCACCGCCAGCTCCCGGCCGGGGGCGGCCGAGGGCCCGCGGGCGGTGCGCGAGGCGAGCGTGGTGTTCGCCAGCTCGCTGCGCAGCCTCGGCGAGTGGCCGATGCTGGACACCCGGACCGGTCAGGGGTTCCGCTACCGCGCGCCGACCGTGGTCGACGCCGGCGACCTGCACGTCTACCCCACGGACACGGTGCGCACCTTCACCGCGGTGGCCACCGAGAGCCGGGAGCTGCTGACCAAGGCCGGACGGGCGGTGTTCCTCAACGGCGACCACTCGGCCACGTTCCCCACCTTCGCCGGCTTCCGCGCCGCGCAACTGGACCGCGACCCCGACCGGGTCATCGGGTTCGTCAACATCGACCACCACTTCGACTACGGCAACTGGAGCGTGCTGCACGGCCCGCTGTACCACGGGTCGAACTCGCGGCGGATCAGCGAGCTGCCCGGGATGCGGCCGGAGAACCTCGCGTTCGTCGGGGTCGGCGACGTCACCAAGTACGACCAGTACCGGGGGCTCGCCGAGGCCGGCCACCACGTGGTGCCGGGGGTGCGGATCGTCAGGGACGGCGCCCGGGACGCCCTGGTCGACGTGGTGGCCGCGCTGGGTTCGCGCTGCGACACCGTGTACGTGTCGCTGGACATCGACGTGCTGGACACCAGCGCGGCCACCGGCACCGGCCACGTCACCATGGGCGGCATTCAGGTCGGGCACCTGCTCGACGTGTACGAGGTGCTGCGGGAGCTGCCGATCGGCGCGCTGGACGTCGCCGAGGTGGCCCCGCGCTACGACCGCGGCGGGGCCACCGCCCAGATCGCTGCCCGGCTGCTGTTCGAGTTCCTGTTCCGCGTGGAGTCCACCGACCTGGGGCTGGCACCGTGGCGGCCATGAGGTTCCCGGCCCCCGACGCGCTGCTCGACTGCGGCGCGGCCGGCCGCGGCCCGCTGCCCGCCGACGAGGTGCGGCGGCTCGCCGCCCGC
>DASWTI010000488.1:0-4235 GCA_036402215.1 Pseudonocardiaceae bacterium
CCCGGCCCGGTCCGGCCACGGTCAGAGGGCATCCGCCCCGCGCTCCCCGGTGCGCACCCGCACGACGGTCTCCACCAGGGTCACCCAGACCTTGCCGTCACCGATCTTGCCGGTGCGGGCGGCCTCCACGAGCGACTCCACGACCTTGTCGGCGAGGTTGTCGTCCACCACCACCTCGACGCGCACCTTAGGCACGAAGTCCACGGAGTACTCCGCGCCCCGGTACACCTCGGTGTGGCCCTTCTGCCGGCCGTAGCCCTGCACCTCGGACACCGTCATGCCCAGCACGCCCACCTGCTCCAGCGCGTTCTTGACGTCCTCGAGGACGAACGGCTTCACGATCGCGGTCACCAGCTTCATCGCTGATCAGCCCTCCTTGCCTGCGGTCACGCCGGCGGGGGCCGACGACATGGTGGCCAGCGCGTCCACCGAGTGGTTGCCGAGGCCGCCACCGCCGCGCAGGCCGCCGAACTCGTACGCGGTCTCGGCGTGCTCGGTCTCGTCGATGCCGGTCGCCTCGGCCTCGGCCGGGATCCGGAAGCCCATCGTGTACTTGATGGCCAGGCCGATCAGCAGCGACACGACGAACGAGTAGGCCAGGACGGCACCCGCCGCCACCGCCTGCCGGCCGAGCTGGCCGAACCCGCCGCCGTAGAACAGGCCGTCGGCGCCGGCGGAGTTGACGGCCGTGGTGCCGAAGAAGCCGATGAGCAGCGTGCCGACCAGGCCGCCGACCAGGTGCACGGCCACCACGTCGAGCGAGTCGTCGAAGCCCAGGCGGTACTTGAGGCCGACGCACAGGCAGCACACGGCGCCGGCGATGGCGCCCAGGGCGACCGCCCCGAGCGGGCTGACGAAGCCGCAGGCGGGGGTGACGGCCACCAGGCCGGCGATCGCGCCGGACGCGGCGCCGAGCGTGGTGGGCCTCCCGTCGCGGAACTGCTCGACGATGATCCAGCCGAGCACCGCGGCGCCGGTGGCCACCGTGGTGTTGGTGAACGCGACGGCCGCCAGGTCGCCCGCGGTGAGGGCGGAGCCGGCGTTGAAGCCGTACCAGCCGAACCAGAGCAGGCTGGCGCCGAGCAGGGTGAACGGCACGTTGTGCGGCCGCATCGGGTCGCGCTTCCAGCCCTGGCGCCGGCCCAGCACGAAGGCCAGCGCGAGGCCCGCCGCGCCGGCGTTGATGTGCACCGCCGTGCCGCCGGCGAAGTCGAGCGCCTTCAGCTCGTTGGCGATCCAGCCGCCGACGGTCTCCTCGCCGAGGAAGCCGCTGAACGAGAACACCCAGTGTGCGACCGGGAAGTAAACCAGCGTCACCCAGACCACCACGAACACCACCCACGACCAGAACTTGGTCCGGTCGGCGATGGAGCCCGAGATGAGCGCCGGCGTGATGATCGCGAACATGAGCTGGAACATGGCGAAGGCCAGCACCGGTATCGCGTCGGTGCCGGGCCAGGCCGCGGCGTCGGAGCCGAAGCCGGCCAGCGCGCCCCACGTGCCGGACAGCCCGGCGTGGTCGAACCCGCCGATCAGGCCACCGAACGCGTCGTCGGCGAACGTCAGGCTGAAGCCGTAGAGCACCCACAGCACGCCGACGGCGGCGAGCGCCACGAAGTTCATCATGAGCATGTTGAGCACGCTCTTGGAGCGCACCATGCCGCCGTAGAAGAACGCCAGCCCCGGGGTCATGAGCATGACCAGGGCGGCGCAAAGGAGCACCCAGGCCGTATTACCCGCGTTGATCACATCGCCCTCCAACAAGGAACGTCAGACGGCGTCAGCATCGGCACGGGCTGTTTCGCCCGGCATCACCGCTGGTAACGCGGTGGTGAACTACCCGGCGACCGGTGTTACGGCCGTGTTGCCGGTGAGCGCGCGGCCACTCCTAGAACATGCGCTGGCCGGGCGTGAGGACGTGGTCCGGGTCGTAACGGCGCTTGGCCTCGGCGACCCGCGGCCAGAGCGGCCCGTAGTGCCAGCGCCAGTCGGCGGGGCCGTAGTCCGCGATCGCGCCGATCGGGTACCAGGTGCCGCCGGCGGCGAGGGTGGCGTCGTGGATGGCGCGGTTGCTGGCGAGCTGGCGGGTCAGCAGCGCCGGGTCGGACGCGGCCGTCGTGCGCAGCAGGCTGAACAGGAACGCGGCGGGCTCGTTCGGCACCCGGAACATGGGCCGGGTGAAGCGCCGGGTGCTCACCGGGTACAGCAGGATGGGGCCGATGCCGATGTCCTGCGGGGTGAGCGTGGCGAGCGCCTCGCCGACCACCTCGGAGGCCCGGGAGGCGGGCACGAACACGTCGAGCAGCGGGTGCGGGCGGTACCAGTCGCCGATCGCCTTGAGGTACTCGACGGCGGGGTCCAGCCGGAACGCCCAGCCCAGGTAGGTCGTGGTGGTGACGACGGCCTCGGACCGGTTGTCGGACAGCCCGGCCAGCAGCGCCGCGTCGTCCGGCACGGTGGGCGGGGTGAAGTAGCTGACGCCCTCCACCATGTACCGCCAGCCGGTGCCGTCCGGACGCGGCTGCACCTGGCCCTCCAGGTAGGAGAAACGGCCGTCGCTGAGCAGCCGGAGCTGGTCGGCCAGGTACACGCCGAGGTCGTCGTAGTACAGGTTGAACACCCTCGCCGAGGCCGGCGCCGGCACCAGCGCCACGGTGGCGCGGACGATGATGCCGAACTGGCCGAGGCCGCCGAGCACGGTGTCGAACAGGTCGCGGTTGTGCCGCGCGGAGCAGCGCACCAGCTCGCCGCGGCCGGTGACCACCTGGAGCTCCAGCGCCGTGTCGAGCTGCACGCCGTACCGCGAGGAGGCGCCGCCGATGCCGCCGCCGGACAGCGTGCCGCCCACCGACAGGCCCATGAAGTCGGTGAGCACCGGCGGGGTGAGGCCGCGCAGCACGGTCTCGCGCAGCAGCTCGCCCCAGGTGATTCCGGGGTCGACGACGGCGCGGTCGGAGTGCACCGCGTGCACCCGGTTCAGCGTGCGGGAGTCGATGACGATGCCGGCGCCGGCCTGCGCCTGGCCGTAGCAGGCGTGGCCCTGGCCGCGCATGGCGATGTCGACGCCGTGCTCCCGGCAGAACTGGACCATGACCAGGACGTCGTTGACCGAACCCGGGCGCAGCACGGCACGCGGCAGGTCGTGCACGATGTGGCCGTAGTCGTCCGCGGCCTCCTCACGGGGGCCCTGCTCCACCGTGAGCGAGCCGTCCAGCGGCGGCACCCGCTCCACTCCGGCCCCCTCGCTGGTCGCCCACGCCCGTCGGGTGGGGTCGAAGCCCACCACGGCCACCGCGGCGGTCGCCGCCACGCCCTGCATCAATCGCCGACGCGAGACGTGCTCGCCCATCGCCACGACACCCCGGTTCCCTGCTCGCCCCGACGGGCCTGTTCGGCCCGGCTGATCTTGGTACCGCACCCCGGCGCGGACCGACAGGGCCATATGGCTCACGGGGGCCACGCTCCACCACGGTTCGAGGGGCGCTCAGCTCCCCACGAGCAACGCGATGCCGAGGCTCGTGTAGGCCACCATGGCGACCAGCAGCGGGTACTGGCCCCGGCGGGCGACCCGCCGCGGCAGCAGCGCCACGGCGCGGTCGTGGGCGCTCACCACGCCGAGCACGTGGCCGGCCACGATCGCGCCGACCTGGACGACGGCGATGGCGGACGTGGAGATCACCAGGTAGTCGATGGTGGACCCGGCCGTGCCGATCAGGTCCCAGCCGCGGCCGAACGGGTCGGTGGCGAGCAGCACCCCGGCCTGGCCCTGGAACACCACCAGGGAGAAGTAGTGCGCCACCGTGTAGCCGATGGCGATCGGCACCAGGGAGTGCACGAAGGCCGCCGCGGCGTCGCCGTCCTCGCGCAGGTACGGCCGGGTGAGGCCCATGGCACCCAGGTAGACCGCGGCGACCAGGGCGATCGCGCCGAGCAGGCCGACGGTGCCGAGCGCCACGTAGGCCGCCGGTTCGGTGCCGTTGACCAGCCGCCGCCAGGGCGCCGTGCGGCTGATGCCGTCGAACGCGGTGGAGCCCAGCACCACGCACACCAGCGCCACCAGGCCGGGCGCCGGCCGCAGCCCGGCGAGCCCGGCCAGCGGGTTGCGCAGCGCCAGCCGGCCGTCGGCGCGGCGGCCGAGCGGGGCGAGGTGCGCGAGCAGCGTGGAGTAGGCCTCGAAGCCGTCGCCGCGGTCGAACCAGCGGGCGCCGAGCGCGATCCCGGCGGCGACGTGCGCG
>DASWTI010000489.1:0-10852 GCA_036402215.1 Pseudonocardiaceae bacterium
CGCCACCCCGGCCGCGCAGCGCGCCCTCAAGGCCGCCGTGGTCGCCGAGGCGCTGTCCCGGATCGCCGGGCTCACCGTCGACGTGACGGTCGAGGAGCTGCCCGGCGGCCCGCTCGGCTGGCGCACCCGGGTGGGCCTGGACGTCGGCGGCGACGGCCGCGCCGGCCTGCACGCGCACCGCTCCTCCCGCGTGCTGCCGCTCGACGACTGCCCGCTCGTGGTGCCGGCGACGCTGGACGGCGTGCTCTCCCGCACCTGGCCCGCGCACTCCGCCGTCGAGGTGACGCGAGACGACGAGGGCGGCGTGCACGTCGTGCAGGTGACCCGCGGCGGGCGGCACCGCCGGCGGATCCGTGGCTCCGGGGTGGCCACCCAGTACGCCGGTGGCCGCCGGTGGCGGGTCGCGGCCGACGGCTTCTGGCAGGTGCACCCGCACGCCGCCGGCACCCTCGCCGCGGCCGTCGGGGAGTGGGCGAAGGCCCCGGCCGGTGGGCTCGCCTGGGACCTGTACGGCGGCGTCGGGCTGTTCGCCGCCGGGCTCGCCGAGGCGGTCGGCATCACCGGGTCCGTGGTGGTCGTGGAGTCCTCCCGGCGCGCGGTCGCCGACGGTGCGGCGAACCTGGCCGACCTGCCGCAGGTCTCGCTGCGCGCCGGGCGCGTCGAGGACGTGCTGCCGGCGCTCGGCGGCACCCCCGACGTGGTGGTCGCCGACCCGCCGCGCCGGGGCCTGGGCGGGCCGCTCGCCACGATGCTGGCCGAGCGGTCGCCGGGCCGCATCGTGCACGTCGCCTGCGACCCGGCCTCGCTCGCCAGGGACGTCGCGGTTCTCGCCGGTCACGGCTACCGGCTGGCCGCCCTGCGGGCGTTCGACGCCTTCCCGATGACCCACCACGTCGAGTGCGTCGCGTTGCTGACCCGGTGATCCCTCACCTGATCAGGTGAGACGCGTGCCGCACGACCGCTCGCGGACGCTCCGTAGACTGGCCGCCATGTCGCCCAGCCTGTTGGACAGTGTTCGTGGCCCCGACGACGTCAAACGGATGACGCACGGCGAGCTGGAGCAGCTCGCGGCGGAGATCCGGGAGTTCCTGGTGGACCGGGTCTCCAAGACCGGTGGCCACCTGGGGCCGAACCTGGGCGCGGTGGAACTGACGCTGGCCGTGCACCGGGTGTTCGACTCGCCGCACGACCCGATCATCTACGACACCGGCCACCAGTCGTACGTGCACAAGCTGGTCACCGGCCGCCAGGACTTCGACCTGCTGAAGAAGCGCGGCGGGCTGTCCGGCTACCCGTGCCGCGGCGAGAGCGAGCACGACCACGTGGAGAACAGCCACGCGTCGACCGCGCTCTCCTACGCCGACGGCCTGGCCAAGGCCTTCGCGCTCACCGCGCAGCGCCGGCACGTGGTCGCCGTGGTCGGCGACGGCGCGCTCACCGGCGGCATGTGCTGGGAGGCGCTCAACAACATCGCCGGCGGCCGCGACCGCTCGCTCGTCATCGTGGTCAACGACAACGGCCGTTCGTACTCGCCGACCATCGGCGGCCTGGCCGACCACCTGGCCTCGCTGCGGCTCACCCCGCAGTACGAGCGCACCCTGGAGCGCGGCAAGGAGGTGCTGCAGCGCACCCCGGTCGTCGGCGGCGCGCTGTACGCCGGCCTGCACGCCACCAAGGCGGCGATCAAGGACGCGCTGAGCCCGCAGGTGATGTTCGCCGACCTCGGTCTCAAGTACTTCGGCCCGGTCGACGGCCACGACACCCGCGCGCTGGAGTCCGCGCTGCGGCGCGCCAAGGCGTTCGGTGGGCCGGTGATCGTGCACGCCGTGACCCGCAAGGGCAAGGGCTACGAGCACGCGGAGAACCACGAGGCGGACCAGATGCACGCCATCGGCCGTATCGATGTGGCCACCGGCGAGCCGGTCGGCGGCTCCGGCCGGTCGTGGACCTCGGTGTTCTCCGAGGAACTGGTGCGCCTCGGCGGTGAGCGCGAGGACATCGTGGCGATCACCGCGGCCATGCTCGGGCCGACCGGCCTGGACGCGTTCGCCGACGCCTACCCGGGGCGCTGCTTCGACGTGGGCATCGCCGAGCAGCACGCGCTGACCTCCGCGGCCGGCCTCGCCATGGGCGGTCTGCACCCCGTGGTCGCCGTGTACGCGACGTTCCTCAACCGGGCGTTCGACCAGGTGCTCATGGACGTGGCGCTGCACCGGCAGCCGGTGACCCTGGTGCTGGACCGCTCGGGCGTGACCGGCGAGGACGGCGCCAGCCACAACGGCATGTGGGACCTGTCCATCATGGGCCTGGTGCCGGGCATCCGGGTGGCCGCGCCGCGTGACGCCGACACCCTGCGCGAGGAGCTCGGCGAGGCCGTCGACGTCACCGGCGGGCCCACCGTGCTGCGCTTCCCGAAGGGCGGCGTGGCCGCGTCCACCCCCGCGCTGGAGCGCGTCGGCGGCGTGGACGTGCTGCGCCGCGACGAGTCCGCGCACGTGCTGCTGGTCGGCGTCGGCCCGTTCGCCGGGCTCTGCCTGCAGGCCGCGGACCGGCTGGCCGACCAGGGCATCGGCGTCACCGTGGTCGACCCGCGCTGGGTGTTCCCGGTGCCGTCCGTGCTCGTGGAGCTCGCGGCGGAGCACCGCCTGGTGGTCACCGTCGAGGACGGCGGCCGGCACGGTGGGTTCGGCTGGGCCCTCGCCGCGGCGCTGCGCGACGCCGGCGTGGACGTGCCGCTGCGCGACCTCGGCATCCCGCAGCGCTTCCTGGACCACGCGTCGCGCGCCGAGATCCTGGCCGAGCTGGGCCTCACCGCGCAGGACGTCGCCCGGCGGGTCACCGAGTGGGCGGCCGGGCGCCTGCGCGAGGACGAGCCCGAGTCGGAGCCCGCGGACCGTTAGCCCGGGCCCTCGCCGGCGGACCGCCGGCCGCGGCCGGTCGTCAGGGTCGCAGCAGTTCCACGTCGGTTCCGGTGCGCACCGCGCCGGTCCGTGCCAGCAGGGCGCGGGCCGGCCGGTTCGTGTCGGCCACCTCGGCGGTGACCTCGTGCAGACCGCGCCCGCGCAGCTCCGCCACCACGGTGTGCAGCAGCGCGGCCGTGACCCGGGTGCGGCGGTACCGCGGCAGGACAGCCAGGCAGCCCAGGCGCGGGCCGCCGCGGGTCATCCACACCCGCGCCAGGCCCACGTAGGAGCCGTCCGGCGCGACCGCCACCAGGTACGTGCGCGGGTCGAACTCCGGGTCGTCCACCGAGGCCGCACGGAACTGCGCCGGCGTCCACCGCCAGCCCGCACTGCCGGGGATGTCGTCGCGCAGCCGTTCGTCCAGCACCCGCAGCCGCTCCAGGTCGGCGTCCCGGGCGCTCACCAGCTCGACGCCGTGGTCGCGCGGCGGGACGGCCGGCAGCGGGATCCGGTAGCGGTCCTCGCGCCGCACCTCGCCGAAGCCCGCCGTGCGCGCCGCCGCCAGCAGCGCCGCGTCGCGGACGTCCGCCATCAGGTGCAGCCGGCCGGTGGTCCCGGCCGCCACGGCGGTGAGCAGCGCGGCGGCCGCGTCCGGCTCGCCGCCGAGCAGCACGAGACGCCGGCCGTCCGGCCAGGTCCGTACCCGGGCGCTCCCACCGCCGCCCGTCCAGTCGTCGCCCTCGCGCCGGATCTGCTCCGCGGTCGTGCTCCTCGCCCCCTTCGGCGTGCGGTCCACGGTTGGCCCCGCGCAGGGTAGGAACGACGGCGCCGCCCCGGCCACCGGGTTTCCGCCGCTGCCCGTCCCCGCCGCGGCCTGTCCGCCGTCGTGCTGCCCGCGGTCGTCCCCCAGCCCGCCGGCGTCCGGCCGGGAACTCGGTGGGGGAGCGGCATTACGTGCCGCTACGGTGTGCGCGCCCCGCGGGGTGGTCCTGGCCGGCGCTGCCGGCCCGGGTTCCACGGTTCCCCCGGGGCGCTGGCAAGGCCTCACGGCCACAGGTTCGAGTCCTGTCCCGGGTGGCCCCGGCCGGCGCCGGTTCCACCGTCCGCGGTGGGCCGGTCGTCGCCGATGGCTCAGCGGGCCCGCGGTTCGCCGCGGACGCCCCCGCCGGACGCGACGCGGCCGGGGCTCGCCCCCAGGAGCACGACCACGAACGCGGGAGGAGGACGGCGATGGCGACGGTGACGGTGCTGCAGTGGCAGCGCGCGGTGCGCCTGCACGACGGCGTGCTGGCGGGTGAGCTGGGCCCCGGCCGGCACTCCCTGCGCCGACGCGAGACGGTGACGCTGGTCGACGTCCGCGCGCGGGCGCTCGTCCTCGCCGCCCAGGACGTCCCCACCGCGGACGGCGTGCTGGTGCGGGCGTCCGTCGTGCTGCGCTGGCGGGTGACCGACGCCACCCGGTTCACCTGCGAGGTGGCCGAGCCGGAGACCGAGCTGCACCTGGCCGCGCAGACCGCGCTGCGGGTGGCGGTGGCCGCGCGCCCGCACACCGAGCTGGACACCCGGCGCGCCGAGATCGCCGACGAGCTGACCGCGGCGCTGGCCCGGGCGACGCCGCGGCTCGGCATCGAGGTGCTCGCCGCCTCGCTGCGCGACGTCGTGCTGCCCGCGGAGCTGCGCCGTGCCGCGCTCGCCGAGCTGGTCGCCGCCAGCGAGGGCCGGGCCGCCCTGGAGCGCGCCCGCGGCGAGACGGCGGCCATGCGCTCGCTGCTCAACGCCGCCCGCCTGGCCGAGGAGCACCCGGCCCTGCTGCAGCTGCGCACGCTGCAGGCCGCCTCCAACGCCGCGACCGTCATCCTCGACCGCCCCCGCTGAGCACCGCGCACCCACGCGGCCCGGCGGGCACCGCGCCATCCGCGCCGTTCTCGCCGCCGCGCCGTCCCCCGCCGTCAGGCGGTGAGGGCGGCGGCGTGGTCGGGGACGTAGTTCTGCGCCTCGCGCGGGGTGCGCTGGTACCCCTGCGACGGCGGCCGGGCCGGCAGGACGATGCGCTCGCTCGGGATCTTGACGTACGGCACGGAGGACAGCAGGTGGGCGATCATGTTGATCCGCGCGCGTCTCTTGTCCTCGCTCTCCACGACGTACCACGGCGCCTCCGGGATGTCCGTGTGCACGAACATCTCGTCCTTCGCCCGCGAGTAGTCCTCCCAGCGCGTGATGGACTCCAGATCCATCGGCGAGAGCTTCCACTGGCGCATCGGGTCGTCCAGGCGCGACTCGAACCGCTTCTGCTGCTCGGTGTCGCTCACCGAGAACCAGTACTTGCGCAGCAGGATCCCGTCCTCCACCAGCAGCCGTTCCACGAGCGGGCACTGGTGCAGGAAACGCCGGTACTCGCTGTCGGTGCAGAAGCCCATCACGCGCTCCACGCCGGCCCGGTTGTACCAGGAGCGGTCCATCAGCACGATCTCCCCGGCCGCCGGCAACTGCTCCAGGTAGCGCTGGAAGTACCACTGGCCGCGCTCCCGCCCGGTCGGCGCCGGCAGCGCCACGATGCGCGCGACACGGGGGTTCAGGTACTGCGTGACCCGCTTGATCACCCCGCCCTTCCCCGCGGCGTCGCGACCCTCGAAGATCACCACGAGCCGGGCACCCTCGGCGCGCACCCACTCCTGCATGGTCACGAGTTCACCCTGCAGCCGGTACAGCTCCGCCTCGTAGGCCTTCTTCGACAACTTCTCCGCCATCGGCCGATCGTGCCACCGGAAGCGCCCGGCGGCGCGGCGACCAGGGGTGACTACCGTAGGGGCGTGCGGATATTGGTGGTCGAGGACGAGCAGCAGCTGGCCGACGCGATCGCGCGCGGGCTGCGGCGTGAGGGCATGGCGGTCGACGTGGCGTACGACGGGGACTCCGGGCACGAGAAGGCCACGTACACCCGGTACGACGTGGTGGTGCTCGACCGTGACCTGCCGGGCATGCCGGGCGACGAGCTGTGCCGGGAGATCGTGGCGGCGGGGGCCGTCACCCGGGTGATCATGCTGACCGCCAGCGGCACCGTCGCGGATCGGGTGTCGGGGCTGTCCCTCGGCGCCGACGACTACCTGGCCAAGCCGTTCGCCTTCCCGGAGCTGGTCGCCCGGGTCCGGGCACTCGGCCGGCGCTCCACGCCGGCCACGCCGCCGGTGCTGACCGCGGCCGACGTGACGCTCGACCCGTCGAAGCGCACGGTGACCCGCGGCGGGCGGCCGGTCGAGCTCACCCGCAAGGAATTCGGCGTGCTCGAGGTGCTGATGAGCGCGGCCGGCGCCGTGGTGAGCAGCGAGGACCTGCTGGAGCGCGTCTGGGACGAGAACGCCGACCCGTTCACCACGACCGTCCGGGTCACCGTGATGACCCTGCGCAAGAAGCTCGGCGAGCCCGGCGTCATCGAGACCGTGGTCGGCTCCGGCTACCGCGTGCCGGCGGCCGGTCCGCTCGGCGACGCGGACTGAACGGGACGCCGGGGCAGGCCGGCGCCGGCGGCGCGGGAGTCACGGCGATGCGGGCCGACGAGCGGCCGACGATGCGGGCCGACGATGCGGGCCGACGATGTGAGCTGACCATGCGGGCTGAGGATGCGGGCTGACGGGGTGGTGCGGGCGCGGCGCGGGCCGGGCCTGCGGCTGCGGCTGACGCTGCTGGCCACCGGGCTGGTGGCGGCGGTGAGCGGGCTGCTGCTCTGGCTCGGCTGGGTGCTGGCCGGCGCGGTGGTCTCGGCCGTACCGCGGCTGCCGGCCGGCACCACGGTGCGGGTGCGGGGCGTGGACGTGGACGCCGCCCAGCTCGGCGGGGTGCTGCGCGACGCGGCGCGGGCCGACGTGCTGCGCTCCGGCTCGATCGCGTTCCTCCTCGTGCTGGTGGCCACGGCGGCCGTGGCCTGGGTGGTCACCGGCCAGGTGCTGCGGCCGCTGCACGACGTCACGGCCACCGCGCGGCGGCTGTCCGCCGAGTCGCTGGGGGAGCGCATCCGGCTCTCCGGGCCGCGCGACGAGGTGGCCGAGCTGGCCGACACCTTCGACGCCATGCTGGCCCGGCTGCAGGCGGCCTTCGAGTCGCAGCGGCGGTTCGTGGCCAACGCCAGCCACGAGCTGCGCACCCCGCTCACCGTGATGCGCACCGAGGTGGACGTGACGCTCGCCGACCCGGACGCCGACGTTGCCGAGCTGCGGCGCATGGGGGAGGTGGTGCGGCATGCCACCGAGCGCGCCGACCGGCTCGTCGAGGGCCTGCTGACGCTCGCGCACACGGAGTCCGCCGGGGTGGCGGTGCGTCAGCCGGCCGACCTGGCCACCGCGGCCTCGGTCGCCGTGTCCATCGTGGGCCGCGAGGCCGCCGACCGGGCCGTGCGGATCTCCGTCGAGGGCGGCCCGGCGCCGGTGCTGGGCGACCCGGCGCTCCTCGACCGGGTGGCCGGCAACCTGCTGGAGAACGCGGTGCGGCACAACGTGGACGGCGGCTGGGTCACGGTGTGCACGGAGGGCGGGCCGGGCGGCAGCACGCTGCGGGTGAGCGGCAGCGGCGCCGTGGTGCCGCCGGAGCGGGTGGCCGAGCTGTTCGAGCCGTTCCGGCGCGGCGTGCCGGACCGCACCGGCGGCGGCACCGGGCTGGGCCTGTCCATCGTGCGGGCCGTGGTCCAGGCGCACGGCGGCACCGTCCGCGCCACCCCGGTCGACGGCGGCGGCCTCACGGTGACGGTGACGCTGCCGCCGCCCTGATGCGGCCGGCGACCGTCCTCGACGGCGGAAATGCGTACGCTTTCCGTGACCCGGTGTTCACGAGGTGTCTCGCGCGATTGTGATCGGCGCTTCGCGGTTCCTGAGGATGGCGATCATCGGGTGGAATTGAGCCGTGGCAAAAGGATGAACGAGGCATCCTCGATAGTGTTAACTTGACGAGCCGCGCTGGGCCTTGCCGAGCACCGGGCGTACTCTCGCGGCCAAGTTCGCCGGGTCTCGATTTCGATCGACCGGCGATGGTTCACATCACCGCCAGGAATGACGATGGTGTCGTTCGTAGGAGGGTCAGGTGACGAATCCGTCCCAGGCAGGGCCCCGCAAGGCGTTGGAGTACCTGCAGCAGAGCGAACTGGCGAATCTCGACATTCCGGTGTCCCGGCTCGTCGACTCGGCGAGGCAACTCGAGGAGGTGGCCGGGTACATCCTCCTGTGGGAGCGGTACGTGCTCGTCGTGGCCGACCCCGTCGAGAACATCACCAATCCGGTTGTCGAGCGGTAGCGCCGGACCCCCGGCCCGGAGGTGACCGGGCCCCGCCGGTGCCCAGCGACCCGAGGAGGGCGCGTGGCCGGGCAGCGACAGGTGACGGCGCCGGCTCCGGGGGCCTCGTCCCCCGAGGACGCCGCGGTCACCTGGCTGGCCCGGCGCCGTGCCCACCTGGACCCGGACCTGGCGCAGCCGGACGTCAGGCTGTTCGCGCGCAAGGCGCTGGCCGAGGTGGCCCTGCTCGTCGGGCTGAGGAGCCGGCTGGACCCCGGGCCGTTGCCCGGCGGCTACCGGGCCCTGGCCGGCACCGTTCGTGAGGTGGCGTCCCGCGCCTCGTACCGGGACCTGGTGGGCGGTGACCGGCGTGCGCTGCTGCTCTACGCCGGTACCTATGCGGCTCTGCGGCAGTGCGGCCACGAGGACGTGGATTTCCGCCACGTCCTCGAAAAAGTGGTGAACGGCCGCCATGCCACGGCGTTCGAGCGGGCTCCGTACCGTCACCTGGATCTTCTTCACACGCTGGAGCTGGCCGGAATTCCTCATCGACTGCCGGGCGTCGATCAGGTTCTCCCCCTCACGCTGGTCGTGGCGAACCCGAATGTACTCGAATTGTCCACCGGGGACCTGTACGCCATTACCCATGCCACGTTCTACGCGAGCGACTTCGGACGCCGCGACATCGCCTGGCCGGCCACCACGTCCGCCGACGACGTCGTGGCGATGCTGGAGGAGTGCCTGCTCATCTGCCTGGCCCGGGGCGACGCCGACCTCACGGGCGAGCTGCTCATCAGCCTGACGTGCGCCGGCGCGCCGGAATCGGAGGTGGTGCTCGCCGCCCGTGGCGCGCTGGCGGGCTGGCAGGAGCCGTCCGGGCGCTGCGCGGGGCCGCCGGGGGTGGTTCCGGAGCGGCTGCTCGCCGCCGACGAGGACTGGGCCGACTGGGCGACGGCCTACCACACCACGGTCGTCGTGGCCCTGGAACACCTTCTACGCCGGACGGTCGGTGCCGGGCGGCGTCACCCGTCACCTCGCCCGCATCGGCCCGCTGCCGGCGCCGGCCGGCCCGTGGTGGCCGCGGCCGTGCGGGCCGCCGCGGAATGGCTGGACGATCCCGCCGCGCCCCTCGACGCGCGGACGACCGTGTGGGTCACGGAGGCATGGCGAACCGCCGGTGACGACGGTCGTGCCCGGCGGACGCTGGCGCGGTCAGCGGTGACCCCGCAGGAGGCGCTGTCCGGCGACATCGCCCGGCGCCTGGCCACCCTGTGGACGTGGTACGGCGCCGAGCCGGCCCCGGGGGCGCCGGACCGTGTCCTCGCCGGGTCCGGGGAGCCGCCGTCGCCCGCAGCACCCGGCCTGCGGGCGCGGTCGCTGGAGGCCGTGTCCCGGCTCCTGGGCGGCGACCGGGAGCCACGGGACGGGACCCGGCCTGCGGGTGCGGTGGTCCGCCTGCTGGTGGCCGCGGCGAAGCAGGCCGTCGAGGACGGTGACCTCGGCTGGCTGGCCGTGATGACCCGCGGCCTGGCCCTGCTGCCGGGGGTCCCGCCGCGGCTGCTGGGCGACGCCGTCGACGTGCTGACCCTGCACCAGCAACGGGACGGCTCCTTCGGCCTGCCGTCGTCGGACCCCACCGGTCGCGGGCGCCGGGAGTGGACCCTGCTCGCGCTCGCCGCCCTCGTGGACGCCGGGGCGAGCCGGTACCACCGGTCCGGTACTCCCTAGCGCGGCCGGGGCACCGAGGCGGCGCCGAGCTGGGCGCGGCAGATCTGCCGTTGCAGCCGGGCGTCCGGGTCGTCGGACGTCGCGAGCACCGCGTCGTAGGCCGCGATGGCCTCGGCGAACCGCCCGGACGCCTGCAACGCCGCCGCCCGGTTGAGGGTCATCGTCGGGTCGCCGGAGAGCTGCGCGGCGTGGTCCAGGTCGCCCAGCGCCGCGGCCAGCTCGCCGGCCTCCACGTGCAGCGCGCCGCGCAGCGCCCACGCCTCGGCGAGCGTCGGGTCCAGCTCGATCGCCGCCGAGTACGCCTCGCCCGCCTCGTCCAGCAGACCGCGCGCCGCCAGCAGCTGACCGCGCTGGCACAGCAGCAGCGGGTTCGTGGGGTCGTGCGCCAGCCCGGTCTCCACGTCCACTGCGGCCTCGTCGTGGTTGCCCAGCCGGATCAGCAGCCCGGCCCGCTTCACCCGGGCGTCCAGGTGGTCCGGCTCCAGCTGCAGCACGTAGTCGAAGTCCGCGAGCGCGCCCTCGACGTCACCCAGCTCGGCGAGCGTGTCGCCGCGGCTGAAGTGCACCTCGGCCCACGGCGGTGAGGCGTCGATCGCCTGCTGGTAGTCGTCCAGCGCCTCGTGCAGCCGCCCGGTGCGGCGCAGCAGTCCGGCCCGCTCCACGTGGTGCTCCGGCCGCCCCGGGTCCAGCTCCACCACGGCCGTGCGGTCCGCGAGCGCCGCGTCCGGGTCGCCGAGCGCCTCGTGCAGCCGCGCCCGGTGCCGCAGCAGCACCACCGACGGCTGCCGCGCGAGGCCCGCGTCCAGCCGGCGCACCGCGGCCGCCGGGTCCCCGTCCAGCTCGTCGGCCAGCGCCAGCCCGTGGAACTGCGTCGAGAGGTCCGCACCGACCGGCAGCACCGCGCCGAACGCCACCGCCTGGTTCAGCCAGCCGCGGGCCGCCGCGCTGCCCCGCCGGGCAAGCAG
>DASWTI010000490.1:0-2547 GCA_036402215.1 Pseudonocardiaceae bacterium
CACCCAGGCGCAGCCGGCGCCCGGACGTGGCCAGCCCCTCGGCCAGCGCCATGCCCACGGCCCCGTACGCGCCCACCACGCCGATCGGCCCGTCGCCGGCCGGCACCCCCGCCACGGTCAGTCCTGCCCGGTCGTGTCCAGCGCGGCGGCGACCGCGCCGGCGTGCGCCGGGCCCAGGCACGAGAAGTGATCGCCCGCGATGTCCACGACCCGCAGCTCGCCCAGGCACAGCTCGCGCCAGAATTCCGTCATGTCGGCCCGCAGGCCCGGCATGAACTGGGTCTCGCCGCTCTGCCGCAGGAACGTGATGTCGCCGGCGTAGAGCTGCTCCTGGTGCCGGGTCACCGCCGTCAGGCTGTGCCGGAACACCGCCCAGGCCACCTGCGCCGAGGCGTGCCCGCCGAGCTGCCCGCCGGCCGCGTCGGTGATGGCCGCCAGCCGCTCGGCCGGCGGCACCGCGGCGAGCTCCCGCATGGCCGTGGCCACCGCGTCCAGGCCGGGGTCACCACCGACCCGGCCGAGGCAGCCCTCGGTGAGCCGGCCCGGGGTCTCGGCGAGCGCCAGGGGCACCGCGCGGGCCAGCGCGCCGGCGTCCGCCGGAAAGCCCAGCGCGGCCGGGTCGGCGCCGAGCGCCCGGGCGAACACGTACTCCACCAGCAGGTCGTCCTCCACCAGGTACGGCACCCGGTAGCTGCTGATCACCGTGAGCCCGGCGACCTCCGCGCCGTTCTCGGTGAGCGTGCGCGCGACCTCGGCGGCGAGCAGCCCGCCCATGCAGTAGCCGACCACGTGGTACGGCCCCGGCACCGAGGCGGTCAGCTCGGCGGCGTACTCCGCGGCCAGCCGCGGGATGAGCACCTCAGGGGTGTGCCGCAGCAGGTGCTCCGCGGACGGCACCGACAGACCGACCACGCGGCCGGTCAGCTCCGGCACCAGCGCCCGGTACGGCGCGATCGTGCCCGAGCCGTCGTGGATGAGCACGGTCGCCGGGCCGCCGTCCGCCTCGGCCAGGGTGACCAGCGCGGAGGCCGCGGCGGCGTCCGGGGAACCGGCGACGGGCGACGGGTCGCTGTCCAGCCAGGCGGCCAGGCCCGCGACCGTCGGGGTGCGCAGCAACTGCCGCAGCAGCACGTCCCAGGAGTGCCCGGCCGCGCCCGGCAGCTCCTCGCGGATGCGGCCCACGAGCTGTGCGGCGAGCAGCGAATCGCCGCCCACGGCGTAGAAGTCGTCGTCCCGGCCGACCCGGGGCACGCCGAGCAGCGCCGCCCACAGCTCGGCCAGCCGGGTCTCCCGCTCGCCGATGGGCTCCGCGCCGCGGCGCGCCTCGGCGCCGGCCGGGGTGTCCAGCCAGCGGGCCAGTGCGCGGCGGTCCACCTTGCCGTTGCCGGTGAGCGGCAGCGCGTCCACCACCTGGGTGTGCGCCGGCAGCATGTGCGCGGGCAGCCGGTCCGCCAGGTGCCGGGCCAGCTCCTCGGGGTCCACCGGGGCCCGGCCGGTCTTCACCCGCGCGACGAACGAGTGCTGGCCCAGGGCGCCGAGCGGGTGGCCGCGCGGTGGCAGCACGCTCACCAGCTCCGCGCCCACGCGCTCCAGCGTCGCCTCCCAGTCCTCGCGGGCGCGGAACGTGCGGTCGGTGCGCGCCCGCTCGTCGGTGAACCCGGTGAGGCCCTCCTGGAACTCCATGGACGCCATCAGCGGGTAGCTGTCCGCCGTGGCCTCGATGAACAGCAACCAGCCGCCGGGGCGCAGCAGCTGGACGAGCCGGGCCATCGCCTCGTCGGCGTGCCGGGCGTTGTGCAGCACGTTCGCGCACACCAGCACGTCGAACGAGTTGGGCGTCATGCCCTGGGCGCGGTGGTCGCCGTTGAGGTCGAACACGCCGTAGCGCACCCGGTCGGTGTCGCCGAACCGCTTGCGGGCCTCGTTGAAGAAGAACGGCGACAGGTCGGTGAAGTGGTACTCCACGTCGTGCCCGTCCACCGCGGCCATCAGGTCCACCGTGGTGCCGCCGACGCCGGCGCCGACCTCCAGGACCCGCAGCCGGCCGGGGTGCGCGGCGGCCAGCTCGCGCAGCGCCGCGCCCAGCGAGCGGTTGTGGTAGCGGGCCACCACGTTGTCCCGGTACGCGCCCTCGGCCACGTCGATGCGGCCCTCCGGGAACAGCAGCGCCAGCGGGTCCAGGTCGTCGCGCAGCAGCTCCGGCAGCCGCTCCGCGCACGTCTGCAGGTAGCGCACCATCTCGGCGCCGTGGTCCGGGCCGACGGCGGCGGCCAGCTCGCGCACCCGCGCCCAGTCCTGCTCCTGGTGGTCCTCGACCTCCGCGGTGAGCCGCCAGCCGGTCGGGGTGGCGGTGAGCAGGTCGTTGTCGGTGAGCGCCCGCAGCCAGCGGCG
Organism: Pseudonocardiaceae bacterium; assembly: GCA_036402215.1. Classification (GTDB taxonomy): domain Bacteria; phylum Actinomycetota; class Actinomycetes; order Mycobacteriales; family Pseudonocardiaceae; genus DASXTS01. The sequence goes on from DASWTI010000490.1 coordinate 2,392, forward strand.
GACCAGGCGGTGGTGCCGGGGCGCCACCCGCGCGGTCGCCAGCACGTCGGCGAGCGTGTGCTCGGCCGCGGGCGACGCGAACAGCCCGCTCGCCCGCAGCGCGCGCAGCATGGCCGGCAGCGCGGCGCCGTCGAGCAGCGCCACGAACGCGGTGAC
>DASWTI010000491.1:0-31335 GCA_036402215.1 Pseudonocardiaceae bacterium
GCCGCCGAGGACGGTGCCAGGGTGCGGTCCGCCGCCGCGTGCAGCCGCCGGGTCCAGCGCCACGCCGCCCGCGTGGTCAGCCGCAGCCCGTACGCCGCCGCGAACCCCGCCACGTCCGTCTGGTGCACGGCCACCACCGGCACGTCCAGCCGCCGCGCCGCCCCCAGCCCCCGCGCCCCCAGCACGAACGGCGACGCCAGGTGCACCACGTCGGGGCCGAAGTCCCGCAGCGCGCCCAGCACCCGCCCACTGGGCAGCCCGATCGGCAGCGAGTCCACCACCGGCAGGTCCACCGCCGGGACCCGTACCACCGGCGCACCGGCATGCTCCGCCGGTCCGTCCCCCGGCGCCACCACCAGCGCCTCGTGCCCGCCCCGCCGCAGGTGGTCCAGTACCTGCGCCACGGAGTTGCTCACCCCGTTGACCACCGGCAGGAAGCTCTCGGTGACGATCGCGACGCGCATACCCCGGACTGTGGCCCCGGCGTGCGCCGCCCAGGGGACGCCCGCATGGCCACCCCGGCAACTCCCGGCCAACACCGCACCGCACCACCGGCGCCGCTCGCCGAGGCACCACCATCAGCACGGCGCCGCGCACCCGCCGTCAGGGCGCACCGCCGTCGCAGCCGTCGCAGCGTCGCCGTCGTTGCCGTCGCCGTCACCGCCGTCACCGCCGTCACCGCCGTCACCGCCGTCAGCGTGGCTCCGCGGGCCTCTCGTCGTCGCCGCTCGCCAGCACCCGCTGCATCCATGCCACGTCGTGCCACGCGCCGTGCTTCCAGCCGATCCGCCGGTACACCCCCACCGGCTCGAACCCGAGCGCCCGGTGCAGCCCCTCGCTCGCCGCGTTCGGCAGCGTCATCCCGGCCACCGCCGTGCGGTAACCGCGCCCCGCCAGCCGGGCGAACAGCGCCTCGTACAACGCCCGCCCGTCGCCGCCGCGCCGCCGTCCGGGCTCCAGGTACACGTTCACCTCGCACGCCCACCGGTACGCCGCCCGCTCCTTGAACGGCCCGCCGTACGCGTACCCGACCACTCGGCCCGCGTCCTCCAGCACCACCCACGCGTGCGCCCGCAGCGCCGTGGTGATCCGCCCCGCCATCTCCGCCGCACCCGGCGGCGTCGTCTCGAACGTGATCACCGTGTCCCGCACGTACGGCTCGTAGATCGCCGCACACGCCGCCCCGTCCGCGGCCTCCGCGTCCCGCACCACCACGGGAGTCAAGCACGCGGCCGCGCTCAGGCGACCTCACCGGCCGGGGCGGCGAAGGTGTCGCAGGCCGCCGTGGTGCGCCGCTGGAAGCCACGCTGCGCCCAGAGGTGCTGGTTCACCGCGCTGCCGTGGGTCGGTGACGACTCGCCGTACCGGAAGAGGGTCATGCTCCCCTCGGCGAGGCCGTGCGAGAAGGAGCCGTGGCCGGCGGCGGCCCCGATGAACAGGCCGGCGAAGCAGTTGGCCTGCAGTTCGAGCCGCCGGCCCAGGTCCTCCACGACCGGCGCGGCCTGGCCCGCCTGCTCCATGTCGCGCTGCACGGTGCCCAGTAGGCCGCTCTCCTCCTGCACGTGGTGGGCGTACTCGTGCGCGAGGAGGGCGACGTGCGTGGCCGGCTCACCGCCGTCGATGGCGAGAGTGCGGTCGAGCGGCAGGTACATCGTGTCGATGGTTCCGCAGTACAACCCGACGAAGTCGGCGTTGCCGCCCTCGCTCACGTCGCCGCAGCCCGTCTCGCCCAGGTTCGTGTCGATGTTGACGTGCGGCAGCTTGCGCGGCAGCCGGGCCGCGTCCAGCACCGGTGCCCACGCGGCGTCCATGCAGCGGACGAACTCCTCTTAGTAGGCGAGCAGGCTCCTGGCGTCACGGGCGAACGGCGGCGGCTCGCACTCGGCGACCGGCATGGCGAACCCCGGCGCGACGAGTGGGTGGCCGGCGAGCATGGAGACCCGGCGGATCGGCACCGACGCCCCCACCGGCGACGCCTCCACCGGCGACGCCCCCGCGGCCGAGCCGGGCCTGCCTGAGCCGGACGGTGCCGAGCCGGGAGCGCCCCGCGTGGCCCGGTCGGCAGCCGCCCCGGCGAGCACGGCGAACCCCACGACGGCCGCGAGTGCGAGCACGGGCAACCGGGGGCGCCGCCGCCTCCCGGTGTCCGGACCGGCGCCGATCCGCGCCTCATCCGGCGATGACATACAGCCCCCCACACGGTTCAGGACTCGCCGCTCATCCGAGCACACGGCGCCGTTCGGGGGTGCCGTCCGGACGGGTTGTCGGAGCGTCCGGACGGGCGATTTCAGACCATTGACCGCCGGCGCGCGGCAGCCTACTCAGCTCAGCGAACGGTCGGCGGAGAACACCCCCCCGGAACGAGATCCACCTCATTTCTGTCCAGCTCGGCGACCGTGGGATACCACTCACACGTGAAGGCCGCGCGGCCACCTTCGGCCCTGAGTGCCCCCACGGAGTCACTGATTGGACCGGGGTACACCGCGTCGACATGAATGCGGTTGCGAAGCGGACGAGCCTCGCCCGACTGCTCGAACCGGATCGCCGGGCAGCGGCGTAAACGATCGGCAATCGTGTCCACGTCCACGTGGTCGAGCGCCCGCCGCCAGAACGGCCTCACCGCCGCCGGCGTGGCACTGTCCACCTGAAGCCGCAACTCCTGCAGCACGCCCGGGTCGGTCACCAACCCCAGCGTGCGCGCAGCCTCCGAGATCGCCCGCCTCAGCACTCCCGCCGGCTCGTCCGGCCCACCGGCGCGCACCCGCACCCCGTCGCCGCGCACCTCCATGTCGGGCAACGGAAAGCCGTCCGGCAGAAGACCGACGACCTGTTCCACGAGCGAAGCGGCATGTCCATGGGACGACGCCCCGAACCAGTCCCGGTCCCCGAAACCGTCACCCGCCAGTCCGCGTGCACCTCAGCATCGACGCCTATGAGCCATGCCACCTCACTGCCGCGCGCCGCGTTCGCGAGCGCGGCGATTCGACGAGCCGCGCGACGATGGTCGCTCGGCAGCTCGCGCTTGAACTCTACGAACGAATCCTCCGTCAGTCCGTTGGCGAGTACCTCGCCCACTCGCAGTTCCATCCGCTGGCGCTCGTTCACCGCATCCTCCGAGTACAGCGTCGACGTCCGGCCTGGGTAGAGGTCGGTCGCTCACTACGGTGCCGTGAACGTGTCAACGCTCGCGGCGACAGGTGATCACCGCTATCGAGGCCGCGGCGGCAACACCGCCTGCGGCAGATAGGTCGATCCAGCCGCTGCGACGAGGGAACGCTCACCGATCCATGTCCTATTCGTTCCATCGCCTGCCCTGTGGTATCGCTGGGGCGCCGTCGAGTCGCGGCGGCGCAGTCGGCCGCCCGGGACCGCAGGCAGCTCAGAGCGAGTTACTTCAGGTGATTCGGGCTCCCAAATCCCGGCGGTCGCTCGCGCTCCCGAACCGTGCGGTCGCGGGTCCTAACGACCCATCGGCAACGGCAGCACCATCACCGTTCCGCGGCGGGGGAGTGGTGTGGCAGGACGCCGGCCTGGTGTTCGCCACCGCAGCCGGTACGGCCATGGACGCTGCGAACGTTCGACGCGACTTCCGCCGGATCGCGTCGGCTGCCGGCCTCGTCGGGCGGAAGTGGACGCCGCAGGAGCTACGGCACGGCTTCGTCTCGCTGCTGTCGGGCGACGGCATGTCGGTCGAACGGATCGCGGTCCTGGTCGGCCACAGCGGCGCGTCGGTCGCCGGCCGGGTCTGCCGCCGGCGGTGCCGTCGCGCTCGATCGGCATCTCGTGCCGCAGCCACTCAGTAGTCGCTCAGGCGCGTTCGACGCGGGTACCGGAGCGCCGCGGGCACGAAGAAGCCCCCTGTACCCGCAGGTCAGGGGGCTCGTCGTTGGTGGGCGATACTGGGATTGAACCAGTGACCTCTTCCGTGTCAGGGAAGCGCTCTCCCACTGAGCTAATCGCCCGAGGCGGGTGCGGGAATCGAACCCGCGTACAGGGCTTTGCAGGCCCTTGCCTAAGCCACTCGGCCAACCCGCCGTGGCCTGGCATCTGTCGAGCGGACGACGGGACTCGAACCCGCGACCCTCACCTTGGCAAGGTGATGCGCTACCAACTGCGCTACGTCCGCGTGCTTCCGGCTTCCCCGGGGGGTCGCCGTTGCGATGGCGGAACTCTATCGGACGCCATCGGCCAGCTCCAAACCGGGGGGTGCCCGCCCGCGTCGGTGCTGGTCAGCCCTGGAGATCGTTGGACAGCAGGTGTTCGACGGCGTCGTCAAAATCCATCCAGAGCGCCTCACCACCCGGCACCACGATGTCGTAGGTGCGGTCCAGGAAGTCCGCGAGCCGGTGCGCGCTGGTCTCGAAGACGGCGTGGCCGGACGGGGAGTTGAGCTCGAAGATGACGGTCTCGGGGTCGTCGGCGGCCGGCCGGATGCGGACGTCGCCCTCGCCGGCCTCGGCGAGCAGGCCGTCGGCCAGCAGGTCGCGGGAGAACACCCACTCGACCCAGCCGGCGCGCCCGGTGCGGAACGCGGCGATCACCGCGTACGGGTCCCTCGTGTCGTAGCGGAGCTCGACCTGGACCGGCACCGCGGGGGTGTGTGGTGCCAGCAGGTCGAACACCGCCGAGGAACGGAGGGTCACGTGATCGTTGCTCATGGTCGTCGCCCTTTCTGCACCCTTGGCCGAGAAACGACCGAGTCCTGACCATGTGACGGCCTGGCGGCAGCGAATGCACGGGTGTCGGGCCGAGATCACCCGGACGGGGCAGGGTGAATCACGGGTTCGCCGGGCGGTCACTGCGAAGCGTGGTTGGATCGGCGCGTTCCGGCACGGTTGCGCGACACCTGTGGGTGTGGCTGACGGGTGCAGGCGGCGCCCGTAGGCTCGCGGTCGGAGAGGCTGTGGAAGGGGGTGCGGGGTGGCCGCGCGAGGCGAGGACACCGGCCCGGTGCTGGACGAGTCCGACGGCGACGATCTGCTCGGGGCGGTGGCCGGCCGGCTCGGTTTCCGCGACCGCATCCGCCGCAGCTCCGGCCTGAACCTCGCCTGGCGCCTCGGCGTCGGGCTGGTGGGCGGACTCGTGCTCGCCGCGGGAATCGTGATGATTCCGTATCCCGGCCCCGGCTGGCTCGTGGTGTTCGCCGGGCTGGCCATCCTGGCCACCGAGTTCGCCTGGGCCGAGCGCGTGCTCCGGGTGGTCAAGAAACGCTACGACGCCTGGACCGCCTGGCTCGGCCGCCAGCGACCTGCGACGAAGGCCGCGGTGTGGCTCGCGACCGCCCTCGTGGTGATCACCACGCTCTGGCTGCTGGGCGTCTACGCCCTGATCGGCGGCTGGTTCGGAGTGGACCGGACCTGGTTGCGGAGCCCGATTCTGTGACGTGTAGGGTTCTCCACATCCCGGGCGATTAGCTCAGCGGGAGAGCGCTCCGCTCACACCGGAGAGGTCACTGGTTCGATCCCAGTATCGCCCACCACAGAGGGCCTGCCCCAGCTCTGACCATCAGGTGTCAGATCGGGACAGGCCCTCGTGGTATTTCCGGTTATGAGCGGGGCCCGGCAGCCACTGTCGATGGCCGACAGCGGCTGCCGGGGCCGCGAGAGCTTCGCCGGCGGCGGATCAGGATGCCGGGTTGGCCGTCAGGCAGAGCACCAGCTTGTCGCCGGCGTAGACCCTGGCGCTGTCGCCGTTGGCGCAGGACTGCGGGTCGACGGTGTCCGGGTGGATCGAGGCGATCCGGTGTCCGCCGCCGGCGGCGCACTCGAAGTAGTGGCCCTGGCCCTGGGCGACGCACTCGCCGACCTTGGGGTTCCAGCGCAGGCAGACGGTGCGCTTCGGGTCGATCAGCACGATCTTGCCGGTGTCCACGTCGGCCTGGTCCTTGCAGGCGGTGGCGTTGGTGTCGGCGCCCTCGTGGGTCGAGATCACCTTGTACTTGCCCGGGCTGTCGGCGTCGCAGGCCACGCTCTCCCATTCGTCCCTCGGGTCGAACCCGATGCGCACGCACGAGCCGGTGCCGGCCTGACGCAGGACGTCGGAGCTGTCGGGCTGGGACTGGCATCCGGCCAGGGCGGCGAGGGTCGCGGCGACGAGACAGCACGCGATCGTCGCGCGGCGGGTGATGGTGTTCATGAGGTTCTTCCGTTCTGCCAGAGGGTCGAGAGGTAGGCGTGCAGCTCCCCCGGGTCGGGGGCGAGCACCACGCACGGGACGATGAGCCGGTCGGCAGGTCGCGCCCGGCGGGCTCGGCGCACCGCACCGGGGGCGTGCACCCAGATCTGCCAGTAGCGCCCGGTGCGCCGCAGGTGGATCGCGGTCACGGCGGACCAGTCGACGGCCGCGCGGCGCCAGCTGCGCTTGCCGAGCCCGGTGGCGTCGGCGGTCCACGCGGCGCGACCGAGCCGGACGGCCAGGGCGGCCGCCCCCAGCGCGAGCAACCCGAAGGCGGCGGCGATCACCAGTACGGCGGCGGGGTCCGCGCCGTGCGCGCCGGCCCGGTCCTGCCGCGCCGCGTCCAGCGGCACCCCGACCGCGACGACCAGCGGGCCGGCCACGGCGAGCCAGGCGTAGGCGACCCACGCCGGCCTGGGCCGGATCACCGTGGTCCCGTCCCGGGTGGCCACCCCGCGGGGCAGCGGGACGATTGCATTGCCGTTGGTGGGCATGGCCGCTCAGAGCGACGTGCCGTACACCCGGTTCCGGCACCGGCACAACACTTTGCGTCCGCGACGAGAACCGCGGCCTCCCCGCACGTGGCCCGCCGAGGCCGCCGCACGGCCGGGCCCGCCGGCGTGGGCGTGCCCCTGACGGTGGCCGGCGGGGGCGCGGCACGGTACGGGTGCCGGTGGTCGCGTGACCGGCGCCGCTCCCGGCACGGCGATGGTTTGATCCTTGACATCCAGGGGTGCCCCGGCGAGGCTTGCATACCAACCGGTCGGAACGTGCCGGGCCTGATGGCCCAGGTGAGCGGCTCTCGTCGAGGAGGTCCCCGTGAGGTTCGGCAGATATCGAGCACGGACGGTAGCGCTCCTGGGGGCTCTCGCGCTGCTCGCCACCGGTTGCGGCGGCTCCGACGGGGGCGGCAGCGGCGGGAGCGGCGGCGAGCAGGTCGACGAGGTCGTGATCGGTGCCCCGCTGCCCCTCACCGGGCCCGGCGGCGCCTTCGGCGTGCCCTACCTCGCGGCGCTGCAGCTCACCGTGGACGCGATCAACGCCGACGGCGGCATCAAGAGCCTCGGCGGCGCCAAGCTGCGCCTGGAGTCCGTGGACGACGCGAGCGACGCGGCCCGGGACGCCCAGCTCATCCAGCAGCTCGCGGCCAAGGACGTGTCGGCGTTCGTCGGCCCGCTGCTCAGCGCCAGCGTCATCTCCAGCATCCCGGTGATCACCCGTGCCGAGCGGCCGTTCGTCGGGCCGAACCTGGACAACGCGGTGACCGACGCCAACTCGCCGTGGATCTTCCGCGTGGCCGGCCGCGCCACCACGTGGGGCGACCAGGCCTTCGACTGGCTCGACGGCACGCTCACGGAGAAGTCCGCGACCGTGCGCAAGGTGGGCATCGTGGGCATCGACGTGCCGCCCGGCACCTCCACCACCGACGTCATCCAGGCGCGGGCCGAGGAGAACGGCTGGGAGGTCGTGCGCATCGACTACGACCAGCGGACCACGCTGGACTTCGCGCCGATCGTCTCCCGGCTGCGCGACGCGAACGTGGACATCGTCATGGGTTACCAGAACCCCAACGACGCGGTGCTGTTCGCCAAGGCCGTGAGCCAGCAGTCCTGGAAGCCGGCGCAGGGCTTCCTCTGGATCGCCGGCGGCCAGTACCTCACCTCCTTCAAGGAGGCCGTCGGCCCGATCGCGGACAACTGGGTCGTCGAGTCCTACGCGCCGGAGCTGGCCCGCTCGAAGTCCGCCGAGATCAAGGAACTCGCCACGCAGTTCCAGGCGAAGACCGGGCAGCCGCTGCGTGGCCTGGCCGGCGCGGCGCCGGCGGTCGTCACGGTGCTCGCCGCGGCCATCGAGAAGGCCGCCAGCGCCGATCCGGCGAAGATCCGCGACGCGCTCAAGGAGCTCAGGTTCGCGAGCCCCGACGAGGCGCCGTTCCCGTACTACTCGATGGCCGGCGGCGTGGAGTTCGACGACAAGGGCGACAACACGGCCTGGAAGGGCATCATCGTCCAGTGGACGGGTGACCAGCAGACCTCGGTGTCGCCGCAGGAGGTCTCCGACGGGCAGCTCGTCTGGCCCGCCACGACGTAGGACGGGGCCGCTCGGATGATCCAGGACATCGTCTCCGGCACGACCGTCGGCGCGCTGTACGTGTTGCTGGCGCTGGGATTCACCGTGTCGCTCGGCATCGGTGACATGGTGAACCTGGCCCACGGCAGCGTGGTGGTGGCCGGCATGTACTCCGTGTTCGCGCTCAACACCGAGTTCGGGGTCTCGCCGTACCTCGCGGTGGTCGCCGCCACGCTCATCTGCGCGGTGCTCTCGCTCGTCGTGTACGTGCTGGCGATCGAACCCTCGCGGCGCAGCGGCGCCGGCCACCGCGAACAGGTGGTGTACACGCTGGTGATCACCAGCGGCCTGGCCATCGCCTTCCAGCTGTTCTTCGGCGGCGACCTCAAGGGGCTCGCCTCCGGCGGCGACGTGGTGAGCCTGGCCGGGATCACGCTGTCCCGGGCCCGGCTGGTGGCGTTCCTGGTGGCGGTCGTGGTGTGCGCGGTGTTCGTGATCTGGCTGCGGTACACCACGAGCGGCCAGCTGGTCCGCATGACGGGCCGCTACACGGAGAGCGCGTACGCGATGGGCGTGCCGGTGCGGACCGTGTTCGTCGGGGTGTTCTGCCTCGGCGGCGCGCTGGCCGGCCTGGCCGGTGGGCTGCTCATGACGATCCTGCCGGTCTCGCCGACGATCGGCCTGGACTTCCTGCTGATCGCGCTCATCGTGGCCATCGCCGGGCGGCTGAGCTTCGCCGGCATCGCCGTCGTGGGCCTCGCCTACGGCATCGTCCAGGCGGTCCTCAGCAACCGCATCGGCGGCAGCAACACCGCGCTCGTGGTGTTCGTCGCGTTCCTGGCGGTGCTGGCCGCGCAGAAGCTGTTCGTCGGCCGGCTCGCCGCCAGGAGGGCGTGATGGCCACCGCGACCACCACGCCGGCCCCGGCCGCCGCCCGACGGCCGCGCGCGCTGCCCGGCTGGATCGTCCTGGCGGCGGTCACCGTCGCCCTCTACGCGTTCTGGGGCGCGCTGCCCGCCGAGCACGTGCCGACGCTCATCACCGGCATGGTGCTGCTGTTCCTGGCGTACTCCTGGAACATCGTCGGCGGCATCCTCGGCGAGCTCTCGCTGGTCACCATGGTCTTCTGGGCGATGGGCGCGTACACGCTCGTGCTGGTGATGAACAGCGAACGCTCCGCCTGGCTGCCGCTCGTGGTGGCCGCGATCGCGGCGGCGGCGTTCGCCTGGCTCATCGTGGTGCTCGCCCGGCTGCTCGGCCTGGACGGCCTCTATCTCGCGGTGTTCACCCTCATCGTCTACGAGATCGCGCGCTCCCTGGTGATCGCCTCGGAGCCGCTGGGCCGCAACGAGGGCGTCATCCTCACCGAGTTCACCTCGCTGGAGACGTCGGCGTACCTGCTCATCGGCCTGGTGATGATCGGCATCGCGGCCAACTACGGCATCCTGCGCAGCCGCATCGGGCGCCGCTGGCTGGCCATCAAGGACGACCCGACGGCCGCCGAGGCCACCGGGGTGTTCACCGGCCGGGAGAAGGCGCGGGCGTACGCGATCAGCGCGTTCCTCACCGCGCTCGGCGGCGGCGTGCAGGCCTACTACCTCGGTTACGCGCAGCCCGGCACGGCGCTCAGCGTGGAGCTGCTCATCGCCGCGGTGCTCGCGGTGTACGTCGGTGGCCCGGGCACCATCGCCGGGCCGCTGCTCGGCACCACGCTGGTGTACGGGCTGAGCGCGCTGGCCACCAGCGTGTCCACCGACATCAACATCACCCTGTACGCGCAGCTGCTCCAGTACGCGCTGGCGTTCGCCATCATCTGGCTGCTCTCCACCCGGCGCGCGAGCCGCCTGGGGCTGGTCTCCTGGCTCGGCGCGCTGGTCCGCCGCCGCCCGCCGCCACCCCCGGAGACCGCGCCGCCCCCGGCGGACGCCGGCGTCGTGGAGGCCGTGGAGGCAGCCGCGCCGCACGAGCCCGGCGACGTGGTGCTCTCGGTGCGCGGCGTGGACAAGGCGTTCGGCCGGGTGCGGGTGCTGCGCGACGTGGACCTCGACCTGCGGGCCGGGGAGATCGTCGGCCTGATGGGACCCAACGGCGCCGGCAAGACCACGCTGTGCAACGTGGTGACCGGCGTGATCGCCCCGGACGCCGGCACCGTGACGCTGGCCGGTGAGGACATCACCCGGCTCTCCACGCCGCGCCGCTTCCACCGCGGCATCGCGCGGACCTTCCAGTCGGCGCGGCTGTTCGTCTCGCTCACCGTGTACGACAACGTGGCGGTCGGCGGGGCCGGCGGGGCGGGCGACCACGAGCGGGTGCACGAGCTCCTGACCCGCTACGGCATCGACGGACACACGTCGTCCGCGGACGCGCCGACGTTCGTGCGGCGGCTCGCCGAGGTGGCGCGGGCCATGGTCGGCGCCAAGCGGGTGCTCATCCTGGACGAGCCGCTCGCCGGCCTCACCCCGCAGCAGCACGAGGTGATCCTGCGCGGGGTGCGCGAGGTGGCCGCCGACGGCACGGCCGTGCTGCTCGTGGAGCACCTCATCCAGGCCGTTGCGCCGGTGTGCGACCGGCTCGTCGTGATGGCCGACGGCGCGGTGATCGCCGACGGCCCGCCGCACACCGTGCTGCGCGACGACCGCGTGGTGGACGCCTACCTCGGCTCCACCGCGGTCGCCGAGGACGAGGAGGTCGTCGGTGCTGCTGACCGTTGAGGACGTCGACGCCGGCTACCAGGACCTGCAGGTGCTCTGGGGCGTCGGCCTGACCGTGGACGCCGGCGACCTGGTGGTGGTCGCCGGGCCCAACGGCGCCGGCAAGTCCACCCTGCTGCGCGCGGTCGCCGGCACGGTGCCGCTCATGGGCGGCCGGGTGGTCGTGCACGACCGCGACGTGAGCCGCTGGTCGCACTCCCGGCGGTTGCGCCGTGGCATGGCCTGGGTGCCGGAGGGGCGGCTGCTGTTCGACGACCTGCCGGTGCGGGAGAACCTGCGGCTGTCCGCGCACGTCGGCGGGCTGCCCCGGGCACGGTTCGGCGAGCGGCTCGACGTGGTGACCACGGTGTTCCCCGAGCTGCGCGACTGGCTGCACCGCCCGGCCGGCCAGCTCAGCGGCGGCCAGCAGCAGATCGTGGCCGTGGCCCGCGCGCTGGTGCGCGACCCGCGGCTGATCCTGCTGGACGAGCCGTCGGTGGGCCTCGCCCCCAAGGTCATCGCGCGGATGGCCTCGCAGCTGCGCGGCATGCGCGAGCTGGGCGTCGGGATGGTCGTGACCGAGCAGAACGTGGCCTGGCTCGCCGAGGTCGCGACGTCGGTGCTGGTGCTCAACGGCGGCCGCGTGGTGCGTACCGGCACGCCGGAGCAGCTCGCCTCGCGCGGCTTCGTGCGGGAGGCCTACCTGAGCGTGTGAGGGGTGCACATGGACGAGCTGCGCGCGGACGTCCTGGTGGTCGGCGGGGGCATGGGCGGCCTGACCGTCGCCGGCACCGCGGCCGAGCGGGGCGCCACGGTGGTGGTGCTCGACGTGGCCCCCGAGCCGGGTGGCTCGGCGGCGCTCTCCGAGGGCTACGTCTGGACGGCGCCCTCGCCGGAGGTGTTCGCCGAGCAGGACCCGGACGGTGACGCGGACCGCTTCGCCGTGATGCTCGACGGCCTGCCGGAGGCGCTCGACTGGGTCGCCGGGCTCGGCGTCACCACCGGCCCCTGGCTCACCGGGGTGCTCGGCTACGGAGAGGGCCGGCAGATCGACATCGCGCACCACCTGCGGCGCTGCCGCGCGCTGGTGTCCGGGGCGGGCGGCTGGGTGCTGCCGGGGTCGGAGGTCACCGAGCTGCTCGGGGGCCCCGGCGGCGACGTGTACGGCGCCGAGGTGCGGCAGGCCGCCACCGGGCAGCGGATGCGCGTGCTCGCCCCGGCCACGGTGCTCGCCACCGGCGGCTTCCAGGCCTCGCCGTCGCTGCGCGACGAGCGGCTGTTCCCGGGCGCCTCGGCGCTGGTGCCGCGCACCAACCCGCACAGCGACGGCGCCGGGCTGCGGCTCGGCACCGCGGCCGGCGCGGCCACCGTGGACACCCCGGGCTTCTACGGCCACCTGGTGCCGAACCCGCTCGACGTCTTCGAACCGCCGGACTACGCGCGGCTCGCCCAGTACCACAGTGAGCACGGGCTGCTGCTGGACGCCGAGGGCGCGCGCTTCACCGACGAGTCGCTCGGCGACCACATGGCCACCCAGGAGGTCGCGCGCCGCGGAACCGCGCTGCTCGTGGTCGACGAGCGGGTGCGCCGCGAGCAGGTGATGCGGCCGTTCATCGCCGGCATGGACGCGGTGGACAAGATGGCCGAGGCCGGCCGGCGCGGGGCCCGCTACGCCGGCGCCCCGACGCTCGCCGGGCTGGCCGCCGCGGTGGCCGGCTGGGGATACCCCGAGGCCGGCGTGCGGGCCGCCGTCGAGTCGTTCAACGCCGGGGTGTTCTCCGTGCCCCGCAGGAACTTCCGCACGCCGCTGGCCGAGCCGCCGTACGCCGCCGTCGAGGTGCGGGCGGCGATCACGTTCACCTACGGCGGCCTCGCCACCGACGACACCGGGCGGGTACTGGCGCCGTCCGGGGCGCCCGTCCGCGGCCTCTACGCGGCCGGCGTGGACGCCGGTGGGTTCAACGTGCGCGGCTACACCGGCGGCCTGGTGCGCGGGCTGGTGCTCGGCCGGCGCACCGGGCTCGCCCTGACGAAGGGACTCGACCGATGACCTCGGCTCCGGAGCGGCTGCGGGTCGCGGTGATCGGCGCGGGCGGCGGCGGGCTGGTCGCCGCGCTCACCGCGCGCTCCCACGGCGTCGCCGCCTCCGACGTCGCGGTGTTCGACGCGGCGGACGCGGTGGGCGGCACGTACGCGTACTCCACCGGCCTCATCTGGGCGCCGGCCACCACCGCCGCCGCCCGCCTGGGCCTCGACGACAGCCCCGAGGAGGGCATGGCACACATCCGGCGGCTCGGTGCCGGGCGCCACGACGAGGCCATCGCCCGGGCCTACATCGACGACCTCGCCGCCGCGCTGGACTTCCTCGCCGAGCGCCACGACGTGCCGTACGAGGTGGTGCGCAACTACCCCGACTACTACAGCGAGCTGGACGGCGGCAAGGCCGAGGGCCGCTACGTGGCCTCGCCGGTCTTCGACGCCACCACCCTGCCGGACGGCTGGGGCGATCGCCTGGTGCGCTCGCCCATCTACGCGCAGTCGCCCACGTCCTGGCCGGAGGTGCAGCGCTGGGGCGGCTTCGGCACCGTCGACCGCTGGGACCGCGAGCTGCTCGCCTCCCGGCTGGAGGCCGGCGTCGTCGGCTTCGGCACCGCCACCGTGGGCTACCTGCTGCGCGCCGCCCTGCGAGCCGGGGTGGACATCCGGCTGGGGCGGCGGCTCACCGGCCTGGACCGCGCGCCGTCCGGCTGGACGCTCACCTTCGACGACGGCTCGGTGGTGGCCGCCGCGTCGGTCGTGCTCGCCGCCGGGGCGTACGACTGGAGCGCGCGGCTGCAGGGGATGTTCGACCCGCACCCGGCTCCGGTCTCCGTCGGCATCCCCACGGTGACCGGCGACGTCATCACCCTCGCCCTGGAGGCCGGCGCCTCGTTCGCCGTCGTGTCCGGCCAGATCCTGGTGCCGTCCGTCCACATGCCGGGGGAGACCTTCAACGGGCAGCCGCTGCGCCGCCTGTTCGTCCGCGAGCCCGCGTTCCCCGGCAGCCTCGTGGTCAACGCCGCCGGCCGGCGCTTCGCCGACGAGTCGTTCTACCGGGACCTGGTGTCCGGCCTGACGCACTTCGACGCCAAGACGCAGTCGTACCCGAACCTCACCGCCTGGGTCGTCTTCGACCGCGCCTGGAAGGACAAGTACGCGCTGGGCTCGGTACCGCCCGGCGTCGTCCCGTCCTGGATGACCCGCGCAGGGTCCGCCGCGGAGCTGGCCGGCCTGCTCGGCATCCCGGCCGCCGCGCTGGAGCAGACCCTCGCCGAGTACAACGCCGACGCCGCCTCGGGGGTCGACACCCGCTTCGGCCGTGGTGGCACGGCGTACGCCCGCAACAACGGCGACGCCGACGTGCGGCCCAACCCCTGCCTGCGCCCGCTGTCCGGCGAGCTCTTCGCCGTGCCGGTCTCGCTCGCGACCGTCGGCGGCAGCGCCGGGCTGCGCTTCGACACCTCCGCGCGCGTCATCGACTGGCGCGACCGCCCCCTGCCGGGCCTCTACTGCGCCGGCAACACGGGCGCCGGCCTGGTCGAGGGCTTCTGGTACAACTCCGGCATCGCCAACGGCCGGGCCTTCGCCTTCGGCTACCGCGCCGGCCGCCACCTCGTGGAGAACCCCTGACGACCGGCGGGCTACGCCGGGAACAGCCCATTGCGTGATCGCTCGGTGACCAGCACGACCAGATGACCCTTCATGGATGGCGGTAGTTCCCCTGGCAGCGCAACGCCTATGGAAAGAAAAACCCTCGCTGCCGGAATCGGCAGCGAGGGCTGGGCGTCGAACGAGACCGACAGTACTAACGCTTCAGTGTGATGCTGACGCCCAGTACCCGTACTTCGATAAACTTCCAACTGCGCAGAATTGCTATCACGCATAGGACTGCAAGTGTCATCACCGAGACTAGCGGCACGCTCTCAGAGAGTGCCCAAGCGCCGAGACAGGTGCCCGCGACTAGTGAAAAGTATCCTAGTTCCCAGATCCGGAATCTTTTCCGGTAGGCTGTCCCGGCCGGCATGGCTAAGCCAGTCCGACCGAGATAGGCAAGCTGCTATCGCAGCGCGACACGTGCGACTTATCGCTCATCCGCTCCTCCTGGATCAACGGCGTAGCGACCCGTTGACAGCGCAAGGCTAGGCGGCTGCCGATCACTCTTCACTTGTCAACGAGCAAGGGTCGGTGTTCCGGCGGCCGCCGACGCCCCAGCGTGCCGCACGGCAGAGTTTGCTATATCGCGCACTGGTCTGCAACTAATTCTGCGAACGAATACGGTCGGCAGTCGGGTGCTCACCAAGAGCTGCATTGGGGAGTGGAGGCGAAGGGTCGAAACCGCTCAATTGGATGAATTCCAGGCCAGTTGGTTGTCATCGTGTAACACGATGACAAGAGGGGCGAAGACCGGAGCCGAGTGCAACGCGCCGGCCAGCTCGGGTTGGTCCGCCGGGCCGGCTCACGCCCTGGGCACCCGGACGGCCGCCCCGTTCTCCGTCGTCGGCAGCCTGGCGCGCACCGCGTCCGCGTCCGGATGCGCCAGGTCGTCGAGGATGACGGTGGCCCTCCGGCCCCTCGCCGTAGTCCCGGGGCCGGCGCATACGGCGGGGGCGAGGGCAGGCTCGTGTCGCATGATCGGACGACGCACGCCCCGGGACGACGCACGCCCCCGCGGCACCGCCGCGGCGCCACGACCGGCTAGGCGTCCGAGCCTGCGGCCGGCGGCGGTACCTCGACGACGAAGAAGAGGAAGCTGATCTTGGTCGAGAGGTCGTGGAAGTCGTCGGGGAACAGCTCACGGGCGGCCGGGTCGGGCTGCGGCTCGCTGATGACGGAAAGGCGGAAGCCGGCGGCGATGAAGGCATCGGTCATCGCGTGCAACGGCCTGCGCCAGAAGGTCAGCGGGAAGGACCGTCCGCCGAACGTCCATTCGTCGGTATAGCTGGTGGTCGCGAAGTAGTTGGGCCGGGGATTCTGAATCGCGTAGTCCACGAAAGGGTGCTGCACGGACGCGATCAGCCGGCCGCCGGGCCTGAGCACGCGCCGCATCTCGGCAAGCGTCGGCCCCCAGTCCTCCAGGTAGTGCAGCACCAGCGACGCGACCACGTCGTCGAACGCGCCGTCGGCGAACGGCAGGGGATCGCGCAGGTCGGCCACGTGAAGGGCCACGTCGTCACCGAGCCGCCGCCTGGCCAACGCCAGCATCCCGGCGCTGGCGTCGATGCCGGTGACAACGGCACCGCGGCCACGTAGTGCGGCGGACAGGGGGCCAGAGCCGCAGCCGGCGTCCAGGATCCGGCGGCCGGTCACGTCTCCGGCGAGGGCCGTCATCGCCGGTCGCTCGTAGTACGCGTTCAGGATGTTGTTCTCGTTCTCCGCCGAGTACGCCTCGGCGAAGCTGTCGTAGTCATTGACCCGGGCCGGAGCTTCGGGCCCGGTGGGACTCTCGGGCGCGCCGGTCACGCGTTCCATCGCCGCAGCCTAGTGATCCTCCATGACGCGGCGAACGGCCACTCGCCCTGGAACGCCGAGCTCGACCGGCTCCACCGGAACTCCCGCGCTCGTGACGCGCGACGCCGGCCCGCGGTTCGCTCCCGACCCCTGCTGCGGGAGCGAACCGCGGACCCCCACCCGGCTAGTACATCAGCGTGACGCCGACGTTGAAGTGCGGCCGGGTGGCGGTCATCGACACGACCGGGAGCAACTCGTGATACGGGTCGACGCCGGGCGGCGACGGCGGGGGCACCAGCTTCCGGAACAGCCACCACCAGATGAACCAGATCCACCGGTCCGTGCCGCACCAGCCGATGTGGAGGTAGCCGTTGTCGTCGTACCCGAGGGACAGCGGTCCGCCGGGAACGTGCACGCCCGGCGGCGAGACGACCCACGGCACGGGCTGGGGGCCGAACTCGTCGGTGGCCGCCCTGACCGAGCCGTCCGCGCCGACGTAGGCGACGACGAACTGGCCGGTGGCGGCCAGCGTCGCGGCCAGGTGCGCGCCGGCCGGCACCGCGCCGGGGCCGGAGAGCGCGACGGCGGGCTGCGGGGTGAGGCCGGAGAACGGGAGCCGCCACAGCGTCCCGTCGCCGCCGTTGTAGAAGGCGGTGACCCTGTTCCCCGCCGACGCGGCCGCCACCGGCGAGCCCGGCCGGGTCATGCCGGGCGGAGTGGACGAGCTGGTCGTCCAGGCGGCGATCGGACCGGCGGCTCCGCTGCCGACGAAGCCCGACACGGTGCGGACCCTCCCGCTCCCGTCGGTGAAGACCACGCCGAACCTGTCCGACACGTGGAACCCGGCCACCGAGGTGGACGGCAGCACCGTGCCCGGCGGGACCGCCGGCGCGGGCGCCAGGTAGGGATTGCCCGGCCTCGTGTACATGGCGTGATAGATGGAGCCGTTGCTACCGGGGAAGAAAACGTGCATCCCGGTCAGCCCCTGGACAGCGGTGATCCTGCCGCCCGGTGGGGCCAGGCCGGTCTGGGGGTGCCGGACGAACCCCATGCCGGCGCCGCCGGAGCTGGTGAAGCCGGCGACCAGGCTGCCGGAGTTGTCGATGGTGAAGACGGCGGCGCCACCGTCGCTCCGGCGGACGGCGGCGACGTTGCCGCCGGGCGGGCCGATCACGGCGGTGCTGACCGGACCGGTCGAGCCGGGGCCGGCGGAGTGGAGCCGGCCGTCGCCGCCGAGGTAGTAGCCGGCGGGCGAGGAGTTGGTGATCGCCGGGTCGGGGACGGCTGCGGCCGGTCCGGCGAACCCGACCAGCAGCCCGGTGGTCACGCCGCAGGCGACCACCGCTCGGAGCACGCTGTTCATGGAAACCATGCGGTCACGCTAGGAAGGCGGGACGCCGTCCGGCCTGATCCGGGACGCGGACAGCGACCGGAACAACGCCTACAGTAATCAAGGGGCGTGACGGTCACCGATACGGGTGGGAACCATGACGCAGAGGTCCAGGCAGGTGCTGGACACGTTCGTCGGTGAGCTCAACCGGTTGCGCCGGTGCGCGGGGGCGCCGTCGTTGAACCAGCTCGTGTCGTCGGCGGCCGCGCTCGGGCACTCCCTGGCCCGGTCGACCGTG
Source organism: Pseudonocardiaceae bacterium (assembly GCA_036402215.1). Classification (GTDB taxonomy): domain Bacteria; phylum Actinomycetota; class Actinomycetes; order Mycobacteriales; family Pseudonocardiaceae; genus DASXTS01. Next base: position 18,050 of record DASWTI010000491.1, read on the forward strand.
AGCGACAAGCTCAACGCGAAGTCGTTGCCCGAGTGGGACTTCGTCGTCGCCTACGTGCGCGCCTGCCTGGCTCACGCCGATGGGGCCGGCCAGCCGGTGCCGGACGAACTGGCCGACCTGTCGCGCTGGGACGCCGCGCACTGGGAGCTGCTCCGATCGGTCGACGACGACCGCTCCGGCGACCGGCTCGCCGTCGCCGCGCAGGCCGAACTCCGCCGTCGCCAGGCGCGCTCCGGCCGGCCGGAGCCGGACGGGTGGGTGGTGCCGCGGCAGTTGCCCGCGCCGGTCCGCCACTTCGCCGGGCGGGCCGGGCAGCTGACCCGGTTGACGGAGCTGCTCGCCGAGCCCCGGCCGCCCCGGGCGATGTTGATCACGGCCATCGGCGGCACCGCGGGCGTCGGCAAGACCGCGCTCGCGGTGCACTGGGCCAACCAGGTGGCCGACAGCTTTCCCGACGGGCAGCTGTACGTGAACCTGCGCGGCTTCGACGCGGCTCCGTCGCAGCTCGCCCCCGCCGAGGTGCTCCGTGGTTTCCTGGAGGCGCTGGGGGTGCCCGTCGAGCGCATCCCGGCCGACCCCGGCGCGCGGACCGGGCTCTACCGGAGCCTGCTGGCCGGGCGCCGGATGCTGATCCTGCTGGACAACGCCCGCGACGCCGAGCAGGTGCGGCCGCTGCTGCCGGGATCGCCCGGCTGCCTCGTGCTGGTCACCAGCCGGCAGCAGATGCCGGGGCTGGTCGCGGCGGAGGGCGCGCATCCGATGGTGCTGGACCTGCTGTCCGAGGCGGAGGCCCGGGACCTGCTCGCGCTGCGCCTGGGCGAGCCCCAGGTCGCGGCCGAGCCGGAGGCGGTGCGGCGCATCGTCACCGCCTCGGCCGGGCTGCCACTGGCGCTCGCGGTGGTGACCGCCCGCGCCCAGACCTATCCGGGCTTTCCCCTGGCCCTCCTGGCGGACGAGCTGGACGAGACCCGGCTGGACGGATTCGCCAGCGCCGACCCCACGATGGACCTCCGGGTCGTGCTCTCCTGGTCGTGCCGCAAGCTCGAGCCGCGGACGGCCCGGTTACTGCGGTTGCTGGGGCTGCACCCGGGCGGCGGGTTCGGCCCGCACGCCGCGGCGAGCGTGGCGGGGCGGCCCGTCGCGGAGACCCGGCGCCGGCTGGCCGCGCTGGTCCACGCCAACCTGGTGTCCGAGCCGTCGCCGGGGCGGTACGCCATGCATGACCTGCTCCGGGCGTACGCCGCCGAGCAGGCCGAGGAGGCCGAGCCGGCGCCGGAGCGGCGTCGCGCGCTCGGCCGGATGCTCGATCACTACCTGCACGCCGCCCACGCCGCCGATCTGTTGCTCTACCCGCACCGTGATCCGATCGCCGTACCCCCGGTGCCGGACGGGGTGAGCCTGCCGGCGTTCGCCGGGCGCGAGCAGGCCTGGGCGTGGCTCACCACCGAACACCGGGTGCTGCTCGACGTGGTCGAGCTCGCCGCCGACGGCTTCGACACGCAGCTGTGGCAGCTGGCGTGGTCGCTCAGCATGTTCCTCGACCGGATCGGGGCCTGGGCCGAGCAGTGCCGGGTCCAGCGCCTCGCGGTGGCCGCCGGCGCCAGGACCGGAGAGCTCGACGCGCAGGCCCGGGCCCGGCGCAACTGGGCGGTGGCGTGCCTGCGTCGCCAGCACCACGCCGAGGCCGGCGAGCACCTGCGACTGGCGCTGGAGCTCTACGACGAGCTGGGTGACCACGTCGGCGCTGCCCGCACGGTGCTGAACATGGGCATTCTCGCCGAGCAGCAGGCCGACTTCCGCGCCGCGCTCGAGCACGCGCAGCGGGCCTTCGAGCGCTTCGCGCTGGCCGGTCACGCACACGGCCAGGCCAACGCCCTCAACAACATCGGCTGGTACCACATCCAGCTCGGCGACCACGAGAGCGCGCTCGACCACTGCCGCCGGGCGCTGGCCCTGCAGCAGGAGATCGGCAACACCTACTGGCAGGCCCACGCCTGGGACAGCCTCGGGTACGCCCATCACCACCTCGGCCGGTACGGGGAGGCGATCCACTGCTTCGGCGCGGCACTCGCGTTGTGGCGGGACGCGGGCGAGCGCTACTTCGAAGCGACGACGCTGACCCATCTCGGCGACTCGCAGCACGCCGCCGGTGACCCCGAGGGCGCGCGCTCGGCCTGGTCACGAGCCACCGCCATCCTCGACGACCTGGCCCATCCCGACGCGGACGCGGTGCGCGCCCGGCTGCCGACGACGGACGACGGGGCGGCCGCCCGGGTGCCCGGCGCATGAGCCGGCCGACGGGTCCGGTGCGGGCCCGGCGGACCAACTCGGGCAGGGGGACGCCGGGCGGCTCGTCCAGCCACAGCTGCACGGCCACCCGCAGCCGGGCGATGACGTCGCCGCTGTCAGCCGGCAGCGCGGGCCGACGGCGGCCGCTGTCCATCGCGGAGCCACTGGGAGAAACCGCGCAGCGCGGATCATCGCAGTCGGCCCTGATGGTCCCAGGATGGCATGCCTCTCCGTCGCACCCGGATGTGCGTCGACGGCGAATTCCGTGACGCCCGATGGCCGGTAACGGCCCGAACGGCAACGGCGATAGCCGGTCGACACAACCGTTCAACTCGCGCCGGAGAGGGGGGCATGGTGACCGAGCCCCTGGATGTCGACCTCCACGGCTTACGGATATGGGTGGATCGGATCGCCGCCGATTACGCGCGGTTGCACCCGACCGCGATCACGGCGGCCGCCCGTACCGTAGCTGTCAGGCAGGCACGGGAGGCGGCGCTACGGAGTCTGGACGCGAACCGCAGGAGCAATCTCGCCGTCCTTCGCAACACCGTTGCCGCGGGGGCGGTCCGATATCGTTTCGCAGGTCCGCACCTGACGGGCCGGGCGCTTCCCGAAGCGCTGATGCTCGATTTCGTCACCGAGATTCTGTGGCCGTTGCTGCACACAGCCGATTTGCCCGAGTCCTGGCCCGAAGACCTGGCCTTTCTCACCTCTCCCGGAGTCTCCCGGCTTGTCGTCAAGGCACGGCAGAGCCTCTCGGATGGTAACCGGATAGACCGGCAGAGCTTTCAGCTGGCGTTGGCGAGGCGTCCGATCGCTGTCGGCATCCTCAATGCCCTGGAGGATCTGAACGATCCGCGCCGGGGCGCGAGCTATCTGGCCGCAGCTGCCGCGCGGACCAGCCCGCCACCAAAGGGAAAGCCCACCAGAGAGCTCCTCGCCTGGGTTCTCGGTGCTGCCACGGCCGTTGCGAGCCACGCCGTGGCCGGAGTCGTGGGCAACCGAACCGACGCGCTGGTGCTCCAGGTATGGGACTGGCTCACCGCCAGTTCGATGCCGCATCTGGTGGACTCGGCGACCTCCCCGCTGGACGCTGCCGTCGACGACGCATCACGGCCGAGAGCGACATCGGGACCAGGGCCGATCGACGGTCCGCGGTCGACCGGCGCGTACGACGTGCTCGACTGGCTGCCGTAGCGGGTGGCCCTGCTCCCGGCGCCACGCCGGGGTTCCTCGTCCATCGGCATCGGCGGAGGATCCGTGTCAGTCATCTGCACACCGGCGGAGAAGGCGGAGGCAGGCGAGTCCGAGATCGGTTCCGTGCCGCTGACGGACAGCATCAACGAGCTACTCGCCCGGCTGAACTCCGCCACCGGTGGCGCCATGGGCGGTGCCCTCAGATTCGTGGGTTCGGCCGTCGGGGTGATTCTGACGCCGTTCGGTTGGCTCATCACCGCGTCCGGTTCCCTGGCGTTCGTGCTGGCCTACGTTCTGGAGGTCGCCTTCATCCCGGCCCAGCCGATCGCCAGGTGGCTCGGCGGTGCCGTCGATCCAATGGTCATGGCCGTCGCCGGCATGCTGCTGTTGCTACGCCTGGTCATGCTGCGCTGGGTGAGCCGCGGCGCCGACCAGCTCATGCGGATGCGGGCGCTGGCGCCCCAGATCAAACTGCTGCAACGACTTCACGCCGGCGACCGGCCCCGGCTGGAGGCCGAGATGCAGCAATTGCAGGCGCGAGCCGACGTCAACCCCCTGGCGGGTTGCCTGCCCATCCTCGTCACGATCGTTGCCATCGCCTCCGCCTGGCGCCTCCTGCGCGGCCTGACCGTGCGGTCGGAGGAGGGCACCTTCGACCCCGAGTTCCTGCACGACGGCACGCGGCTCGCCCGGCACCTGGGGTCGACGGGCGAGCTGGAGACGCTCTCGATGAGCATGACCGCCACTGTCTTCGACGTGGGCTGGTGTGCGAGTCTGCTGCCCTACCTGCTCATGCTGGTCGCCCTGCTCGCCACCACTCGGCTCTCCCTAAGGCAGGTGTGGCGCAAACAGCCGGCCATGGCGCGGTTCTTCCTGATGGTGACGTTCCTGTTCACCATCTTCCTGCCGTGTCTGGTCATTCTGCTCAGGATCTTCGACCAGCTCCTCGTCTCGGCGCAGAACTCGTACCTGGATCGGCGCAGGGAGCGGTACGCCGCGATTCTCGCGCAGGACCCGGCCATCCACGGCTGGGATGACGATGACGACGAGCGGCCCGGCGGCCCGGGCAGCCCGAGGTCCGGCGAGCCGGGGCGCTGACGGTCCCGGCCGGCACATCGATGCGCCGGGAAGGCCACGGCAGGTCAGGCCGGGGGTGCTGCCTGGGCGGGTACCTGGACGGCGAGGCGGCCGGCGGGGGTGGGTTTGTGGGCGAGGCCGACGACCACGAGGTCGGCGAAAGATGTGGCGAGTTGCTCGGGGGTCTGGGCGCCCTTGGGGTCGTACCAGTGGTACGCCCACATGCACATGCCGAAGATGCCGAGCGCCGCGGTGTGGCTGTCGTGGGCGGCGTCGAACAGGCCCTCGCGGTGGCCGCGTTCGATGGTGGCGGTGAAGAAGTGGCGGATCTCCGCCTTCTTGGCCTCGACGAGTTTCGCCTGGGCGCGGGGGAGGGAGCGCCGGGAGTCCCAGAGCACGATGACCTGGGCGCGGTAGTCCCGGATCTGCATGAACAGCTCGCTCATCAGGGTCCGGATCGTCTTCTCGGCGTCCTCACCACGGTCCATGATCGCCTGGAAGCGTTGCAGCGCGTGTTCCACGAACGAGGTGTGGATCTCGGCGAGGCAATCCTCCTTCGACCGGAAGTGGTGGTAGAAGGCGCCCTTCGTGAGCTTTGCCGAACGCACTATCTCGTCCACGGTCACGGCGTCGTAGCCGCGCCGGGCGAACAGGCGCAGGGCGTGGCTGACGAGGCGGTCCCTCGTGAGGTTCGCAGCTTCGGTCTTGGCCACCACTGGATTCCGCTCTGGAGTCGGGGTCAGGAGAAGGTACCCAACAGCCGCGCGGCCAGCCGCCGCACCTGCCCGCGTTGCAGCTTGCCGAGCGAGGTCCGGGGCAGCTCGTCGGTGGCGGCCACCAGCTCCGGCCATTTGTACCGCGCGAGGCCGCGGTCGGCGAGCATCCGGTGCAGATCGTCGAGGGTGACCGCGCCGGGTGGGCCCTCGTAGAGCAGCGCGACGCGCTCGCCGAGCCGCTCGTCGGGCACCGACACCACGGCCAGCGGGGGCAGGCCGCCGAGCTCGCGCAGCACGTGCTCCAGCTCCTGCGGGCTGATGTTCTCCCCGCCCCGGATGATGATCTCCTTGCGGCGGTCCACGACGGACAGGAAGCCGCGCTCGTCGAGCACCGCGACGTCGCCGGTGCGCTGCCAGCCGCCGACGAACGTCCGCGCGGACTCCTCGGGGTCGGTGAAGTAGCCGCCCACCTGGGACGGGCCGCGGACCACCAGCTCGCCGGGAGTCCCGGGCGGCAGCGGCCGGTCGTCGTCGCCCCACACGGCCAGCTCGCAGCCGGGGAGGGCGCGGCCGTCGCACACCGACCGCGCGTCGTCCGGGTCGTCCGGCCTGGTGATGGTGACCATGAAGCACTCGCTCATGCCGAACCCGCGCAGCAGCCGTCCGCCGAGCAGCCGCTCCGCGTCGCCGGCGAGCGTCGGCGACATCCGGGAGCCGCCGACGGCCCACAGCCGGAAGCCGCGGGTGAGCGCGCGCAGCGACTCCGGCAGCGCCATCAGGTCCAGCACGTACGTCGCCGTCACCAGCGTGTACGTGCAGCCGTGCTCGCCGATCAGCCGCGCCGCCTGCGCCGCGTCCCAGCGGTCCATCAGCACCAGCGGCGCGCCCACGGTGACCGCCGTGCGCAGGCCCCACTGGGCGCCGCCGACGTGGCCGAACGTCGCCGGGCAGAACACCACGTCCCGCCACGTCAGCCCGAGCGTGGTGCACCAGCCGTACAGGCTCGCCAGCGCCCCCCGGTACGTGTGCGCGATGCCCTTCGGCCGCCCCGTGGTCCCCGAGCTGAACACCACCAGCTCGACGTCCTCGTCGCCGGGCAGATGTGGCTGAAAGGCGCCTTCAGTCGTCCCAACCGGCTGAAGGCGCCTTTCAGTCACCTCGGCGGCGGCGAGGGCGGACCAGCCGGGCCAGCCGGACGCGCCGCCGGGGGTGACCCGGACGGCGCGGTGCGCGAGGGCCCGGTCGGCGTGCGCGGGGGCCAGGCGCGGGGTGTCGGCCAGGAGCAGCAGCACGGCGTCGGTCTCGGCGACGGCGTGGGCGATGTCGCGGACGCCCTCGCGCGCGCTGAGCAGCACCGTGGCGGCGCCGAGCCGGCTGAGCGCCAGGTGGGCCACCACGTAGTCGGCGCAGTTGGGCAGCGCCACGGCCACCGCGTCGCCGGGGCGCACGCCGCGGCCGGCGAACCAGGACGCGGCGGCGCGCACCGCGGCGGCCAGCGTGCCGTAGTCCAGCCGCGCGCCGAAGGTGTCCACGACGGCGAGCCGCGACGGCGCCTCCGCGGCGTGCGCCTCCAGGGTCGCGGCCAGCGCCGGCCGTCCCCACAGCCCGGCGCGGCGGAACGCCTCGGCCCGGGCGGGGTCGACGTCCGGCGGCGGTACCGGTCTCATGCCGTGAACCCGCCGTCCACGGCGAGGTCGGCCCCGGTGACGAAGGTGGCCTCCGGGCCGAGCAGGTACGCGACCGCCCCGGCGACCTCGGACGGGTCGGCGAACCGCCGCTGCGGCGTGCGCCGCATCAGGTGCTCGCGGCCGCGCGTGCCCTCGGTGAGGTGCGCGGTCATGTCGGTGGCGATCGGCCCGGGCGACACCGAGTTCACCCGGATGCCGTGCGCCGCCCACTCCACGGCGAGGCCCTGGGTCAGGCCGCGCACGGCGAACTTCGAGGCCGTGTACGCCGACATGTACCGGGTGGCCTGCCGCGCCTCGATGGAGGTGATGTTGACGACGGACGCCGCGGCCCCGGTGGCAGCCGCGCACCGGAACAGCCCGACGCAGCACTGGTACACCGAGCGCACGTTGACGTCCAGCAGCGCGGTCAGCTCGGCCACCGTCACGTCCTGGGCCGGCCCGTACCGCGCGAGCGCGGCGTTGTTGACCAGCCCGGTCACCGGCCGCCCCACCAGGTCCGCCCAGAACGCGGCGACGCCGTCGGCGTCGGCCAGGTCCAGCGACACGCCCTCGAAGGCGTCCGCGCCGAGCGCCGCGGTGACGTCGTCCAGCCGCCGCTTGTCGCGGGCCACGCCGATCACGCCGTACCCGCCGCGCACCAGCCGTTCGCTCACCGCCCGCCCGATGCCGCGCCCGGCACCGGTCACCACGACCCACTCACGTGTCACGGCTGGCACCTCCGTCCGGCAGCACCTTGCCCGGGTTCATGATGCCTTCCGGGTCGAAGGCGCACTTCACCGCGGCCATCAGGTCGACCCCGGTGCCGTGCTCGGCCCGGAGCAGGTGACGCTTGGCCGCGCCGATGCCGTGCTCGCCGGTGATGGTGCCCTCGCGTTCCAGCGCGGCGTGCACGATCTCCAGCTCGGCCCGCTGGGTGCGCGCCCACAGGTCCTCGTCGCGCCAGTCGCTGGCGATCAGCACGTGCAGGTTGCCGTCGCCGGCATGGCCCAGCACGAAGCCGCGCAGCCGGTGCCGCTCCAGCGCCGCGTACGCCTCGGCGACGGTGGCCGCGTACTCCGACAGCGGGACGGCGACGTCCAGCAGCTTGAGCGTGCGCACCCCGGCGGCGCGTACCAGCTCGTGGCCGAGCGTCTTGCGCGCGGCCATCACGGCGCGGAACCCGGCGTCGTCGACCTGCTGCAGCTCGCCCCCGGCGGCGCGCACGAGATCGGCGACCGCGGCCAGCTCGGCGTCCACCGCGGCCCGGTCCGGTCCGTCGCACTCGATCAGCAGCACGGCGCCGGGCCGCGCCTCCAGGGGGCTGACGGTGGCCATGGTGGCCGCGACCCGCTCGTCCAGCAGCTCCAGCGTGGCCGGCAGGTGCCCCTCGCCGAGGCACGGCTGCACCAGCGCGGCCGCGGCGGCCACGTCCGGGAACCAGGCGACCAGCCCGCGGCTCGCCACCGGCGTGGGCGCCACCCGCAGCACGGCGCCGGTCACCACGCACAGCGTGCCCTCGGCGCCGACCACCAGGTCCACCAGGTCGTACCCGGAGGCCGACTTGCGGGAGCGGCTGCCGAGCCGCGTCACCCGGCCGTCGGCCAGCACCACCTCCAGCGACACCACGTAGTCCCGGGTCACGCCGTACTTCACCGCGCGGCTGCCGCTGGAGTTGTTCGAGATCATCCCGCCCACCGTGGCCGGCGCCCCTGGATTCGGCGGGAAGAACACCCCGTGGTCGCGCAGCCGCCGGTTGAGGTCGCCGTACAGGATCCCGGCGTCCACCTCGACCTGGAAGTCGTCCAGCAGCAGCCGCCGCACCCGCGCCATGCCGCGCAGGTCCACGGTGAGGCCGCCGTGGGTGGCGAGCCCCTGGCCCTCCAGCGAGCTGCCCGATCCCCACGGCACCACCGGCAGTCGCCGCGCCGAGGCGAACCGCAGCGCGGCGCTCACCTGGCTCGTCGACGACGGCAGCGCCACCAGCTCCGGCCGCAGGTCCGCCCCGCGCCGCGCGTAACCCTCGTCGCGGCCGTACTCGTCGCGGGCCGCGCCGTCACGGACCACCAGGCCCGGCACGGCGGCGCGCAGTTCCTCGGCGAGCGACACGACTGGCCCCTAGCCCAGCCCGCGCAGCACGGCGAGCATCTCGTCGCCGGCCAGGTCGCGGGCCGCGACGTCCTGCTCCTCGCGCAGCGCGTCGATGCTCACCCGGGGGCCGACCAGCAGCTTGATCTGCTGCGACGCGACCCGCCGCTTGGCCGCCAGGCCGGTGGCGAACGCCGCCACCTCGGCGTCGAAGCGCTCCGCCGGCGCGCTCCACAGCGCGAGCCCGATGTCCACGGCCTCCACGCCGGTGAGCCGCCGCCCGGTGAGCATGAGCTCCTTGGCGCGCTGTGCGCCGACCCGCGCCACCAGGGTCTCGGTGGCCCCGCCGCCCGGCACCAGCCCCACGTTGATGTGCTGGTCGCCGAGCTTCGCGGCCTCGCTCACCACCAGGAAGTCGCAGCACAGCGCGAGTTCCAGCCCGCCGGCCAGGGCGTACCCGGCGACGGCGGCGACGGTGGGCGAGGGGAACGTCAGCAGCCGCTGGTTGAGCCGCAGCAGCGGGCCGAACCAGCCCTCGCGCAGCGCCGCGGCGCCCTGCTCGGCGAGCCCGCGCACCTCGTCCAGGTCACCACCGGAGCAGAACGAGCGCTCGTCGCCGTGCAGCACGAGCGCGCCGACCGAGGTGTCGAGCGCCAGCTCGCGCAGCCGCCCGTCCAGCTCGGCCATCACCGAGCTGTCGTAGGCGTTGCGCCGGTCCGGCCGGTTGAACCCGAGGTAGACGACGTCGCCGTCGCGGCGTTCGGTGAGCCCGCCCATCAGATGAAGCCTCCGTTGACCGAGAGGATCTGGCCGGTGACCCAGGACGACTCGGCGCCGGCCATGAACGCGATGGCGCCCGCCTGGTCCTCGGGCCGCCCCACCCGGCCCAGCGGGTAGAGCTTGACGATGCGGTCGGCGTACTTGCCGAGCCACTCCTGGGTGGACGGCGTGTCGGTGGCGCCGGGGGAGACGCCGTTGACCCGCACGCCGTGCGGCCCGAGCTCGCGGGCCAGCGTCCGGGTGAGCGAGGCGAGCGCCGCCTTGCCGGCCCCGTACACCGCCAGGTTGCGGTCGTAGCCGAGGTAGGAGTCGGAGATGACGTTGACCACCGCGGCGCCGTCCGGCAGGTCCAGCATGCCGGGCAGCAGCGCCTGCAACGCCCGCACGTGCCCGACGAAGTTCACCTCGATGAGCGGCCGCCAGCGCTCCTCGGGCATGTCCAGGAACTTGCCGGTGATCGCGCCGGGGGCGGCGATCGCGGCGCAGTTCACCAGCACCTCGTTGTGCGGCGTGACCGCGCGGAGCTGCTTGGCCGCGCTCACCACCTGCTCGGCGTCGGTCAGGTCCACCACCTGCGCCCGGTGGCCGTCGCCGGTCAGCCCGGCCAGGGTCTGCTCCAGGCCGCGCTCGTCGCGGTCCCAGACGGTGACCTCGCCGCCCTCCGCGGCGAACAGCGCCGCCACCTCGCGGCCGATGCCCGAGCCCCCGCCGGTGACGACGCAGCGCCGCCCGGCGAAGCGTTCCGCCGTCACGCCGCACCGCCGCGGGTCTCGTTGGCCCGCGACCACTCCGCGCGCCGCAGCAGGAGCTTCGCCTGGGCCACCACGGGCGGGGTGACCTCCATGCCGGCGATCCCGCCGAGCGCGGCGCCGCCGGCCTCGTGGGCGTCGGTCTCCAGCTTCACCATCTGCTCGGCGACCGCCAGGTCCGCCGGCTCCGGGGTGTAGCCGGCGCGGATGCCGGCCACGTGCGCCGGGTGTGCGGCGAGCTTGCCGGTGAACCCCAGCCGCGCCGTCAGGCTGGCGTCCGCGGCGATGTAGTCCTTGTCGTGCAACGTGAACGAGGCGCCGTCGATGGACTCGATGCCGGCCGCCGCGGCCGCCAGCACCACCGCGGAGCGGGCGTACAGCAGCTCGGGGGAGAGCTGGGCCAGGCTGTCGGCGTGGCGTCGCATCAGGCCGACGGAGGCGCTGTAGTCCTCGCGTCCGAACAGCAGCCCGCGCACCCGCGGCGACGACGAGGCGATCTCCTGGGCCCGCAGCACCCCGGCGGCGGTCTCGATCATCGCCACCACCCGCAGCCGGCCGTCCGGGTCCGCGGTGTCCAGGTACTCGGCGACCCGGCGCACGTCGGCGGCGCTCTCCGTCTTCGGGATCACTAGCCCGGTGGCCTCGGTGGTCACCACGGCGTCGATGTCGTCGCGCCAGTACGGCCCGCTCGGGTGGTTGATCCTCGGGTAGACCAGCACGTCGCGGGACGTGAACCGGTCGCCGGACAACGCCTCGGTCAGCGCCTTGCGCGCCGTGGCCTTGGACTCCGGGTCGTAGGCCACCCCGTCCTCCAGGCACGGGATGACGGCGTCCGGACGGTACTTCAGCGACTTCTCCACCATCGCGATGTCGCCGCCCGGCATCATCAGCCAGATCACCCGCTGATCGCTCATCGTGTTCTCCGTTCTCACTCGATACCCAGGAGCTGGGCGGCGTTGCGGTAGAGCACCTTGTCGACCACGGCTTCCTTGATCCCCAGCGCGAGGAAGTCGTCCATCCAGCGCTGCGGGCCGATCACCGGGTAGTCCGTGCCGAACAGCACCTTGTCCTGCAGCAGCGAGCGGGCGTGCTGCACCGTGGACGGCGGCAGGTACTTGGGTGACCAGCCGGACAGGTCGATCCAGATGTTCGACTTGTGCATGGCCAGCGCCAGCAGGTCGTCGTGCCAGGGCCAGCCGGGGTGCGCGCAGATGATGCGCAGCCGCGGGAACGTGGAGGCCAGCACCTCGATGTCCGGGAACGGCCGGGCGTGCGCCAGCCGCAGCCCGCCGCCACCGGCCAGTCCGGCGCCGAACCCGGTGTGCCCGGCGTGCACCAGCACCACCAGGTCCTGCTCCTGCAGCAGGTCCCACATCGGGAAGAAGCGCGGGTCGGCAGGGGAGAAGCCCTGCGCCACCGGGTGGAACTTGGCCCCGGCGAAGCCGTAGTGACCGCGGAACCGGGCGGCCTCGGCGAGCGCCGCCTGGCCCTGCCAGGGGTCCACCGAGCCGAAGCCGAGGAAGAAGTCGCCGTACGCCTCGACGACGCCCTGGACGAACTCGTTGGTGGTGGCCGGCTGCGCGCTCGCGGTGCGCGCGTCCCAGGCGAGCAGCACCGCGTGCTCCACGCCGGCCGCCCGGAACGTCTCCACCATGCGCCCGATGGGCTCCTCGCGCTCCGCCACCCCGAACGCGTTGGCGAAGTACGGCCCGCCGCTTCCGGCCAGGTACTCCGCGGTCGGCGGGTGGACGTGGACGTCGATGGCCCTGGGCACCGGTGACACCTCCTCGTGCGGCGGTCGGCCCCCTGTTGACCTACCGACCAGTTGGTATGAGTGTCACCGCCGACCGGGCCGGGTGTCAATGCCGGGTGTCCTGTGGCGACTTTCACTCCGCCCAGGTCAGGGGCGGTTTCCGCGCGGCTACAGCACGGCGACCGGGTGCGTCGGGCCGGCCGTGCCGCCGACCACCGGCAGCGCGGCGGTGACGAACAGGAACGTCCGGCGGCCCAGCGTGGCCAGCGCGGCGGCCAGCTCGGCCAGCAGCAGCCCCTCCAGCAGCGGCACGCCGTGGTCGCGCAGCAGCCGCCGGTGCAGCGGGAAGCCGCGGTCGCCGTCCGGGGACGGCTGCGCCTCCACCGCGTAGTTGTCGGCGCCCAGCAGCGCGACGCCCCGCGCGGCCAGCCACACCCCGGCGGCCGCGTCCGGTCCCGGCTCCGCGGCGAAGTACGCGGCGTCGTCGGCGTGCGCGCGCTCGATCCAGCCGGTGCGCACCAGCACCACGTCGCCCGGCCTCGGGTCCGGGTACGCGGCCTCGACGAACGCGGTGTCCAGCACCTCACCGGCGTCCAGCGGCCGCCCGTGGTGCGCGACCGCGTCCAGCAGCACGCCGCGCGCCACGATCGGCGGCACCGTGCCGATGCCGCAGCGGCTCGCCCCGGTGGTGCTGCGGACGCCGCTGCCGGGATGGCCGTTGTAGAGCTGGTCGTCGTACCAGACGTGGGCGAGCGCGTCGAGGTGCGTGCCGCTGTGCGCCGGCATCACGAGCGTGTCCTCGGCGAACTGGAAGCCGTCCGGGCGGCGCGCGCCGGCCGCGTAGTCGCCGCCGTCGCGGTTCATCAGCCGCATCGGCCGGGCCCGGTGCGGGGCGGTGCGGGTCGCCGGCCCCAGCGGCTGGGCCAGCCCCAGCACCAGCCCCTCGCGCACCTCGGTGACCGCGGCGCGCACC
>DASWTI010000492.1:0-3383 GCA_036402215.1 Pseudonocardiaceae bacterium
GGCCGGGACGGCGCCGGTCAGGGCCGCGCCGGTGGCGGCCAGGCCGAGCGCCGACGCCACCCGGAGGACGAACCTCCGGGAGCGGGGCTCCGGTCGTGGGTCGGTCATGGGGCTACCTCCAACGGGCGGAAGCGGATGGGACCGCCCTACGGAGGAGCGAGCACCGGCGCGGATACAGCCGGATACGGAACGGGTACGGGAGCAGCTCCACCGCACCGTCCGCCAGCCGTCGCGCGCGATCCCGGTGCGGAGGAGCCGGGAGCCCGGGGCTCAGTCGCGCGTGGTGCCACGCGGGTTGTCGACCACGGACAGCCAGCGCTCCCAGCGGGACTGCATCGGCCGCACCAGGCCGCCACCGACGCCGACCACGAGGATGCCGCCGATCGTCGCGAGCACCGTGATGAGCACCGGCATGGCGACCGCCAGGGCGATCCCGAGCTGGCCGAGCGCGGCGATCACGCCGAGGCCGACCAGGAAGCCCTGCACGATGGTGCCCAGCACCGGCCCGGCCGCCCGCCCGGCGAGCAGCGCCTGCACGATGCCGCGCAGCGAGCGGGCCACCGCCGTGGCGACGACCACGAGCAGGATCGCCACCACGACGTTCGGCAGGTAGCCGATGATGCGGTCCAGCAGCGCGCTCACCGGGTTCGGCCCGAACACGCCGAACGCGAGCTGAGCGGCGACCAGCAGCACCAGCAGGTACACGATGCGCACGATGAGCCCGGCCAGGTCCACCCTGGCCCGGGTGAGCGGGGCGCCGAGCCCGGCGCGCTCCAGCAGCCGCGGCACCCCGGTGCGGGTGAGCAGCACGTCGGCCGCCTTGGCCAGCAGCTTGGCCAGCAGCCAGCCGATCAGCATGATCACCAGGAACGCGAGCAGCCGCGGGACGAAGGTGATCACATCGGCCCAGGCCTCCTGCAGCCCCTGGCGGAAGATGTCGCCCACGCCCCAGCTCCTCCCGTGGCCCACCCACCGTGCGTGACGGGCAGCCGTGATGTCCTCGCCGCATCGTTGCCGTACCGGACTGGTCGCGGCAAGCGCCGGTCACGGCGTGTGGTGGACCCATTCCTCCCGGAGCACGCCCATGACGACCGAGTCGTGCACGCCGCCAGACCAGCGGCGGGCCCGGCGGAACCGGCCCTCCTCGACGAACCCCAGGCGGCGGCCGACGGCGATCATCGCCGGGTTGCCGGAGTACGTGGCGTAGTCCAGGCGCAGCGCGTCGGTGGCCCCGAACAGGTAGCCGGTCCAGAGCCGCACCGCCTCGGTGCCGTAGCCGCGGCCCCAGCGGGCGTCGTCGTAGATCACCACGCCCATCCGCCGCCAGTCGGTCTCCTCGCACTCCCAGTACCAGTCGACACGGCCCACCAGCCGGTCGGTCCCGGTCTCCACGACGGCCAGGTTGCGGCGCGGCGTGGGCAGCGGGGCGGCGATGCCGGAGCGCACCCTGGCCACCACGGCGTCCACCTCGGCGGCGCCCATCGGCGGGAAGTACGGGCCGTTGGTGCGGTGCCAGGGCCGCGCCGGCGAGAGCCAGGAGCGCAGCGGCGCCAGGTCGGCCGCCCGCCAGTCGCGTAACGAGACGGGCGTGCCGTGGATGATCACCGCCGCATTGTGGCGCGTACGTCCACGCCCGCGCGAGCGTCCGGGACCGGCCGGGCGGAGGGCCGGGAGCCGCCCGCGTGCGATGCTGGCGCGGTGACCACGAAGGCCGGTGACGGGCCGGGCGAGGAGCCCGGGGCGGCGGATCGGCACGCGGTCACGGCGGCCACGCTGCGACGGCTGGAGCTGGCCTCCGGGGAGCTGGCGAACGCCAGCCTGGCCGAGATGGAGCGGCGGTTCCCGTGGTTCCGGCGGCTGCCGGCCGACCAGCGGGCGAGTGTGCTGCTCGTCACCCAGCTGGGGGTGAATCACTTCGCCGAGTGGCTCCAGGATCCGCAGGAGTCCATCCGGCTGACCGTGGAGGCGTTCCGCGCGGCCCCGCGGGACCTGGCCCGGGCGGTGAGCCTGCGCCAGACGGTGGAGCTGGTGCGCACCGCGATCGACGTGTTCGAGCAGCGGCTGCCGACGCTCGCCACCGACGCCGACCGCAAGCCGCTGGTGGCGGCCGGGCTGCGCTACGGCCGGGAGATCGCGTTCGCCGCGGCCACCGTGTACGCCGGCGCCGCCGAGGCCCGGGGCGCCTGGGACGCGCGGCTGGAGGCGCTCGTCGTCGACGGCATCCTGAGCAGCGACGCCGAGGAGTCGCTGCTGAGCCGCGCCGCCGCGCTCGGCTGGGACCTGTCGGAGCCGGCCACCGTGCTGATCGGCAACCCGCCGTCGGACGACCCGCCGGCGGTGCTCTACGGGGTGCGCAGCCGGGCGGCGCGGGCCGGGCGCGGCGTGCTGGTCGGCGTGCAGGGCTCGCGGCTGGTGGTGGTCGTCGGCGACGCCACCGAGCAGGCCCTGGAGCGGATCAGCGAGGCGTTCGGCCCGGGCCCGGTGGTGGCCGGCCCGACCGTGCCGGCGCTCGCCGACGCCCACCAGAGCGCGGCCGAGGCGCTGTCCTCGCTGCGCGCCGTGGTGGCCTGGCCGGCGGCGCCGCGCCCGGTGCACTCGGTGGACCTGCTGCCCGAGCGGGCGCTCGCCGGGGACCCCGGCGCGGAGCGGCTGCTCGTCGAGGGCGTGGTACGGCCTTTGGTGGCTTCCGGTGGGTTGCTCCTCGAAACTCTCGACGCCTACCTGGAGGTGGGCGGCGTCCTGGAGGCGTGCGCGCGTCAGCTGTTCGTCCACCCGAACACCGTGCGCTACCGGCTGCGACGCGTCGCGGAGCTGACCGGCCGCACGCCGTCACATCCCCGTGACGCGCTCGTCCTCCGAGTGGCACTCGCGGTCGGTCGATTGGTCCGTGCGCGCGGCATGTTGTAGGAGTCCTACAAAGCCGTTCGAGCGGACTTCGTCCGTGTCGCTATCGCCAGCCGCA
Source organism: Pseudonocardiaceae bacterium (assembly GCA_036402215.1). Lineage (GTDB taxonomy): Bacteria > Actinomycetota > Actinomycetes > Mycobacteriales > Pseudonocardiaceae > DASXTS01. The sequence goes on from DASWTI010000492.1 coordinate 2,963, forward strand.
CCGCGGACCGTGTTCCCTTGAGGGCGTGATCGCGCTGCTCGCCCCAGGACAGGGCTCCCAGTCCCCCGGCATGCTGGCGCCCTGGCTCGAGCTCGACGGCGCCGGCGAGCGCGTCGACGCGTGGTCCGAGGCGGCCGGCCTGGACCTGCGCCGCCTCGGCACCACCGCCGACGCCGACGAGATCAAGGACACCGCGGTGACCCAGCCGCTGGTCGTCGCGCTCTCGCTGCTGGCGTTCGAGGAGCTGGCCCGGCGCGCCCCGATCCCGGCCGACGCCCTCGCCGCCGGGCACTCCGTGGGCGAGCTGGCCGCGGCCGCGTTCGCCGGGGTGCTGGGCGCCGACGACGCCGTGACGCTGGCCTCGGTGCGCGGCCGGGCGATGGCCGACGCGTGCGCCCTGGAGCCCACCGGCATGTCGGCC
>DASWTI010000493.1:0-6390 GCA_036402215.1 Pseudonocardiaceae bacterium
CCGCGCGGGTGCCGCGCCGGCGGTGCGGCTGCGGGGGGCGAGCCTGGCGTTCGGGCGGCGCACGCTGTGGGACGGGCTGGACCTGGACGTCGCGCCCGGCGAGTTCCTCGCGGTGCTCGGTCCCAACGGCTCCGGCAAGACCTCCCTGGTGCGCGTGCTGCTCGGCATGCAGCGGCTCACGGCCGGCACCGCGCACGTCACCGGCGGCCGTGGCCTTGGGTACGTGCCGCAGCAGAAGGCGCTCGACCCGCAGCTCCCGCTGCGCGGCCGCGACCTGGTGGCCCTCGGGCTGGACGGGCACCGCTGGGGGCTCACGCTCGCGCCGGCCACGCGCCGTGCCCGCCGGGAGGCCGTGGACCGCGCGCTGGAGGCCGTCGGCGCCACCGGGTACGCCGACCGGCCCGTCGGCCGGCTCTCCGGTGGCGAGCAGCAGCGGCTGCGGGTCGCGCAGGCCCTCGTCGGCGACCCGTCGGTGCTGCTGTGCGACGAGCCGCTGCTCTCGCTGGACCTCGCGCACCAGCGGGCGGTCGCCGAGCTCATCGACGCGCGGCGCCGCGAGCACGGCACCACGGTGCTCTTCGTGACCCACGAGCTGAACCCCGTGCTGCAGTACGTCGACCGCGTCCTCTACCTGGTGGACGGCCGGTTCCGGGTGGGCACGCCGGACGAGGTCATGACCAGCGCCACGCTCTCCGCGCTGTACCGCACGCAGGTCGACGTGCTGCGGGTGCGCGGCCGGATCATCGTGGTCGGCGGCGAGGAGTGCCAGGACCACCACGTGGCGGCGTCGTGATCGACCTCGCCGGTTCGCTGGAGCTGCTCGCGCTGCCGTTCGTGCGCAACGCGCTGCTGGCCGGGCTGGTGCTGGGTGTGCTGGCCGGGCTGCTCGGGCCGCTCGCCGTGGGCCGCGGCATGTCCTTCGCGGTGCACGGCACCAGCGAGCTGACCTTCACCGGCGCGGCGGCCGCGCTGCTGTTCGCCGGCATCGGCGGGGTGGCGTTCGGCGCGCTCGGGGCGGCGGTGGCGGCGGCCGTGCTGTTCGGCCTGTTCGGCATGCGCGAGCGGGAACGGGACTCGGCGATCGGCGTGGTGCTCTCGTTCGGGCTGGGGCTGGGGGTGCTGTTCCTGGCGCTCTACCCGGGGCGCGCGGCGAACAAGTTCGGGCTGCTCATCGGGCAGATCGTGGGCGTGGACGCCATGGACCTGACGATCCTGGTCGGCTGCGGGCTGGCCGTGGTGGTCGTGCTGGCGGTGGTGCGGCGGCCGCTGACGTTCGCCACCTTCGACCCGGTGACGGCGGCGGCGCGCGGCGTGCCGGTGCGGCTGCTGGGCATCCTGTTCGCCGTGCTCATCGGCGTCACCACGGCGCTCGGCGTGCAGATCGTGGGCGCCCTGCTGGTGCTGGCGCTGATGATCACCCCGGCGGCCTCGGCGGCGCTGGTGTCGGCGAACCCCGTGGTCGTCACCACGCTCGCGATCGTGTTCGCCGAGGTCTCGATCCTGGGCGGCATCGTGCTCTCGCTCGGCCCGGGCCTGCCGATCAGCCCGTACGTCACCACGATCGCGTTCACGATCTACCTGTGCTGCCGCGCGGTGGCGTTCCTGCGGGGCCGGGGGAGCCGCCGCACCGACCGCGCCGCCCCGCACCTGGCCGCCGCCTGAGGGACCGCGCGGCTCGTCCGTCCCTCCGGTCAGGCCGGGTGGCCGTCGGCGTCGGTGCGGTGCGCCTGTGAGGTGAACTTCGAGACGAACACGTCCACCGTCCCGTCCCGGCGGTCCACCAGCACCGCGCCGTCCTGCCAGATCGCGTTCTCGTCCCACCACTGGCTGCCCGCCGGATCGCCCTGGTTCTGGTGGATGTTGTGCATCCCGAAGCCGCTGGTGAACGGCTCACCGAACACCCGCACGACGGCGTCGCGCACCAGGACGGCCTCGAGCGCCAGGGTGGCCTGCTCGTGCGAGCCCGTGGTCCACGGGCGGCGGAACCAGGCCGGCAGCAGCCGCAGCCAGGCGAAGCGCTCGCGGATCGCCGGGTGCCGCAGGTGGTCGAGCGCCCCGGCGGCCCGGTTCGACGGCAGCGCGTGGTACCCCGGGGCCAGCCCGGCGGGCGCCCCGATCGCGGACGCCTGTGGCCGCAGCACCTTCCACTGCACCCCGGTCGCCGACGCGTGGCTGTCCACGTCCACCGCGCACCGGAACCGGCGCTCCGTCCCGTCCGCCGCCGGCGCCGCCACGGTGAGCGTTACGTGGTACCACCGTCCCTGGGCGTCCGGCGTGTCCCGCGCCCACGTGGTGAGCCGCCCCACCAGCACCCCGTACTCGTCCAGCGCCATCCCGCACCTCCACGTCCCCCTTGGGAACGGAGCGGCTCGGCGTCTCCCAGATACCGGCATCGCCCGGCGCGCGCCGCCCGGCCGGCCGCGGGACGATGCCCGCATGGCCTCGTACACGGTGAACCCGCGGGCGGTGGAGCACGCGCGCCGGCTGATCGACGCGCGGCAGTACGTGCTGAACAGCGACTGGGGGGACGTGCAACCGCGCGCCGAGGCGGAGAACGCCTACCTGGAGCGGCACTCCTGGGAGGAGTACGCGGCGTGGCACCTCGGCCTCACCGAGGGCGCGACGGACGAGACCAAGGGCCGCTACGCGTTCGTGTACGGGGACCTGCGCCGGGTGCACCGCAGCGGCCTCATCGCGTGCGTGTACCGGGCCGCGGAGTGGCGGCACAAGGCGGTGGAGGTGGCCGCGCACGAGTTGCTCCAGCACCTGGACGAGGTCAGCGCCTGACCTGCTACGCCGTCTCGGTGGTCACCCAGCCGAGGTACGCCGCGCTGCCGCCGGTGATCGGCGTCGCCACCACCTCCGGCACGTCGTACGGGTGCGCCGCCAGCAGGTGCTCGGTGAGCGCCGCCACCCGCTCGGCGGTGGTCTTCACCTGCACCTGCCACTCCTGGTCCTCGCGGACCTCGCCCTCCCAGCGGTACACGCTGGTGACCGGCCCCACGACCTGCGCGCAGGCGCCCAGCCGCGCCGCCACGACCCCGCGCGCCAGCCGCAGCGCCACCTCGACATCGTCCACCGTGGTGGTGACCAGCGAGTGCATGCCGCGAGGCTAGACGCTCGCGGGCAGCGGGGAACCGGTCTCCAGGAGCGTCTTGAGGCTGGACAGGATCTCGGGCCAGCCGCCGCCGACCGCCTCCAGGACGGCGCTGCCCTCGGGGAAGTCGTCGTGCACGACCGTCAGCTTCACCAGCGGGCCGGCCGGCTCCAGGGTGAACGTGACGCGGGAGCGGCGCTCGGCGGCGTATCCGGCGACGGTCCCGCGGTCCATGCCGAACGCGTCGGCGAACTCGGGGGTGAACGTGTGCCAGGTGTACGAGAGGCGCCGGTACGGCTCGGACTCGAGGACCACCTGCTCCGGGTCCTCGATGCGGGTGCCCTCCAGCTCCCAGGCCATCGCCGACCCGGGGCGCCAGTCGGTGTGGAACGTCGCGCCCCAGTACCGGGCGGTGAACGCCGGGTCGGTGAGCGCCTGCCACAGCCGCTCCGGGGTGGTGTCGATGTACGTGGTGTAGACGAACTCGGGCTTGCCCACGGGTCGCTCCAATGCCTTCCTCAGGTCGGCCAGCGCCTCGACCCGGCCGCGGTGGTAGCGGTTGATCCAGCGCTCGCCGATGGCCTCGATGGGCGCGGCGTTGAGGTAGTGCAGCTTCTCCCGGCCGCGCCGCACGGTGCTGACCAGGTTCGCCGCCTCCAGCACCGCCAGGTGCTTGCTCACGGCCTGCCGCGTCATGTCCAGCCCGTCGCACAGCTCACGCAGCGTCCGGCCGTCGCCGGCGTTCAACCGGTCCAGCAGCCGCCGCCGGCTCGCGTCGGCCAGCGCGCGGAACACCTCGTCCATCGGGCCCTTCCGCCAGGCAACCGAATGGTTGCACGTCCGACAATAGGCAGCCGTCCAGTTGCCTGTCAACGGCCTTGCTCAAGTGACTGAAAGGCGCCTTCGGCCGGATGATGTGGCTGAAAGGCGCCTTCAGCGGGTTGATGTGACTGAAAGGCGCCTTCAGTCGGTCGATGTGGCTGAAAGGCGCCCTCAGCCGTCCGCGGCCGGTGAGGGGTGGGAGGGGGTGCCGACTAGAGTTCCGGGGCATGGGGTCTACCCGGGCGATCGCCATCAGCGGGGCACTCGGCAGTGGCAAGTCCTCGGTGGCGAAGTACCTCGCCCGGCGGCTGGGCCTGCAGTACGTCTCGACGGGTGACCTGCAGCGGTCCATCGCGAGCCGGCGGCGACTCACCACGCTGGAGCTGAACCGGGCGGCCGAGCAGGACCAGCGCATCGACGACGAGGTGGACGACGTGCTGCGCGGGCTCGCGGCCGACGGGACGCCGGTCGTGGTGGACTCGCGGATGGCCTGGTGGTTCGTGCCGAACGCGCTGTCCGTGCACCTCACCGTGGACCCCGCGGTCGCCGCGGAGCGCATGCACGCGCGCCGCAACCAGGCCGCCGAGGAGTACACGTCGCGCGAGGAGGCCATGCGCCTGGCGGCCGACCGGGCGCAGAGCGAGCGCCTGCGCTTCCGCCAGCTGTACGACGTCGACACCGCGCGGCTGCGCAACTACGAGGTCATCGTGGACACCACGAGCGCGCCCATGGAGGCGGTGGCCGAGGAGGTGGTGGCCGCCTACGGCGAGCCGCCGGACCCCGGGGCGGCGCGGCCGCTGCGCATGATGCTGAGCCCGGCCCAGGTGCGCCCGACCCGGCACGTGTCCGCCTCCGAGCTCGCCGAGGCGCTCTCCGACGAGCCGATCCGGGTCGGCTTCAGCCACCCCTACTACTTCGTCGCGCACGGCCACGCCCGGCTCGCCGCCGCGCTGCGGGCCGGGCGCACCCGGGTGGCCGCCACGCTGGTCGCCGAGGGCGCCGAGACGCTGGACGACGGCCGCACCGCCGACGACGTGTACGCCGAGGCGGCGGAGCTGGACCTGCGCTGGGACGCCGTGGTGGGCGCCGGTGGCTGACGCGCTGCTCGACATCGGCCCGCGCCGGCTGTCCCACGAGCGTGGCGGCAGCGGGGAGCCGATGCTGCTGGTGCAGGGCATGTCCGGCCACCGCCGCACCTGGGGCGAGCGGTTCCCCCGGCTGCTCGCCGCCGAGTTCGACGTCCTCGCCTACGACCACCGCGGCATCGGCGGCTCGGACCGCGCCGACGAGCCCTTCACCATCGCCGACCTGGCGGACGACGCGGCGGGGGTGATCCGCGCGGCCGGCTGGTCGTCGGCGCACGTTCTCGGCGTGTCGATGGGCGGCATGGTCGCCCAGGAGCTGGCGCTGCGGCACCCGGGCCTGGTGCGCACGCTCACCCTCGGCTGCACCTACGGCGGCCCCGGCGGCAGCCTGGACGGCCCGGGCCCAGGGCGGCTGCTCGCCGCGATGGCCACCCGTGACCCCGACGTGGTGACCCGCGCCGCCTTCGAGGTCAACCTCTCGGCGGCGTACCGGGCGGGGGAGGGCGCCTACGAGCTCTTCCGCGACACCGCGCTCGCGCTCCGGGTGCCGGTGCCGGTCGTGGTCATGCAGGCCCAGGCCGCCGCCCGGCACGACGCCGTCGCGCGGCTGGGTTCGCTCGCCGCGCCCACGCTCCTCGTGCACGGCACCGAGGACGAGATGGTCCCGGTGGCCAACGCCACGCACCTCGCGGGCCTGATCCCCGCAGCCCGGCTGGAGCTGCTGCCCGGCGTCGGCCACCTGTTCTGGTGGGAGCGGCCGGAGCTCACCGCCACCCTCGTCCGCGACCACGCGCTCGGGACCGGGCGGCCCTCGGAGCGGCGCGTCGCCGGGGCGTTCGACGCCGCCGAGGCCACGCTGCGCTCGGTGCTGGCCGACCTCGACGGCAACGGCTCCGACGCGGCCGACGACCTGCGGCGGCTCGTGCTCGCCGTGTCCGACTCGGTGGCCACCATCCGCGGCGACCTCGCCGACCTGCGCGCCGAGGTCCGGCGGGCCACGGCCGAGCCGGACCCCATTCCCGCCGCCCCGCCGACGGCCGCCCCGACCGCCGATCCGCCGGTCGATCCGCTGGTCCCGCCGCCGGTCGTGCCGCCTGCCGATCCGCCGGTCCCGCCGTCGAGTGGCGCATCCCGCGGCTGACGGACCCGCCCGGGTCTCGCCCTCCGCCGCGGCGTGGGGCAGGCTCACACCGTGCCCGCTCCATCCGACACCGGCATCGCCACCCGCGAGTCGCTGCCCGAGCTGCTCGGCGGCCGTGGCGGCGCCGTGGACGCGAGCCTGCCGCCGGTCGCGTTCGTGGTCGCCTGGCTCGCCACCGGTCACTCCGTGGGCTGGGCCGCGCTGGCCGCCGTGGCGGTCGGGCTCGTCGTCGCCGTGGTCCGCCG
>DASWTI010000494.1:0-8148 GCA_036402215.1 Pseudonocardiaceae bacterium
GGGTGGGTCGGGTCCGCCGGCTGCCCGGCCGGGGCGGGCGGGCGGCCGGCATCGGGACGCCGCGGATCGGCCGTCGGCCCGGCGGGCGTCACGGCCGTGTCCACGGCGGGCGGATCGATTGCCACCGTCCGAGGATCACGCCTGCCCGCGGTCGCTATCGACCGTGCAAACTACGTGGCTTTCACCGTGGCGGCGGTGAACCGGGCACCAGGCCGTTCTCGACCGCGGCGATGGCCAGCGCCGTGCGGGACCGCACGCCCAGCTTGCGCATCGCGGACCTGACGTGCCCCTTCACGGTCCGCGTCGACACGAACAGGCTCTCGGCGATCTGCCGGTTCGTCATGCCGCGGGCCACCAGGTCCACCACGCCGAGCTCACGCGGGGAGAGGTCGTCGCCGTAGCCGCGGCGGCCACCGTGCCAGCTCCGGGTGACCGTCACGCCGTGCTCCCGCACGAGGCGCGCCACCCGGTCGGCGTCCCACCGGGCACCGAGCTCGTGCAGCCGTTGCTGGGCGTCGACGAGCACCCGCAGCGCCGTCTCGTTGTCCGACGCCAGCAGCGCCCGGCCCCGCCGCTCCTGGCAGAGCAGCTCGTCGTACGGCCGGGGCAGGGCCGACCACATCCGGGCGGCGTCGGCGAACAGGCCGGCCGCCGTGGCCGGATCGCCCCCGGCCTCGGTGACGATGGCCCGGCACGTCGTCAGGGCCGCCGCCGGAGCGGGGATGTCACGCCCGGCGAGCCCGTCGGCGAACCGGGCGACGAGGTCCGCGGCGTCCGCCGGCCGCGCGGCGCCGAGCAGCGCGTCGACGTGCACGGCCGCGATGTCCGCGATCCACATCCAGACGCCCTTGTGCTCGACCAGTTCGACGACCGGCCCGGTGCACGCCAGCGCCGCGGCGGGGTCGCCGTCGGCGAGGTGCAGCCGGGCCAGCGCCGCCGACGCCGCGACGGTCGCCGGCTCCGTGATGCCGAGGCGGGCGTAGCCGGTGACCACCTCGCGCAGGTCACGCTCCACCGAGGGGCGGGCGCCGGCGGCCAGCCGGAGCAGGGCGGCGACCTGCAGGCCGTGCAGCCGGCTCACCGGATCGGCGTCGTCGATCCCGGCCAGCTCCGCCGCCCGCGCCTCCAGACCGGACCAGTCGCCGACGTACCAGTCGAGGCAGGCCGAGGTGGCCCGCGCGAGGTGGGCGAGCCGCGAGTAGTTCGCCACCTCGATGTGCCGCCGCGCCGAGGCCAGGTGCTCACGCGCGTCGCCGAGGCGGCCCCAGGCGAGCATCGCCCAGGTGACGTTCACCAGCGTGCTCGCCATGGCGCGGTCGTCGGCGCTCGACGACGCCGACCGCGGCAGGTCGCCGAGCGCCTCCCAGCCCGCCTGCTCGCCGAGCAGCAGCAGCGCCGTGATGCGCATGCGGAGGAACGCCTGCCGGTCGGTGGGCCCGGCCCGGTCGAGCAGCCGGCCGGCCCGCGTCAGCCAGCTCAGGTGCCGTGCCGCCGGCCAGTCCGGGATCAGCGGCAGCGCCAGGTTCGACATCGCCCTGATCGCCAGGTCGGGGCGGTCGAGCAGGTCGGGGCCGGCGTGCTCCCACTGCTCGAACGCGGCCAGCTTGTCCCCGGCCACCCACAGCATCCGGCCGAGCAGCAGCCGCAGCTCCCCCCGGTCGCCCCGGGCGATCTCCGCGGAGTCCAGCACCCGGCGCAGCGCCAGCACCACCTCCTCGGCGAGGTCACCGAGCGACGACGCCCCGAAGAACGCCGCCTCGCCGAGCTTGCGCGCCAGCCGGACCTGCTGGTCCACCGGGAGCTCCGCGGAGCCCATCACCTGGAGCAGGGTCGTCACGGCGGTGTGGTCGTCGCCGGACCCCAGCGCGAGGTCGGCGCTCGCCTCCGCGTGGATCCGCCACCGGTCGGCGTTCCCGGCCTCCCGGTAGTGCCAGGACAGCCGCGCCACCGGCGGGAACTCGGCCCGTCCGAGTACCTCGGCGGCCCTGGCGTGCGAGCGACGCCGTTCGAAGGCCGGCACCGACTCGCTGACCGCCTGGGCGTCCAGCACGTGCCGGAAGGTGAACTGGCCGGGCGCGTGCTCGCGCAGCATGCCGACGGCGAGCGCCGCGCCGAGCGCGCTCCTGGCCGCCACCGGCCCCAGTTCCGCCACCTCGGCCAGCAGCGACTCGTCGGCCGGGCCGGCGATGACGCTCGCCGCCTCCAGCAGGCGCCGGGTGTCCCGGTCGAGCCGGTGCACGCGCTCCAGCACGGACTCGCGCACGCTCGCGGGCACCTCCAGCTCGGCGAGCGCCCGGCGGCTCCACCGGCCGCCCTGCCGGACGATGTCCTCGCGTTCCTCCAGCAGCCTCAGGTACTCCTCGACCACCAGCGGAATGCCGTCGGTCGCCCGGTGCAGGAACTCCGCGAACTGCTCGGAGACGTCGTCGGTGACGTACGTCGAGGCCACCAGCTGCCGGACCTGCACGGCGTCCAGCGGTCGCAGGTCGACCCGGACCCGGGTCCGGCCCGGGTGCGTCCTGCTGGTCAGCCGGGGCAGCAGCGAGCCGGCCGGCACGTCCCACGGCCGGTAGGACACCACGATCGCCGGGCCCCCCGTGGCGTCCTCGCTGGCCAGCGTCAGCAGCCACTCCAGCGTGGTGGTGTCCGCCCAGTGCACGTCCTCGACCACGACGACCTGGACGCCCCGGCGCGCGAGGAGCTCCGACAGGGCACGGAACACCCGGTGCCGGACCGCGCTCGGGCTGTCCAGCGGTTCGAGCGCCGGCGGCAGCTCGTCGGCCCATTCCGGGAACAGCGGCCGTAACGCGCCACCCAGCGCGCTCAGCGCCCCAGGGACCGGCGTCAGCCGCCGGACGCCCGCCACGACGGCGCCCAGCGGGGCCGGTTCCGGCACCGCAGGGCAGGTCGCGAGGAGCACCTCGCCGGACAGCCGGTCGCCGAGCCCGGCGAGGGCCTCCCGGAGCAGCCGGGTCTTGCCGATGCCAGCCTCGCCCTCGACCACCACCAGCGTCAGGCCGTCCGCCAGGGCATCCGTCACCTTGCGGAAGGCATCGTCGCGCCCGACGAGCACCGGCGTCGAGGCGCTCGCCGGTGGATCCAGGCCGGTCCTGGCGTTGCGCGCCATGCTGCCCTCCGCGGCGATCTCTCCGCCGCAACGTACCGCCGGGCCGCGCGGAACCGCCTGGACGCGGTGACGATTGTCTCGAAGGCCGGGACGCGCGGGGCCCGGGTCAGCGCGGGTCAGCGTGGTGCAGCGTGGGGCACCCGGACGTCGACGACGGCGTCGCCCGCGGCTGGTGGGCGTGGTCGAGGCGCCCACCAGCCGGGCCGCCGGGGGTTACACCGTCCGGAAGAAGGGTCCGTTGATGGGGGCGCCACCGCAGTCGATGGTGGACTGCCCGTTGCCGGTGACGACGGGGCCGTAATGGTCGATCATCTGGCCGAACGGCCAGCAGTAGGCCTGGAGCTGCCACTGCTGCCCGGCCGGGCGGTTGGTGCAGGTCATGGTCATGGCGTACGTGGTGCCGGCCGGCAGGCTCATGGCGCAGTCGGCGGGGACCTGCCGGCCGTCGCGGATGGTGCCGGTGCCGGTGTCGGTGAGGTTCGCGGGGATGCTGGAGCCGGTCAGCCGCACGGTGAACTGCTCCGTCGCCGCCTCGGTGAAGCCGTCGTACACCAGGGGAACCTGGAACGAGGTGCCCCAGTTGCTGTACGGGATGGTCACCGAGCCGGTGGTCGGGCCGGTGTAGTCGGCGCCGGCGGTGGCGGTGCCGGGGACCAGCTGCCAGTTCACGGTGATGGCGGCCCGCGTCGAGGTGCGCACGTAGAACCGCAGTGCGTTCGTCACCGTCGTGCCGCACGGCGGCGGCGGGCCACCGAAGCCCTCGGAGCAGACCAGCGTGCCTTCGTGATCGGTGGCGCTGTCCACGGTCACGACCGGCTGCGCGGCGGCGAATGCCGTCGGCGGCGTCACCGCGACCGTCGCCGCCGCCAGCCCCGCCGCCGCGGCCGCCACCGACAGGGTTCTCCGCGTTCTCCGTAGCCCTGCGAACATGCACAACCTCCTGCTCGAACGAACCGGATGAGCCGGGAGCTCCGGCCGGTTCGGCATCCTGGCACCGGCGCCGCGGCCGCGGGGCGCATCCTGAACGAAGCTGAACACCGCCGTCAGGGAGCCGCGCCCATGGTCGTCAGCAGGGTCCTCGCGGCGTCGAGAAGGTCCTTCTCCAGCACGTCGATCCCGAGGATGTCGACGTTCTTGATGCCCTGCTTGGAGAGCGCCGCCCGGGTGGCGGCGCCCGACACGTCCCGGGGCAGGACGCCGAACCACTTGGTCCGCGCGAGGTTGATCGTGACGCCGACCTTCTGGGAGTTCAGCCACATGCCCTGCTCGGACAGCCGTTCCAGGCTCCTGCGGATCTGCCCGCCCTGCTCCGTCTTGATGACGCTCTCCATGATGGACTCGACGGTCTCGGTCACCTTGGTGCCGTCGAGGCGGGCCCGCTCCTGGAGCTCCTCCAGCACATCGCGTGCGTACCGGCGCAGCTCCCGCTGGTCCGCCTTGGTCTGCCGCGAGCTGCCGACGTGCAGCTTCTGGGCCGACGACGAGCCGGCCTTGGCCTCGAAGACCGCGACGATCTCCAGCTGGCTCCCGACGTTGCGCACCAGGACGCCGTCGGTCAGCTGCGACCCGCGGAACCCCGAGATCAGGTGCCCGGGGATGAACCGCAGCTCGCCGTCGATGTGCTCGAGCCCGAGCGCACGCTTCCCGGTCCCCTCGCGGAGCCACCCGACGATGCGGTTCTCCAGGAGTTCCTCGAGCAGCTGGCCCTTCACCCCCTCGGCGCGCTCGTCGAGGGTCTTGCCGTAGCCCTTGCGCAGCGCCCGCTGGAGGGCCAGCTCGTCCAGGCCGGCCAGGGCGGGATGCCTGGTGACCAGCGTTCGCAGCGCGCCGGTGAGCTTCGCGTCGACCGCCTGCGGCACCGCCCTGGTGGCCGCCTGCCCGACGCCGACCCGGTCGAACGCCAGCGCGACGTCGTGCGCCCCGGTGCGCCCGAGCCGCTTGCCCGAGGCGACGGTCGTGTCCGCCGAGCCGATCGTGCGGATCGCCGCGGCGTCCGCCGAGACACGCTCACCCATGGCCATGGCGTACGACCAGCGCGCGGCGTCGTGGCCGTACATGCGCGCCATGCGGTCGGCCGTGTAGAGCGCATGTCCCTGCCGGGCCAGCCGGCCCGCGGACGGCAGGATGATGCTCGCGGCGAGCACCGCCCGCTCGGCGTCGGACAGCGCGTAGCCGAACAGGTCCCTGCCGGAGTACGCCTCGTACGCCGCGACCACGCTCCCGACGATCGGGATGAAGCCGATCGCGAACTCGACCGCGTCCACGAAGAACGGCCGGTCGACCGGGTCCGGCCGGATCTCGATGATGTCCGCGGGCAGCTCGGAGGCGGCCCGGTAGGCGGCGTGGAGGTCGGGGCGCTCCTCCTCCAGCAGTCGCCGGAGCGCCTTCCGCGCCGGCACGGTGAAGAAGTCGTCGTCGGACGCGTGGAACGTCGCCGCTCCCAGCAGCGCCGCGTTGATCGAATCGACGATCTGGATGGTCGCCTGGTTGTACCGGATGATGAGCTTCGTGTCGCCGTACATCGTGCGGTACACCGAGCGCACCTTCCGCTGGTGCTCGCGGACCAGCGCGTCGTACTCGTCGAGCTTGTTCTTGTAGGCCTTGAGGTCGCGCTGGTGCGGCCGCAGGCGTTTCTCGGCCATGATCGTGCACGCCTCCTGCCACTTGAGTTCCGCGCTGAGGAACGCCGTGGCCTGGGCCTTGAAGCCCTCGACGAGCACCGGGCTCGACCGGAGCATCTCCGCCATGATCTGCGAGGTCAGCCGCATGATCGCGATCCGTTCCGACGTCTCGACGCCGCGGTGCAGGGCGGCGGCCAGCTCGGCCCGCTGAACGCGGAGCTGCTTCGTGAACGGCGTGAGGTCGCCCATGACCGGCGCCTACTCGTCCTCTTCCCACTCCCAGCCGGTGGGGTCCGCGCGCTCCCACCGTGGGAGGGAGTCGTCGGGCCGCAGCACGACCAGGGGCGTGGGCACGTGGGTGCGCCACGGCTCACCGACCGGGATCTCGCCCTGCGGTGCGTCGGCGCGTTCCATGAGCTCGGTGAGGATCGAGACGTAGAGCGGGTCGTTGATGTCCGGCAGCCCGCCCAGCGGGTCGGTGGGGTCGGCGGGATCACCGCCGCGCCAGATCTCGCCCGTCTCCAGGTAGTACGCGATGGCCGGCTCGAACCCCGGGCGGGCCGGCACGACGACCCGCGCCGCCCCGGACCGCAGGAACTCCAGCCACGCGGGGTCGGCGTCCTGCCGCAGGAACCGCTCGGCCCACGTGCCGCGCCGGCCCCAGTAGTACGGGTAGAGGACGTACTGCAGCTGGTCCCACTCGAACGCCTGCTCGAAGAAGCGGATGAAGCTGCCCTCGGTCTCCGCCCGCTCGAAGTCGAAGTGCGGCGGGTCGGTGTCCTGGGTCGCCTGGAACTGGCCGTAACGCTGGCGGGTCACGATGGAGATGCAGTGCTTCTTCAGCTCGTTGCGGACCGTCTGCAGGTTCTGCGTGGGCGGGGCGACGAACCGCGACGACGACCGCTCCGCCTCGGCCTCGGCCTTCGCCCGCACCTCGGCGACCTCGCTGGTGTAGATCTGCAGCTTGCGCTGGTAGGCGTCCACGAGCTTCTCGTACGTGGAGAGCTGCCAGGCCCGGTAGAGCTCGAGCGTCCGCGCGAACACGACGTCGACCGAGGCCGAGTAGCTGTTCGTCTCGTAGGCGAGCAGGTGCACCGGCATCTTGCTCTGGCCCTCGTAGGCGGACGAGCCGGTGAAGAGGCCGAGGTCGAGGCTGCTGCTGGCCAGGGAGTGGTCGGATCCGACGGCCACCCCGACCGGACGCCAGATCCGCTGCGCCTTGCCCACGGTGACGGCGACCGTGAGGTGGTCGTCGGTCAGGGCCATCAGCTGGACCGAGGCCCGGTACGGCCGGTAGCCGTCCGGGATCGCGAGGTCGGGTGTCTGCGTGCTGCGGGGCTGTCCCTCCTCACCGTCGTCGTCCGCGCCCTCGCCGTGCATCAGCGTCGCCGAGGAGGTCAGGAAGACGGGCGGCGGGGCGGTGATCCCCTCGGCGCCGTAGAGCGCCGCGAGCCGGCGGTAGGTCGCCAGGTTGACGGCCGAGGCGTCCGGGGCCTCGGTCTCCAGCGGGACCGGCGGGGTGGGCAGCGCGAGCTCCGACGTCGAGCGTTCGAGGTGCCAGACGTACGACGACGGCTCGGGAACCATGAAGTCGAACATCTGCCGGATGCCGTAGTTGAAGACCTGGCTCTCGTAGACCTTCTCGATGAACTGGTAGATGCCGCTGATGTGCTGGCCGGTCTCGTTGTGCAGCTCGTGGAGGTTCACCTCCTCGCGCTCACGCACGACCCGGCGCACCATCTCCTCGCGCACGCGCTCGATGACGCGCTCCAGGGAGCGCTCGACCACGTCCCGGGCGTAGGTCGTCGCGCTCGTCACCGATTCCTCGGTCGACGTCTCGCTGCTCGCCCGGACCTCGCTGGAGAACTCGACCGACGGCCCGTACTTGCCGGACAGGGACAGGCCGAACCCGAACTCCTGGTCGCGCTTGACCGTGCGCGAGGCCTCGCGGTTCAGCTCGAAGCGGTCGGCCGTCTCCAGCTCCGACTCGCGCTCGGTGGTGGTCTCGCGCTCGACGGTGACGGTCTCCTCGACGCGTTCGAGCTCGCGGTGGTTGCGCGACTTCTTCTCGCCGATCAGCACGTTCTCCACGTGCGCGATGTCCATGCGCTGGTAGCGCGTGAGGTGCTGCTTCACGACGAGGAGATCGGCGACGCCGACGTCGCGCAGGTACGGCCGCTCGACCTCCGGGTCGTCCGGCGGCGGCGGGAGCGGCGCGGGCCGGTGACCGGAACGGACCCGCCGCTCCAGCTCGGTGGTCAGCAGCTCCACGACGGCGTCGAGCGGGTGCCGGGCCGGGTCGAGGGCGGCGGCGTCCAGCAGCGCGCGCGTCCCGTCCGAGAGCCGGGCGAGGGCCTCCGGCGACAGCGCGAACGCCACCGGCCGGTCGGTGCGGCCACG
>DASWTI010000495.1:0-3696 GCA_036402215.1 Pseudonocardiaceae bacterium
CCGCCGCCCCCCACCGGACCCCGACCCCCCCGCCCCCGAGAGGCGGGTACCGATGGCGACCGTCGCGCTCCGCCCCGGGACCGGCCCGGCCGGGGGCACCGGCCGAGGCCCCCGCCGCCGCGCCGGCCTCGCCCCGCGCCGGCGTCACCGGCGGCGTCACTGGCGGCGTCACTGGCGGCGCGCGGCCGGCGACACCCTCGCCGCGTACGGCTTCCTGGCCGCCGGCATCGCCTGCTTCGCGCTGTTCTCCTGGTACCCGCTGGTCCGCGGCCTGCTGCTGAGCTTCCAGCAGGTGAACTTCGTGACCGATCCGGTCTGGGTGGGCCTGGACAACTTCCGGGTGCTGTTCGCCGACCCGCTGTTCTGGACGGCCTGGCGCAACACCGCGGTGTTCACCGGGCTCGCTCTGGTCTTCGGGTACGCGGTGCCGCTGGCGCTCGCGGTGCTGCTCAACGAGCTGCGCCACCTGAGCGGCTTCTTCCGGCTCGCGGTCTACCTGCCGGTGATGCTGCCACCGATCGTCAGCGTGCTGCTCTGGCAGTTCTTCTACGACCCCGGCAACGGCCTGTTCAACACCGTGCTGCGGGGCGCCGGGCTGCCCGCCTCGCAGTGGACCCAGTCACCGGACACGGCGATCCTCTCGCTGGTCCTGGTGTCCACCTGGGCCAACCTCGGCGGCGCCACGCTCATCTACCTGGCCGCGCTGCAGGGCATCCCCGGCGAGCTGTACGAGGCCGCCGAGCTGGACGGCGCCGGCATCCGGCAGCGGCTGCGCCACGTCACGCTGCCGCACCTGCGGTTCGTCATGCTGATCATGCTGCTGCTCCAGGTGGTGGCCACCATGCAGGTGTTCATCGAGCCGTACCAGCTGACCGGCACCACCAACCCGGACACCATCACCGTGATGGTGCTCATCTACCGCTACGCGTTCACGGTGAACCACGACTTCGGGCTGGCGGCGGCCATGAGCATGCTGCTGTTCGTGGTGCTCGGCGTGTTCTCCGCGCTCTACCTGCGGCTCACCCGGGACCCGCGATGACCACCCGCACCCTGGTGGCCGGCTCCACCATCAGCCGCGGCCCCGGCCGGATCGCCTACCTCGCGGTGCTCACCGTGGTCGCGGTGGCGTTCCTGTTCGTCTTCTTCTTCCCGCTGTACTGGATGGTCGTCGGCGCGTTCAAGGCGCCCGCGGAGCTCGCGCTCGCCACGCCCACCCTCGTGCCGCGCGAATGGCACCCGGAGACGTACGCCAAGGCGTGGACCGAGCTGCGGATCGCCCGGTACTTCCTCAACACGGCGTTCTACGCGCTCGGCGGCTGGCTCTTCCAGCTCGTGGTGGACGTGGCGGCGGCGTACGCACTGTCCACGCTGCGCCCGGTGCTCGGCGACGTCGTGCTCGGCGGCATGCTCGCGAGCCTGCTGCTGCCGGCCGCGGCGCTGCTGGTGCCGACGTACCTCACCGCCACCGACGTGCCGCTGTTCCACGTCAACCTGCTCAACACCCCGTGGGCGTTGTGGCTGCCGGCCGCGGCGAACGCGTTCAACATCTACGTGCTCAAGCGGTTCTTCGATCAGATCCCGCCGGACCTGGTGGACGCCGCGAGCCTGGACGGCGCCGGCCGGCTGCGCGTGCTGTGGAGCGTGGTGCTGCCGCTGTCGCGCCCGGTGCTCGGCGTGGTCTCGATCTTCGCGATCATCGGCAGCTGGAAGGACTTCCTCTGGCCGCTGCTGGTGCTGCCCGACCCCGGCGTGCAGACGCTCAGCGTCGCCCTCAGCAGGCTCTCCGCCACCGGGCGCGTCCCGGTGAACGAGATGCTCGCCGGCCTGGTCATCTCCGGCCTGCCGATGATCGTGGTGTTCCTGATCTTCCAGCGCAGCATCATCCGCGGCCTGGTCGCGGGGAGCATGAAGGGCTAGGTCATGACCTCGGAGACTTCCCACGCCGCGCCGGACGGCGACCCCGGTGACACCGGCACCGCCCAGTGGTGGCGCGGCGCGGTCATCTACCAGGTGTACCCGCGCAGCTTCGCCGACGGCGACGGTGACGGCATCGGCGACCTCGCCGGCATCCGGTCCCGGCTGCCCTACCTCGCCGAGCTCGGCGTGGACGCGGTCTGGCTGAGCCCCTGGTACGCCTCGCCGATGGCCGACGCCGGCTACGACGTGGCCGACTACCGGGCGATCGCCCCGGTGTTCGGCACCCTCGGCCAGGCCGAGACGTTCATCCAGGAGGCGCACGAGCACGGCATCCGGGTGATCGTGGACGTGGTGCCCAACCACGGCTCCACCGAGCACGCCTGGTTCCGCGAGGCGCTCGCCGCGCCGGCCGGCTCGCCCGCCAGGCAGCGTTTCTGGTTCCGCGACGGCCGCGGCGAGGACGGCGCCCTGCCGCCCACGGAGCTGCGCTCGATCTTCGGCGGGCCGGCCTGGACCCGGGTGCCCGACGGCCAGTGGTACCTGCACCTGTTCGCTCCCGGCCAGCCGGACTTCAACTGGGAGAACCCGCAGGTGCGCGACGAGTTCGAGGACGTGCTGCGCTTCTGGTTCGACCGCGGCGTCGACGGCATCCGCATCGACTCCGCCGCGGTGATCGCCAAGGACCCGCGGCTGCTCGGCAAGGACAGCTACGAGGACCTCGACGGCGTGCACGAGGTGTACCGGCGCTGGCGCGCGGTGGCCGACGGGTACGGCGGCGACCGGGTGCTCGTCGGCGAGGTGTGGCTGGAGGACCACGAGCGGTTCGCCGCCTACCTGCGGCCGGACGAACTGCACACCGCGTTCAACTTCGAGTTCCTGTGCTGCGCCTGGGAGGCCGCCGCGCTGCGCTCCTGCATCGACCGCACGCTCGCCGTGCACGCCCCGGTGGACGCCCCGGCCACCTGGGTGCTGTCCAACCACGACGTCACCCGCCACGTCACCCGCTACGGCCGCGAGGACACCTCGTTCGACTTCGACAACCGGGTGCACGGGCTGCCGCTGGACCTGGACCTCGGGGTGCGGCGGGCCCGCGCCGCGCTGCTGCTCACCCTGGCGCTGCCCGGGTCCGCGTACGTGTACCAGGGGGAGGAGCTCGGCCTCTGGGAGGTCGAGGACATCCCGGACACGCTGCGCGACGACCCCATGTTCCACCGCTCCGGCGGCACCAACCCGGGCCGCGACGGCTGCCGCGTGCCGCTGCCCTGGTCCGGCATGGAGCCACCGTTCGGCTTCAGCCCGCCCGGTGCCACCCGGCGGCCCTGGCTGCCGCAGCCGGCGGACTGGAAGGACCGCACCGCGGCCGCGCAGGCCGGTGACCCGCACTCGATGCTGGAGCTGTACCGGACGGCGCTGCGGACGCGCCGCGCGGAGGCCGCGCTCGGCGACGGGCCGATGCGCTGGCTGGTGTCCGGCCCCGACGTGCTCGCCTTCACCCGCGACCCCGGCCTGACGTGCGTGGTGAACCTGTCCGCCGCGCCGGTGCCGCTGCCCCGCCACGAGGCCGTGCTGCTGGCCAGCGGGCTGCTGGACGCCGGGCTGCTGCCGCCGGACACCGCCGTCTGGCTGCGCACTCCGTAACACGGCCCGAGGAAGGAGCGCACCCATGTCCCGACCGATCCCACGACCACCGGGCGTCGCCGCGCTGCTGGCGATGGTGACGGTGGCCGGCGTGATCGCCGCCCCGGCGGCCGCGGCGGCGCCGTCCTCCGCGCCTGCCCC
>DASWTI010000496.1:0-5550 GCA_036402215.1 Pseudonocardiaceae bacterium
TGGCCGACCGGCACGGCGTCGCGGCCGCGCACCGCTTCGCCGACTGGCGCGAGCTGGCCGAGCGGCCCCGGCTGGCCGACGCGGCGCTCGTGCTCACCCCGGACCGCGAGCACGCCGGGCCGGCCGTCGCGCTCTCCGCGCTCGGCTACCACGTGCTGCTGGAGAAGCCGCTCGCGCCGACCCGCGACGAGTGCCTGCGCCTGGTGCACGCCGTGGCCGCGACCGACGTGGTGGTGGCGGTGGGCCACGTGATGCGCCACACCGCCTACACCGACCTGGTGCGCGGCGTCGTGGACTCCGGCCGGCTGGGCGCGATCGTCGGCGTAGAGCACCTGGAACCCGTGGGGTGGTGGCACTTCGCGCACTCGTACGTACGCGGCAACTGGCGCTCCGAGGCCGGGTCAGGGCCGAGCCTGCTCACCAAGTGCTGCCACGACCTGGACTGGCTGCGGCACCTGGTGGCACGGCCGGTGCGGCGGGTGTGGAGCGCCGGGGGCCTGCGGCACTTCACCGCGGCGGCCCGGCCGGCCGGGGCGGCGGACCGCTGCCTGGACTGCGCCGTCGAGCCGGGCTGCCCGTACTCGGCGCCGCGGCTGTACCTGGGGTTCCTCGGCGACCCGCGGCGCGAGGAGTGGCCGCTCGGTGTGCTCACCACGGACGTCAGCCGCGACGGCGTGCTGGCGGCGCTGCGCGACGGCCCGTACGGCCGGTGCGTGTACGCGTGCGACAACGACGTCGCCGATCACCAGGTGGTCACGCTGGAGTTCGACGGCGGCGTGGTGGCGACCCTGACCATGAGCGCCTTCACGCCGTCGCAGCGGCGGCAGACCCGGATCATGGGCACCCACGGCCACCTCACCGGGGACGGCGTGACGGTGACCGTCACCGACTTCGTCACCGGCGCCGTCACGACCGAGGCCGTGCCGGAGCAGGCCGGGCACGACGGTGGCGACGACGGCGTGATCCGGGCGTTCCTCACCGCCGTCGCCACCGGTGACCGCTCCGTCGTGCGCACCGGCGCCCTGGAGGCGCTGGAGTCGCACCTGCTGGCGTTCGCCGCCGAGGAGAGCCGCGCCACCGGCCTGCCCGTCACCGTCTGACGAACGTCCGGCGGCGGCGCCGGACGCGGCTGCCCCCGGCGGCCGTACCCGGACCCCCGGGCCGTCACTGTGCGGTTTGTGCAGCGGTCGTGCCCACGTGTGCAGCGCCGGTACCGCGCGGCCCGGGGGCGCGCGAAGGTCGTGACATGAGCAGGTTGAGCCCCGGCGAGATCGCGGAGGTCGCGCACCGGGCCGGCTTCCGCGGGGAGGATCTGACGATCGCGGTGGCGGTCGCGCTGGCCGAGTCCGGCGGCGACCCCAGGGCGCACAACGCGGTCGCCCCGGACAACTCCTACGGCCTGTGGCAGATCAACATGATCGGCTCGCTCGGCCCGGCCAGGCGCGACCAGTTCGACCTGGGGTCCAACCGGGAGCTGTTCGACCCCGTGACCAACGCGCGGGCGGCGAACGCGATCTCCGGCGACGGGCGCTCCTGGTCGCCGTGGACGACCTACACGAGTGGGAAATACCGGCAGTTCCTGGATGAGGCGAGGCGTGGGGTGAAGGACTTCCGACGCGGCGACGACCGCGACGACCGCAACAACGGCGGCAACGACGGCCGCAACGGCAACGGTGACCGTGGCAACAACCGTGGCAACAACCGCGGCAACAACGGCAACGGCAACAACGGCGCCGGTGGCAACAACGGCGGCCGCGGCGGGGGCGGCGGCCAGGGTGGGGGCGGCGGTGGGTCGTTCTCCGTCGACACCCAGCTGCTGGACGCCTACGTGCGGCGTGCCAGGGGCGTGGCCGACGACCTCGCCGCGGTCGGCACCAACCACGTGCGCCGCGTGCGGGAGATCGCCGACGACAGCTTCGGCAAGATCGGCAAGGAGACCGGCTTCGCGGCCGCGCTGGACGGGTTCGCCGCCTCGCTGCACCGCCAGGTGCGGGGCGTCGGCGGCAACGCCGACAAGCTGGCGACCGCCACGGCGCGCACCTCGCGCGACTACCGCGACCAGGACGACGAGATCGCCGGCGGCCTCGGCCGCCTGTAGCCGCAGGCCCGCACGGACCAGGGACGGGGACCAGGAGTGGACACCAGGGAGATCGCCCGGCAGTTCGCCGGGCGAATGATCGCGCACCGCAACAAGCTCGCGGGCAAGACCGAGGACGCGCTGCTGGTGCAGTTCGCGCTGCACCAGGCCGCCGAGGCCATCGGCCAGCAGCAGGCCGACCACAAGCAGGCGGCCACCACGGCGCTCAGCCACTGGGACGGCACCACGTCGGACCGGTTCGAGCGGCGGTCCGACCGCCTCGGCCGCCAGCTACGGGTGACCGGCGAGGCCAGCCGCGCCGGCGAGGGCATCGTGGCCGACACCACGGCCGCGCTGTCCGCCGGGCACGCCAACGCCTCGCGCATCGTCGAGGAGTACGTCACGCGGGCCTCGCAGGCGCTGGACGCCGGGCTGGCCGCGAGCGGCGCCGGGGCACCGGCCGCGCTGGCCCAGGCCATTGCCACCGCCTCGGACCTGGAGAAGCAGTACACCAGGGAGTCGATCACCAACCTGCGCACGGTGCACACGCAGCTGAAGGAGGCCGCGCAGCGGCTGCGCGCCCTGGAGCGCGAGATCGAGCACGACGGCGTGGTCGACCCGAACCGGCGGCGGAACCGGCCCGAGGGCGGCCGTGGCGACGGCGGACGCGGGGACGGCAAGGGCGGCAACCGCCCGGAGCGCGTCCGCAAGATCCTCTCCGAGGCCCGCGGCGAGATCGGCACCAGGGAGAACCCGCCCGGCAGTAACCGCAACCCGTACGGCCCCACGGCCGCCTGGTGCTCCTCGTTCGCCACCGCCATGTGGCGGCGGGCCGGCGTGGACATCCCGATCCTGCCCTTCACCGGCGACGTCTACGAGTGGGGCCAGGAGCACGGCAAGGCCTACGGCAGGAACAACCTGGACGAGGTACGCCCCGGCGACGTGCTGCTCTTCGGCACCGGCCCGTCGAGCCCGTCCACCAGCACGCACATCGGCATCGTGGAGAAGGTGGAGAACGGCATGGTGACCCTCATCGAGGGCAACTCGGGCGACCAGGTGCAGCGCAACACGCACCGCCTGAGCGGCGCGACGTTCTACGGCGGGGTGCACCCGTGACCGGCGGACCGCTGGGCGAGGCCCGGGACCCGGTGGGCGTGACCGTCGAGGTCCGTCCCGGCGGTGGCCTGCACTCGCTGACCATCACCGACCGGTCGATGCGCATGGGCGGCGAGGCGCTCGCCGCCACCGTGCTCGGCCTGGTGCGGACCGCCACGGCGCGCGCCAACGCCCGCGTCCGCGCCGTCACCGGCATCTCGGAGGCGGACCTGGACGCCCTCGGCCTCGGCATCCACGACGCGGACCTCGCCGAGGACGTCGAGTGCACCACCCCGGACACCTGGATGCGCAGATGACCGCCATGATCGCGAGCGCGGAGGACGCCGGGTACGCCGACGAGCCGACCGTCGAGGAGATGCTCGAGTTCTACGACGCGAACGAGCCGGCGAGCTCGCTCGCGGACGCGGTGGCCGCGGTGCGCCACACGCTCGCCGAGGACGACGTGACGGTCACCGTGGACGTGCACGGCCGGCTGGTGGACCTGACCTTGGGGCCGCGCGCCATGCGACTGCGCGGCGCCGAGCTGGCCGCGCGGGTGCGCTCGCTCGCCGAACGGGCGGCTCACGCGGCGCTCGGCGAGGCGGTCACCATGCTGACACCGCACTGCTCCCCCACGCTGGCCGCCGTGCTCGCGGCGGCGCTGCCCCAGCAGTAGCCCGGGACGCACCTTGCCCAGGACCGCCCCCTCCCTGCGGGTGGGCGAACGGACCACTTGCCCCCTATGCGAGGCAAGGTCCATCACCCCTCGGCGCGAGTGGCTCGCGCGGGCCGGTGCGGCCGTGGGGGCAGACCCTAGGGTGACGCCGTGGACACAGCGGTGACCGGGCCGGCGCGGGTCCGACCGGACGGGGGCCACGGGGGCCACGACGGCGCGGACGGCCCGGGTGGGCCCGCGCGCGGTTACCTGGTGGTGCGGGCCTCCGGTGCCGCGGCGGCGGCCGCCGCCATGGGTGGCGCGGTGGCCCCGGCGAGCGTCCAGGTGCTGATGCAGGTGCCGCGGGCGCTACCGGCCACCACCCTGGACGCCGGGGACGCCTCGCTGCGCGCGGAGGGCGGCGTGGTGATGCTGACGGTGGCGGCGGCCCGGCTGACGATCGGCTTCGACGAGCTGCGGCCGTTGATGTTCCGCCCGGTGGAGACCGAGCCGGCGCTGCGGGCGTTGTTCGGCGGGGCGGCCGCCGCGGTGCTCGCCGCTGGGCCGGCGCTCGACCGGCACGGGCTCGCGCACCACCTGGTGGGCCTGGCCGAGCTGGTGCTGCGCAGCGCGCTGCGGGCCGAGCTGAACCGGGTGGACACGCTGGCCGCCCGCCGCCGCGAGGCGCTGGATTTCATCCGGGCGAACCTGGCCGACCCCGAGCTCGGCGCCGACCAGGTGGCTGCCGCGCTGTTCGTCTCCCGGCGGCGGCTCTACCAGCTCTTCGACGACGGGCAGGGCGTGGCCGAGCGCATCCGCGGCCTGCGGGTCGAGCACGCGAAGGGCCTGCTGGCCGACCCGGCGAGGGGCGCGCTGGGGATCGCGGAGGTGGCCGGGGAGTGCGGCTTCGTCAGCGCGGCGCACTTCTCCCGGACGTTCCGGAAAGAGGTCGGCGAGACGCCCCGCGAGTACCGGGAGCGGAGCCGTCGGCCGTGAGGTCGAGGCCGCCGACGAAGCGGCCGGTGAGCGCCGCGACGTCCAGCCAGCCGCGGCCGGTCGGTGAGTGCAGGGTGAACACCGCGACCCGCGGCCGGCGTTCGTCCACCACCACGACCTGCAACTGCGCCCCGGTGATGGTGATGCGCTCGACGATCACCGCCGGGTGCCCGGCGGCCGTGGTGGTCCGGGTGACCTCGCGGATGTCCGGGCCGCCGCTGTCGGCCAGGTGACGGCCGAGCCCGACCGCCGAGCCCGGGTCCAGCGCCCGGTCCAGCGGCGTCATCCAGGCCATCAGCACCGCGGGGTCGGCGTCCGGGTGCTCGACCACCGCGAGCAACCCGGCGCGCTGCCGGTGCGCCAGCTCGGCGGCGTCGGTCGCCGCGATCTCCAGCGCCGGGTCGCGCGCCGCGTCACGGCCCTTCACCCGGCGCAGCACGGCCAGCAGCTCCGCGGTCGTCTCCTCGGGCGAGCCGAGGGGCACCGGGGTCACCCCCGGCACCGCCGGCAGCCTCACCCGCCGGTCGCCGACGGCCGGCCACCCGCACCCGGCCCACCGGAGCCACCGAAACCCGCCCCACCGGGACCGGAGCCACCGAAACCCGCCCCGCCCGAACCGGAGCCCACTCCACCCGAACCGGAGCCGCCGAAGCTCGCCCCACCGGGGCCGGGGCTGCCGAAGCCCGGGCCGCCGGGGGCCGGCCCACCGGCCACGGAACCGCCGCCG
>DASWTI010000497.1:0-1644 GCA_036402215.1 Pseudonocardiaceae bacterium
CAGCACGGCCACCGGGGCGTCCGCCGCGGGCGGCGTGAACTCCGCGGCCACCGGCGTCTCCTCGGACACCCGCCCGTCCGGGCACACCGCCACCAGCCCGGTGAGCACCAGCCCGGCGCCGTCCGCGGCCGATCGGGACACCACGCGGTTCGCCAGCACCGTGCCGGCCAGCGGGAACGGCGTGAACGCCGGCGGCGGCGCGATCGCCGTGCCCAGGGCCGCGAACCGGGCGTCCGCCGCGCGGCCGAAGGCCGGGTCGCGCAGCGTCAGGTTGGCGTGGCCGACGCGGCCGCTGCGGGTCAGCAGGTTCACCGCGAACTGCGTGGGCGGCAGCGAGGTGTGCCCGGCGACCCGCTCGAAGTACGCCGCCGAGGTGTCCGCCGCCTGCTGGAACCGCTCCACCACCGGCTGGCGCTCCAGCTCGTAGTCCACCAGCGCGGCCCGCAACGACGGCGCCCGCCGCAGCGCCCCGGCCAGCGCGATCGAGTCCTCCATGGCGAGCTTCGTGCCCGAGCCGATGGAGAAGTGCGCGGTGTGCGCGGCGTCGCCCACCAGCACCACGTTGCCGTGGTGCCAACTGCGGTTGCGCACCCGCTGGAACGTCAGCCACTGCGAGCGGTTGGAGCGCAGCCGGTGCCCGCGCAGCGCGTCGGCGAACAGCCGCTCGCAGAACGCGATGCTCTCCGCCTCGTCCGCGGTGTCCAGCCCGGCGGCCCGCCAGGTCTCCGGCCGGCACTCCACGATCCAGGTGCTGGTGCTCTCGTCGAACGGGTAGGCGTGGGCCTGGAAGAGCCCGTGCTCGCTCTCCACGAAGACGAAGGTGAACGCGTCCAGCACCAGGTCGGTGCCGAACCAGATGTACGTGCAGCCCTGCGGCCGCACCTCGCTGCCGAACGCCGCCGCGTGCGTGCGCCGCAGCAGGCTGTTCACGCCGTCCGCCGCCACCACCAGGTCGCCGGTGAGCTCCGCCGGGTCGGTCAGCTCCGCGCCGAAACGCAGCTCCACCCCGAGCTCCCGGCAGCGCCGCTGGAGGATGTCCAGCAGCAGCGTGCGCCGGATCGCGGAGAACGAGTGCCCGCGGGAGCGCAGCTTCTCACCGCGGTAGTGCACGTCGATGCAGTCCCAGCGGGCGAAGGTGTCGGCGATCTCGGCGTGCGTCGGTTCGTCGGCGTCGCGCAGCGCGCCCATGGTGTCCTCGGAGAACACCACGCCCCAGCCGAACGTGGCGTCCGGCGGGTTGCGCTCCAGCACGGTGATCTCGTGCGACGGGTCGTCGCGGCGCAGCAGGATCGCCAGGTACAGCCCGGCCGGCCCGGCGCCGACCACGTCGACCCTCACGAGAGCACCTCGGCCAGCCGGTCGACCTCGTCCACGTCGGCCACCGTCGGCAGCAGCACCAGCTCGTCGCAGCCCTCCGCCTCGTAGCCGCGCACCAGGTCGCGCACCGCCCGGGCCGTGGTCAGGTTGCCGGCCGCGATGCGCTCGGCGAACGGGCCGGTGAAGGCGTAGTAGTCCCGCAGGTACGCCTCGCCGCGCGCCGGGTCGCCGAGGCCCACGTACGCCTGGCCCCACAGCACCGGGCGGCCCGGCCGGCCCAGGTCGCTCCAGGCGGCCCGCGCCCGCGCCGCCGCCGAGGCGAACGCC
>DASWTI010000498.1:0-22235 GCA_036402215.1 Pseudonocardiaceae bacterium
GGAGCCGAAGCCGAACGCGCTGCCGATGCCACCGCTGGCCGCGCCGCTGCCGGCGCCGATCGGGCCGCCCACCGCGAACCCGGCAGCGGCCCCGGCGCCGGCCGCGCCGAGCCAGCCACCGCCGTCGGGCGGGGCCGGCATGGTGGCCTGCGCGCTGCGCAGCGCCCCGGCGGAGTCCTGGAGCGGGCCGCTCATCGCCGAGCTGGTGGCTCCCACGTCGCCCATCCAGCCGACGGCCCGGATGACCGAGCGGGCGGCCTGCTCCGAGGCCTCGCCGCCCCAGTACGGCAGGACCGCGGCGAGCGAGCGCTGCAGGTCCTCGGCGCGCCGGGTGAGGTCGCGGCCGTTGCGGTCCCAGTCGTCGGCCAGCGTCTCCACCTGGGCCGGGCTGGCCTGCTGGTGGACCATGGCGAACAGGGTCCTGTGCGAGAACCCGTTCCAGTGCACGCCGGGCACGACGTACTGGTCGTTGCCGCGGCGGCGGCTCACCCAGTCCTCGACCGCGGTGTCCAGCGCCCGGGTCATCCGCCCGACCGCCTCGGCCAGGCCGCGGCCGAAGATGCCGGTCACCGGGCTCACCAGGTAGTCGAGCACCGAGCCGACACTGAGCCCGTAGGCCTGCGCCCATCGCCCATGGTCCTGCACCACGGCACGCCTCCCCAGTGACTGTGCGGTCACACCTCACGGTCATCTTGCCCGGACGGTGGCACCCGGTGGACCCGTTCGCTGCATCTTTTCAGGTGCTGTCGCACGGCGTACACCTCGTACGCTGCGTACATGGCTCGGGTGCTGGCGATCTCCGACGAGGTCGAGCCGACGTTGTGGACCGGCGCGGTGCGGGAGCACCGGGTCGACCTGGTGCTGGCCGCCGGTGACCTTCCGTTCGACTACCTGGACTTCATCGCCGGGGCGCTGGACCGGCCGTGCGTGCTGGTGCCCGGCAACCACGACCCCGACCTGTCCGGTTACCGGCTGCGGCGCGGGCTCTGGACCCGCGACGGCATGCCGGCCCGCTGGCCCGGGCCGCCCGGCGCGGTGAACGCCGACGGCCGGGTGGTCACCGTGGCCGGGGTGACCGTCGCCGGGCTCGGCGGCAGCGTGCGGTACCGGCCCGGCCCGAACCAGTGGACGCAGCGGCAGCAGGCGCGCCGGGCACGGCGGCTGCGGGCGCGGGTGGCCTGGCGGGGGCAGCGGGTGGACGTGCTGCTCACGCACTCCCCGCCGCGCTGGTGCGGCGACCGTGAGGACCCGCCGCACCAGGGGTTCGAGTGCCTGCACGGGCTGGTCTCGGCGCTGCGGCCGAAGCTGCTCGTGCACGGGCACATCCACCCGCACGGCTCGGCCGTGCCGAATCGCCGCCTCGGTGCGACCGAGGTCGTCAACGTGGTCGGACACCGCGTGCTGGAGGTGCAGGATGCCGCGTGACACGGGGTTCCCGCGGACCGACGCCGAGCACGACTTCCTGCGGGCACGACGGCACGCCGTGCTGGCCCGGCTGGCGACCTGGCTGCGCCGCGAGCCGGACGACGTGAACATGGTGCTGCCGTTCGAGGAGGTGGTGGCGGCGCTGGGCCGCGAGGGTGAGCGCCGGCTGGGGCTGCAGGTGGTGAAGCTGGATTCCATCGTCGGCAGCGTGGACCGCACGCGGGACTTCGACCGGCGGTTCCGGCCGAGTTCGGGGCGCGTCCGGGAGCGCTGGGAGCGGCTCGCGGTGGCCGCCCGCCGCGGCGAGGCGATGCCGCCGGTGGAGCTGTACCGGGTCGGCGAGCTGCACTTCGTCTCCGACGGTCACCACCGCGTGTCGGTGGCGCTGGCGATGGGGCTGGACACCATCGACGCCTACGTCACCGAGGTGCGGACCCGGCTGTCCGCCGGCGGCATCCGGCACCGCGGCGACCTGATCCTCAAGGACTACCGCCGGGTGTTCCTGGAGCGCGTGCCGCTCACCCCGCCGGCCCGCGCCGCCATCTCGGTGACCGACCCCTGGTCGTACGCCCAGCTCGGCGAGGCCGTGGAGGCGTGGGGCTTCCGGCTCATGCAGGACGAGGGCCGCTTCTCCGACCGCGCCGCCGTCGCCCGCCGCTGGTACGCCGAGGAGTACCTGCCGGTCACCCGGATGCTGCGCGAGGCAGACCTCATCGGCACCAGCACCGAGGCCGAGGCCTACCTGCGCATGGTGGGCGAGCGGTACCGCCTCATCCGCACCCACCGCTGGGACGACGCCGTCATCGACGCCCTCAAGCGCCGCGGCTAGAACCGGCCGGGCGCACGCGGCCGAGCGCTCCGAGCTCGCGCGAGGTGGCCAGGGCTTCGAGGTCTTCCCTAGAGTCCCTGTGGGGGCAGTCCGGCGGCGCGCTCCACGGCGGCCGCCTCGGCGCGGTACCACGCGGCGGACCGCCGCCGTCCCCGCCGTCCCCGCCGTCTCGGTGAGAACGGCGAGGAGGCGCAGCCGGCGGGCAAGCTGTGCACGGTCGCCGACGTCGCGTTCCTCGGCGCGGCGCACCGGCTCGTGGGCCTCGGCGGTGCGGCCGAGCGCGGCGAGCGCCTCGGCGAGTCCGAGCAGCGCCTCCACCTCGATCGGGCGGGAACCGGTGGCCACCGCGAGGTCGAGGGCCGCCCGGTGCTCCGGCTCGGCCGCCGCCGGCCGCCCGGCCCGCGTCAGCACCTCGCCGAGCACGGTGCGCGCCATGCACTCGTGATCCGTGGCGCCGATCTCCCCCGCGAGCGTCACCGCGTGGCGCAGCCGCTCCAGCGCCTCCTCGTGCCGCCCCAGGCGGCTGAGCGCGCGGCCGTAACCGATGAGCGGGCCGGGCTCGGCGAATCGGGAGCCGGTGTCCCGCGCGGCGGCGAGCGCCTCGCCGTAGCACTCGATGGCCTCCGGCCAGCGGTGCAGCCGGCCCAGGACCAGGCCGAGGTTGCCGAGCGCGATGCCGCGGCTGCACACGTCGCCGTGCCGCCCGGCCAGCTCGGCGTTGCGCCGGTACAGCTCGATCGCCTCGGGGTACTCCCCGCGCGCGTCGTGCACGGTGCCGAGGTTGCTGCCGGCGCGGTAGCAGGTCAACTCGTCGCCCACCTCGGCGGCCAGCCGCACGGCCTCGCGGTAGCAGTCGAGCGCGTCGCCGAGCCGCCCGGTGCGCCAGCGCACGGTGCCCAGGTTGTTGTGCACGCGGCACTCCACGGCGCGGTCGCCGGTCCGGCGCGCCAGCTCCAGCGCCTGCCCCAGCAGCTCCTCGGCCGTCCGGTGGTCGCCGAGGCGGCTGTGCAGGTTGGCCAGCGCGCGCAGCGCACCCGCCCGCGCGGCCGGGCCGCCGACGCGCAGCACCTGGTCGTGCAGCAGCAGGCCGTCGTGGAATCGCGCCGTGCTGTCCAGGTGGTTCTCCAGCAGCGCCGACAGCAGCCGGACCGGCTCCGCGGCGCCCAAATCCGCGGCCCGCACGGCCGCGGCGAGCAGCGAGGCCCGCTCGGCGTCCAGCCAGCGCGCGGCGGCCTCGGCGCAGGGCGGCGCTGCGCCGTCCGGCTCCGGGTCCGGCGCGGGCGGGACGGCGGGACGCAGCGAACGCTCGAACGGCCGCAGCACGTCCATCGCGGCCGCGGTGGCGCGCACGTAGTGGTCGATCACCCGCAGCGTCGCGGCCCGCTGTTCGCTGGGCGACTCCTCGTCGCGCAGCAGCGTCGTCGCGTAGGCGAGCACCAGGTCGTGCGCGCCGTACCGGCCGGACCGCTCGCGCAGCAGGTGCTCCGCCGTGAGTTCGGCGAGCGCCGCGGCCGCGGCCGGCACCGGCAGGTCCGTCAGCCGCGCGGCCGAGCGCGGCTCCAGCTCCTCGCCGGGGTGCGCCGCCAGCAGCCGCAACAGTCGCCGCGCCGCCGGGGAGAGCGCGCGGTACGACGTGGCGAACACCGGGCGCAGTTCCTCGTCGCGCGGCACGCCGTCGAGGCGGACGACGTGGTCGGCGAGCGTCCAGGTGGCCTTGCTACGCAGGTAGGCGGCGGTCACCGCGAGCGACAGCGGCAGCAGGCCGCACCGTCGCACCACGCCGGCCGCCGCGGCGGGCTCGGCGGCCACCCGCTCCCGGCCGACGACGTGCCCGAGCAGTTCGAACGCCTCGTCCTCGGTGAACACGTCCAGCGCCAGGTCGTCCGCGCCGGGCGGCCGCAGCGCGCGGCGGGCCGTGATCAGCACGCGGCAGCCGGGGCCGGGCAGCAGCGGCCGCAGCTGCTCCTCCCCGGCCGCGTCGTCCAGCACCACGAGCAGCCGCCGGCCGGTGGTGCGCTCCCGGTACGCCGCCGCTCGCGCGGCCAGGTCGAGCGGCTGGATCTCCGCACCCGGCATGCCGAGCCACCGCAGCAGGCCGTCCAGCACCGCTGACGGGTGCACCGGCGGCTGCGCGGGGTGGTGGCCGCGCAGCCCGGCGAACACCGCGCCGTCCGGGTACGCGGCTGCCAGCCGGTGCGCCGCGTGCAGCACGAGGCGCGTCTTGCCGACGCCGGGCATGCCACGCACCACCGTGACGCCGTGGCCGTCGAGCAGCCGCCGCAGCGGCCCGGCGCGGCCGACGAACCCGTCCGGCTCCGGTGGCAGCCCGCCGAGGTCGCCCGCGATGCCCGCGAGGTCGGCGCGCGTGGTGACGGCGAGGTGCGCCTGCCGCCAGCGCGTCACCTCGACGGCCGGCACGCCGAGGGCAACCACCAGGTCCGCCATGAGGTCGGCGTCGACGCGGCGGCGGCCGCGACGGAAGCAGTCGTAGACGGTGCTGCGGCCGGGCCGCGCCTCGGCCGGCGGCAGTCCGCGGTCCGCGCGCAGCAGGGCCACCCGCCGGGCCAGCTCGGTGAACGAGGGCCGGCCCGCCCAGCGGCGCAGCTCCACCAGCCGCTCGGCGAGCTCGTCGAGGCTCGTGACGCCGTCCGGTGACGGCGCCGCACCGTCCCCCCCGATGTCCACCCCGCGAACCCCCCTTCGCCCGGCGCCGCAACCTACCAGCCGCCGTTCGGGATCGTTCGGGATCGCTGTGCCACGGCACACGCCGTGAGCAGGCTGGCGCCATGACGAACAACCGACGCTTCGCCGCCACCGGGGCCGTGCTGGCCGCCGTGGCCGCCGCCGCGCTGCTCGCCACGCCGTCCGCCGTGGCCGGCCCGGGCGGGACGACCGACGTGGGCACCGCCGCCCAGGTGCAGCTCACGTGCGGCGACAACATCTACTACACCGGCACGCCGCCCTGGCAGAGGACGACCCTGGAGTACCTCAACTGCGCCTCGACGCCGGTCAACCGCCGCGCCGTGCGCTCCGACGGGTACGCCTACCCGTACTGCATCACCATTCCCGCCGGTCAGTCGAACGTCATGGGCTCGCTCAACCCGACCTACTACCGGTGGTACGGCACCGTCGCCTGCTGATCACGACGGCACGTGGAGCGGCCCGGGTGGGAGGAGGACCCGGGCCGCTCGGCGTCATCGGCCGGTCCCGGCCGGCCGCCCGCGCCCCGGGCCACGAACTCAGCGGCGACGGCATCCGAGCGCCCGCGTCGGCCTTCTGTGCAACTCCGACGGGATCTCCCGGAGGAACTCCCGGAGGAACTCCCGACAACGCCAGCTCACCCCCGCCACGTCGCCACCGCGTACGCGACCGGAGGCACGTCGTCCGTGGTCGTCCCGGCGGTCGGCGCGGCCGGGTCACCGGACAGCAGCCGCGGCTCGAACCCCACTCGCCCCAGCCCAGCCCACAGCTCGTCCACCAGCAGCACCCGGCGCCGGATCACGTCCTCGGCGACGCGGCCGTCCCGGAACACCCACCGCCGACGCGTGGTCGCGATCCGGCTGTCCGCGTCGTACTCCGTGCCCGACGTCACCTCCGCCGCGTACCCGCCCGCCCGCACCGCTGCCGTCCTCGCCGGTCCGGTCGCCGGGACCCCCAGCAACGTCTGCACCACGAGCAGCGTCCCCACCCCGGAGTGCGCCGCGAACGTCTCCCACGCCGCCACCAGGGCCCGGTCGTCGTGCAGATAGGCCGCCGTGTTGCCGACGCAGAGCACCACGTCGAACGAGCGCCCCAGCCGCATCGTCCGCAGGTCACCGACCCGCAGGTCCAGGTGCGGTCGCACCCGCCGCCCGTACTCCACCAGCCCGGCCTGCCGATCCACCCCGATCCCCGCCAGACCGGGCTCCAGCACCGCCAGGTCCGCCAGGTCCCGCCCCGTCCCGCACCCGGCGTCCAGCACCGACGACGCGCCGGCCGGTCCGTACCGGGCGACCAGCAGGGCAATCACCTCCGCGCCCCGCCGACCTCCCGCGAACATCGCGTCGTACAACGCCGGCTTGCGGTACAGCACATTCCCCGCGGCCAGCCGATCCACCCCGCCGTCCTCAGTCACCTGACCACCTCAACGGCCGCCCAACGAGGCTCCGCACCCCGACCTCCAAACAGATCGTGTCGCACAGCACCGACGGAATCCGAGCCGAGGCGGCCGCAGCTTCACATGCCTCGGCCAGGCGTCGGTGGTCGACAAAACCGCAGTCAACGAGGACCGACTCACGGAGCATCCGAGCTCCTAGGCGCAGGCCGTACCGGCGGAGACCGACCTGCATCAGAGGCCCGAAAGTCTCGGGACGTCGTGGATGTGTCACCCAGGCGGGCAAACCGGCCCGGCGCAACCGCGTTCGCAGCAAGGTCTTGCCCTCTGTCCATTGAGCCGGCAGCTGCTCGCCGAAACGGACTAGGGCGGCGTCGGCCATTGGCGACACCGGCCAGATGCCCACACCGTGGTAGGCCGGATTGTGGAGGGCGAGTGACATCAATGTCGACAACGGCACGACCGGGACCGGAGCCACATTGACGTCGACGTCGCCCATTGCGAGCCGGGCACGGCGGCCCAGCCACGGCACAACGGGATCAGACCCGGACCGCCGTTCCCGCCGGGCCGCCAGCAGCTCATCACCGCCCAGACCCGTCAACATTACGGTGACCCGGCCGATCGCCGCGTCACGCATGGCGTCGAACGCCTCGCGGTAGTACGCCGCACACGGGTCGTGCGGGCTGCCAACCGCACGGATCCCACCAGCGGCCAACGGCGGATGACCGGCGGCCCGGACAGCCACATCGGGGGTGCCCAGGAAGGACAGTGCTGCAGCACGGCGCCGCTGCTGACCACCGTGGATCCGATCGTCATCGGCCTCGTCCAGCAGGAGGCCGAAGCACGTGACGGCAAGCCCGGAACGTACGGCAGAGAGAGCCACGTTCATCGAGTCCGCGCCGCCCGACAACTCCACTCCGACTCGTTGGTCGTCCGGCGCCGCGCCACGGACGGCAGCATCCAGCAACTGGCCGAAGGCGTACACCAGATCGATGCCCCTCCGTGGGCGGCGAGGTGCGAGCACGTGCTCGGCCGGACTGGGGTAGCGCACCGACACACCTGACCTGGTCACATTCACGACCGCGCGTTCTGACAGCATCACGACGTCCCGGAACAGCGTGTCGCTGCTGTAGCGCGGCCGCCTGGCCAGGACCCGCGCGACGACGCGATCCAGAAGATCGTCCGCCCTCACCTGGCGGCACACGTCCGGCAGATTCCAGGTTCCGTGCACCACTCCTCCGACCGACGCCAGGTACAGCGGTGCCGTGCCACCCGCGCCTGCCTCGAACCGAACCGTGCCCGGCGAAACCCGGACCTCGACCCAATCCCGCGAGAGTGCGGACACCATCTCGGACCGCCGTTCGCGCACCAGCAGGCGGACTCCGGCTCCCCACCCGGACCATTCGATCTCCAGCATGGGCGTGGTGAGCGGCCGGAGCCAACTGACACCGTTCGTCAGCGCGCCATCCACCCACGTCCAGGAACCACTGCCCGGGTGGCCCAGCACCAGCCTGCATGTCAGCACGATCGGATCTCGCGGTCTGCAGGTATGGTCAGGACGCGCAGTGGTCGCCTCGGTTGTCCCCATCCTGATCGCCGGGAGCCTTGCGCGCGTACTCGGCGTCCAGCTCCGGGTGCCCGATCAGCAGGTCGCCGTCAAACAGGCCATCGATCATGTCGGTCATGTCTCGTCTCCTCGCATCAGCGCGGCACGTCGCCACAGCAGAAGGCTCTCGAACGAAGTCCGAAGCTGGCCATGTCCTGACCGTTGCCAATGGCAACTGGCACGGTCAGAGCAACCTCGCTCTGTCATGCTTGACAGCGAACAGTCACCGAGCAGGCGGACCCATGAACACCACGTTCGGCGAGGAGCTACGTCGGCTACGCCAGCAGCGGGGCCTGTCCTTGAACGATCTGGCCCAGCTGGTCAACTATGACCCCAGCTATCTCTCGCGGCTGGAGAACGGACGTCGCAACGCAACCCTGAACCTTGCACAAGCATGCGAAGCGGTGCTGAAGTCGAACGGCACGCTACGCCCGCTGGTACCCACCCGCGACCCCCGCCGCCGAGCTACCGGTGCTCCGCAGCCGCCTGTCACCGGGTGGCTCTGTCCGCCGTCCGACGGCGGCGAGTGGTCGATCGCAATCTGTGGCAGCAGAGCCAGCGGCACGGACGGACCACTCATCGACGCGTGTGTCCGCAGTGTCGCGAGTCTTCTCACCCGACTGCGCTGCCGGGTGAGTCACGGCCCGGTTGGCGTCGGCGCGGAAATCATGACCTTCATCGCAGATCACTACCGGCCGACCGGGTTCGACTGTGTCCTCGGAGTGGTGGGACGCCTGAACGTGGTCCGGCCGGCCGAGTTCATCATCGTCCTGGGCGGCGGCGCCGGGACAGATGACGAGGTTGGCCTGGCATGCTCGATGCTCAAGACGGTGATCCCGCTTCCGGCTACTGGAGGAGCCGCCTGGACGGCCTACCGTCAGATGGTGGACTTCGACGGTAGATGCGGCCTGCTGGGCACGGACATCTCCGACCTTCGCGGCGCCGATGCCGCCGACTACGTGCAGATCGTCGAACGCGTCCTACGGAGAAAGGCGCATCCGCCCTCGTGAACCGCCCTCATGTGTTGCTGAGCTGCGCCATGTCGGTCGACGGCTACATCGATGACGGCCAGCCGGAGAGACTCATGCTGTCCAACGCCGCGGACTTCGACCGCGTCGACGCCGTCCGTGCGGAGTGCGATGCCATTCTGGTCGGAGCAGACACCGTCCGACGGGACAACCCCCGGCTCATGGTCAGATCCGCGTTCCGGCGCGACCGACGGTCGGCCGACGGTCGACCGGCCAGCCCGGTCAAGGTCACGATCACCCGAACCGGAAACCTCGATCCGGCTGCGTGCTTCTTCGCCGCTGGCGAGGCGGAGAAGCTGGTGTACTGCGAGACCGGCGCCTTGCCTGGCCTCACCGCCGCTCTCGGCGATGCCGCAACCGTCGTCGATGCCGGCGAACCCACGGATCTCCGGGTGATCCTGGCCGACCTGCACGGTCGTGGTATCCAACGGCTCATGGTCGAAGGTGGCGGGCGAACGCACACCCAGTTCTTGACCCTCGGGCTCGTGGACGAGCTGCATCTGGTGGTGGCACCGTTCTTCGTCGGCGACAGCTCCGCCCCGCGATTCGTCGGCGACGGGATCTTCCCGTTCGGTAACGGCCGGCGTATGGCCCTGGTTGGGGTAGAACAGCTTGACGATGTAGTCCTTCTGCGTTACGACCTGGCCGGTGCGGCCGATG
The DNA here is from genome assembly GCA_036402215.1 of Pseudonocardiaceae bacterium. Lineage (GTDB taxonomy): Bacteria > Actinomycetota > Actinomycetes > Mycobacteriales > Pseudonocardiaceae > DASXTS01. Next base: position 9,642 of record DASWTI010000498.1, read on the forward strand.
GCTGACGCACCGCTCGACGACCACGCATGGTTGTCCGTGGCAGTCAAGCTGGCAGCCAGATGCGTGCCGTCCAGCACAGCCTTCTCGGTGGGGGCGGTGATCGTGGATCGGGCCGGACGCTTGCTGGCCGACGGGTTCTCCAGAGAAGGCGGTCCGGCGTACCACGCCGAGGAGTCAGCGCTCGGCAAACTCGCGCCGCACGACCCTCTGCTGGCCGAGGCCACCTTGTACTCGTCGATGGAGCCCTGTGGCCGCCGCAGCTCACGGCCCAGTCCTTGCGCCCAGCTCATTATCGAGGCGGGTATTAGACGCGTGGTGTACGCGCTCGGGGAACCACCGACCTTCGTCCCTGCGAGCGGGGCACACAAGCTGCGCTCGGCGGGGGTCAGGGTCATCGATATCCCTGAGCTGGCTTGGGGTGTTCGCACAGCGAACCGGCACCTCGGTCTGTGAACACGGCCGGGCATCCGGCGGTCACCCGCTCACGCGGCAACGGCCGCGTGGAGGGCGGCGAACTCGGCGGTGAGGGCGTCCAGCGGGTAGTGGGCGTTGAGCCCGCTCGTGCTGGGCAGCACCCAGACCCTGGTGGCGCCGATGACGCGGTCCTGGCGGCCGATCGCCGCGCGGGGCTCGGCGAACGCGACGCGGTAGGCGGTGACGCCGACGACAGCGAGCCAGGACGGGGCGTGGGCGAGCACGAGGGACACCAGGCGCTCGCCGCCGGCCACCAGCTCGGCGGGGGCCAGCTCGGCGGCGCGGGCCGTGGGCCGGGCGGCGACGTTGGTGATGCCGAGGCCCCAGCCGGGCAGCAGTTCCTGCTCGGCCGGGGCCAGCCGGCGCGGCGTGAAGCCGGAGCGGTGCAGGGCCGGCCAGAAGCGGTTGCCGGGGCGGGCGAAGTGATGACCGGTCGCGGCGGACATCAGCCCGGGGTTGATGCCGCAGAACAGCACCCTCAGCCGCTGCCCGCGTGCCGGGAGCACGTCGGGCAGCGGCCGCAGGTGGTCAGCTCTCGGCGTAGGTGAGGTTGCGGCCACTGGACGGATCGAACACGGCGACCTTGTCGGCGTCGAACCAGACCGTGGCGTCCGTGCCCTCGCGCACGCCGGACGCCGAGGACAGGCGGGTCACGAGCTGCTGCCCGTCCCCGCCGCCCGGCAGGTCGGCGCCACCCGCGTCGGCGGCCAGCTCGTCCAGCTCGGCGGACGTGGCGCGCTCCCCGGCCACCGAGAAGTACGCGTACTTGTCCGAGCCCATGGACTCCAGCACCTCGACCTGCCCGGTGAACGAGCCACCCGGCTTGCCGTCGTCGACCAGCGTGGCGTCCTCGAAGTGCTCGGGCCGCACGCCCATGATCACCTCGCGGGGCCCGTCGGCCGACTCCAGCCCGCGCCGGATCCGGTCGGTGAGCGGCACGTCGCCCAGCGGGCTGCGCAGCGCGTTCTCCTCGACCGTGGCCGGCACGAAGTTCATCGCCGGCGAGCCGATGAACCCGGCGACGAACAGGTTGGCGGGGTTGTCGTACAGGAACTGCGGCGCGCCGACCTGCTGCACCAGGCCGCCGCGCATCACCACGACGCGGTCGCCGAGCGTCATGGCCTCGGTCTGGTCGTGCGTCACGTACACCATGGTGGTGCCCAGCCGCCGCTGCAGCCGGGCCACCGAGGTGCGCATCTGCACGCGCAGCTTGGCGTCCAGGTTCGACAGCGGCTCGTCCATCAGGAACGCCTTGGGGCTGCGCACGATCGCCCGTCCCATGGCGACCCGCTGGCGCTGGCCGCCGGACAGGTTGGCCGGCTTGCGGTCCAGGTGCTGCGTCAGGTCGAGCACGTCGGCGGCCTCGGTGACCTTCCGGTCCACGGTGGCCTTGTCCACCTTGGCCAGCCGCAGCGGGAACGCCATGTTCTCCCGCACCGACAGGTGCGGGTACAGCGCGTAGGACTGGAACACCATCGCGATGTCGCGGTCCTTCGGCGCCCGCTCGTTGACCCGCTGCCCGCCGATGCGCAGCTCACCTGAGGTGATGTCCTCCAGCCCGGCGATCATGTTGAGCGTCGTGGACTTCCCGCACCCGGACGGCCCGACCAGGATGATGAACTCGCCGTCGGCGATCTCCAGGCTGACGTCGGACACCGCGACCGCACCGTCGGGGAACTTCTTGCTGATGTTGTCCAGCGTGATCTCGGCCATCTGCAATCACCCCTTGACGGCGCCGGAGGTCAGACCGGCGACGATGCGACGTTGGAAGAAGAGCACGAACAGCACGATCGGGATGGTGATGATCACCGCCGCGGCGCAGACCGACCCGGTCGGGTCCTCGAACTGCGAGGCGCCGGTGAAGAACGACAGCGCGGCCGGCACGGTCCGCGACGCCTCCGTCGACGTGAGCGAGATGGCGAACAGGAAGTCGTTCCAGCAGAAGATGAACACCAGGATGGCCGTGGTGAACACGCCCGGCGCGGCGAGCGGCGCGATCACCTTGGTGAACGCCTGCGTCGGCGTGGCGCCGTCCATCTTGGCCGCCTTCTCCAGCTCCCACGGGATCTCCCGGAAGAACGCCGACAGCGTGTAGATCGCCAGCGGCAGCGCGAACGTGATGTACGGCAGGATCAGCCCGGGCCAGGTGTCGAACAGCCCCAGGCTGCGCTCGATCTCGAACAGCGGCGACACCAGCGACACCTGCGGGAACATCGCGATCAGCAGCGAGATGCCGACCAGCAGGCCCTTGCCCGGGAAACTCAGCCGGGCGATCGCGTAGGCCGCCATCGTGCCCAGCACGACGGCGATCGCGGTGGAGATGAGCGCGATGCCGATGGAGTTGATGAGCGGCCGCAGGAACAGCCCGAAGTTGGCCGGGTCCAGGATCAGCGCGTAGTTGTCGGTGTTCAGCTCGCGCGGGATGAAGTTGCCGTCGCTGAGCGTCTCCGGGCCCTTGAACGAGAGCGAGACGATCCACAGCACCGGGAACAGCGCGTAGATCACCACGAGCACGTTGACGAAGCCCCAGCCGACCTTCTTGCCCGTTGTCTCGGCCATCAGCGCCTCCCCCCGTCGTCGCTGCCCGGCGCCGAGGTGCCGAACAGCTTGATGAACACGTACGCGATGATCGCGACCGCGACGAAGATCAGCACCGACATGGTCGCGCCGATGCCGAGGTTCAGGCCCTTGATCAGGTTGTTGTAGGTGATCATCGAGACCGACGAGGTCTCCTGGGCCCCGGCGGTGAGCACGAAGATGTTGTCGAAGATCCGGAACGCGTCCAGGGTCCGGAACAGCAGCGCCACCAGGATCGCCGGCTTCATCAGCGGCAGGATCACCTTGGTGAACCGCTGCCAGGCGCTCGCGCCGTCCATCGAGGCGGCCTTGAGCAGGTCCTCGGGCACCAGCGCCAGGCCGGCCATGAGCAGCAGCGCCATGAACGGCGTGGTCTTCCAGACCTCGGCCAGGATGATCGTGAACAGCGACCAGGCCCGGTCGGTGAGCGGTGCGGTCTCCCCGGCGAACGTGTTGGCCAGGTAACCGGTCTTCGGCGTCCAGGCGTAGCGCCAGGAGAACGCCGCGACGACGGTGACGATGCCGTACGGGATGAGCGCGGAGGTCCGCACCAGCCCGCGGCCGACGAGCGTGCGGTGCATGATCAGCGCGAGCACCATGCCGAGCACCAGCTCGATCGCCACCGAGATGACCGTGATGAACGCCGTGACGCCGAATGCCGTCCACCAGTACCCGTTGGACAGCACCGTCACGTAGTTGTCGAACCAGACGAACTGCCGCTGGTCGGGGAACTTCAGGTCGTAGCGCTGCAACGAGAGCCAGACCGAGTAGATGATCGGCCAGGCGGTGACCGCGAGCATCACGATCACGGCCGGGGCGCAGAGCAGCCAGCCCAGCCGGCGTTCGGCGCGCCTGCCCTCGGACAGGACCGGCTTGCCCGCGCGGCCGGTCTCGACCGCGGTCGCCGGCGTCGTCGTGCTGATGCTCACGGCAGCACCCCCTTCGAGTCGAGCGCGTCCTGCAGTTCCTCGCGCAACCGCTCGGCGGTGCGCTGCGGGTCGATGTCCTGCGGCGGGGAGAGCACGGTCGAGATGATCGTGGAGGCGTTCTGGTAGGCCGGGGTCACCGGGCGGACCGCCGCGTCCTTGAGCTCCTCGAGGATCGTCTCCTTCATCGGGTACGCCTCGTCCATCTCCGGGTCGTCGTAGACGGCCTCGATGGTGGGCGGCACGCCGCTGTTGATCGCCGAGTACTTCTGGTTCTCCTCGTTGCGCAGGCAGAGCGCGGCCTCGAACGCCTCCTCGGGGTGCTCGGAGTACTTGCTCACCGCGAGGTTGAACCCGCCGATGGTGACCTTGGCCGGCCCGTCGATGCCCGGGTAGCGCGCCCACTCGAACTGCAGGTCCGGGTTGCCGGTCTGCATGGCCGCGTACACGTAGGGCCAGTTGAGCTGGAAGGCCATCTGCTCGTTCTGGAACGCCAGGCGGACGTCGTCCTCCTTGGCGTTGGACAACGAGGTGCTGGCCACGCCCGAGGTGGCGAAGTTCTTCAGCGTCTCCAGGGCCTTCACGGCGCCCTCGTCGACGACGGCCTGCTTGCCGTCCTCGCTCACCAGGCGGCCTCCGGCCGACGCGGTCAGCGTGTTGTACTGCACGACCAGGCCCTCGTACTGGGCGCCGGTCATGCCGACCACGTACGGGTCGCCGGCGTCCTTGAGCTGCCGGGCGGCGGCGATCAGGTCGTCGAAGGTCTCCGGCGCCTCGTCCACCAGGTCGCTGCGGTACCAGAGCAGCTGAACGTTGGTGTTCTTCGGGGCGGCGAAGAGCTTGCCCTCCCAGCTGGCCGAGTCGAGCGGCCCCTGCAGCGTGCCGTTCTCGGCCTCGTCCTTGGCGTCGCCGGTCCACTCCTGGATCCAGCCCGCCTCGGCGAACTCCGCGGTCCAGGTGACGTCCAGGCTCATGACGTCCATGTCGGCGTCCCCGGCGGCGAGCCGCCGGACCATCTGCTCACGCTGGCCGTCGGCCTCGCGCGGGAGCTTGGTGTAGACGATCTCGTAACGCCCGCCGGCGGCCTCGTTGCAGTTGGCCACCACGTCCTCGAGCTTGTCCTCGGGCGCGTAGTACAGGTTGACGATCGTCCGTCCGTCGCCGTCGGAGCCGCAGGCCGCCAGCACCGGCGCGACGAGGATCGCCGCCCCGAGTGCCATGGCCATCCGGTGCGCCGGCCGACGGGCGGGTGGTGCTGTCGGTGGAGATGCCCTCATGTCCTCGGCCTCCCTGGTCGTGCGTGGCGGGAGCGGGGCCGAGAACGGCCACGGCGAACGGCCGCGACCGGCCAGGCCGCCGCGGCTGACACGCCGTAGTGCCATCAGCAGGGGTGTTCACGGTCACACCCCTGGGATCCGGTGCACCGAACCTAGAACCGCGTCAGCGTGACTGCAACACGACACGGGGTTGTCGCAGTTCCGCGACCGTCCACCCGGTGTCCACAGTGGACTACCAGGGAGGGTTCCGGCCGGGGCCGGTGATCAGCGGCCGGGCGCGGGCGGCGGCTGCATGGCCAGCTTGGCCAGCAGGTCGCGGGCGCCCTCGGCGCTGTTCGGCTTGCACAGCACGTCGTACCGGCCGGCCACCAGCTGGCTGGCCGAGGCGAAGTCCCGGCGGCCGCGCGTCGAGGCGTACTGGGCCACCGAGAACACCACGCCGAACAGCACACCGGTGACCAGGCCGACCAGGATCGGCACCACCACCGAGCTCTGGCTGCTGAACAACGAGAGCAGCACGCCGACGAACAGGCCGAACCAGGCACCGGACGCGGCGCCGCTCATGATCACCTTGCCCCATGTGAGGCGGGTGAGAACGCGCTCGACCAGCATCAGGTCGACGCCGACGATCGTCACGTCCTGCACGGTGAACTGGTTGTCGGCGAGATAGTCCACGGCCCGCTGGGCCTCGGCGTAGGTGGCGTACGAGCCGACCGGCCAGCCCGTGGGCGGGGTGGGCAGACCCGGCATGGCCCGGCTGGGCCCACCGAACGGGTTGGTCACGACGCATCACCTCCGGAGCAGAGGTCCAATCCTGCCATCCCCCGGCCGGACGCGGCGGCCTCGGCCCAGGTTGACCCGTTCGGCACAGTTGTGCACCGGCGACGGACGGTAGCGTGATGACCACTGTCCGCCGAGGGCCTCTCACGCCGGGGTGATCACGATGGGTGCTGCACGGCTTCGCATGGTGGGTCTCCTGCTCGGCGCGGTGGTCGCCTGGCTGCTCGCCGCCCCCGCGCCGCAGGCCATGGCCGCGCCCGCCGCGACCCCGGCCGCCGCCACCGGCGGCCCCGTGGTCCAGGCCCCGGTGTACGTCGGCATGCGGGTGTGCATCGCGAGCCGCACCGGCTACCGCTGCGGCACGGTGACCGCCGTGAACCAGACCGTCTGCTTCCCCGACGGCTGCATGTTCGGCCTGGTCCGCACCAACATCCCGGGCGGGCCCGGCGACGCCGGCGCCTACGTCTACAACGGCTCCGGCGCCTTCGTCGGCACCGTGGTCGGCGGCAACGCCTCGGCCACCTGGTTCGACCCGATCTAGGCCGGCGCCCTAGCGGGTGCCGTACTCCCGCAGCAGGCCGCGGCTGATGATGGTCTTCTGGATCTCGCTGGTGCCCTCGCCGATCAGCAGGAACGGCGCCTCGCGCATCAGGCGCTCGATCTCGTACTCCTTGGAGTAGCCGTAGCCGCCGTGGATGCGGAAGGCGTCCTGGGTGACCTCGACGCAGTACTCGCTGGCCAGCAGCTTGGCCATGCCGGCCTCGACGTCGTTGCGCTCGCCGGAGTCCTTGAGCCGGGCGGCGTTGACCATCATCAGGTGCGCCGCCTCGACCTTGGTGGCCATCTCGGCGAGCTTGAACGCGATCGCCTGGTGCTGCGCGATCGGCCGGCCGAAGGCGGACCGCTGCTGGGCGTAGTCCACGGCCAGCTCGAACGCCCGGATGGCGATGCCGCAGGCCCGCGCGGCCACGTTGACCCGGCCGACCTCGACGCCGTCCATCATCTGCGCGAAGCCCTTGCCCGGGGCGCCGCCGAGAATGGCGTCGGCGCCGATCCGGAAGCCGTCGAACACCAGCTCCGTGGTGTCGACGCCCTTGTAGCCCATCTTGTCGATCTTGCCGGGGACGCTGAGCCCGGGCAGCACCTCGCCGTAGCCGGTGGGCTTCTCCACCAGGAACGTGGTGAGGTTCTGGTGCGGCTTCTCGGCGCCCTCGTCGGTGCGCACCAGCACGGCGGTGAGGTTGGACGTGCCACCGTTGGTGAGCCACATCTTCTGCCCGTCGACGACGTAGCCGTCGCCGTCGCGCCGCGCCCTGGTGCGGATCGCCGCCACGTCGGAGCCGAGCTCCGGCTCCGACATCGAGAAGCTGCCGCGCAGCTCGCCGGTGGCCATCCGCGGCAGCAGCGCGGCCTTCTGCTCGTCGGTGCCGTGCTGCTTGACCAGGTGCGCCACGATGAAGTGCGTGTTGATCACGCCGGACACGCTCATCCAGCCGCGGGCGATCTCCTCGACCACCAGCGCGTAGGTCAGCAGCGACTCACCGAGGCCGCCGTGCTCCTCCGGGATCGTGAGGCCGAACAGCCCCATCTCCCGCATCCCGTCCACGATGTCCTGCGGGTAGGTGTCGTCGTGCTCCAGCTGCTGGGCCCGCGGGATGATCTCCTTGTCCACGTACGACCGGACCGTGGACAGGATCTCCGTCTGGACGTCGGTGAGGCCGGCGGTCCTGGCGAGCTTGGCCATCCTGGTGCGCTCCCTGATGGTCGGCGTCGGGCTACTCGCGAGTATCCCCGGCCCCCGGCGCGCACGCGCTGTGAAGCGTCACACCTTGTAGGGGTCGTGCTCGGACAGCATCTTGTCCAGCCGCGCCTGGTCCACCCGGCTCGTCACGTGCGTGGCGTCCTGGTGGTCGCGCACGCACTTGGCCAGCGTGAACGCCGAGGTGACCACGAACAGCAGCCCGATCGCCAGGAACGCGCGCTGCCACGCGTTCACCGGCAGGTAGGCGATGCCCATGCCCACCGCCACCACGGACACACCGAAGGAGACCACCGCCTGCGCGAAGAACGCCGGCGTCGGCTTCGCGATCATCGTGGGATTCGTCGTCATACCCAGAGCCTGACGCACCCGGGCGCCCGGGTCCTGAGCAGAACTACTCACGAGTAACCGGCGACGCCGTCAGGAGCGCTGGGGGGTGATGGAGAGGGACAGGCCGGCCAGGCCGCGGGCGCGGACGGCGAGGCGGTCGGCGACGCCGCGGAGGGCGATGGAGGCAGGGGCGTCGGGGGCGTGCAGGACGTAGGGGGTGCCGGCGTCGCCGCACTCGCGCATGGCGGGCTCCAGGGGGATCTGGCCGAGGAGGGGCACGTCGGCGCCGAGGGACTGGGTCAGCGAGGTGGCGACGGCCTGGCCGCCGCCGGAGCCGAAGATCTCCATGCGGGAACCGTCGGGCAGTTCCAGCCAGGACATGTTCTCCACGACGCCGGCCAGGCGCTGGCGGGTCTGCAAGGCGATCGCGCCGGCCCGCTCGGCGACCTCGGCGGCGGCCTGCTGGGGGGTGGTGACGACCAGGATCTCGGCGTTGGGGATGAGCTGCGCGACCGAGATGGCGACGTCGCCGGTGCCGGGGGGCAGGTCCAGGAGCAGGACGTCCAGGTCGCCCCAGAAGACGTCGGCCAGGAACTGCTGCAGGGCACGGTGCAGCATCGGCCCGCGCCACACGACGGGGGTGTTGCCCGGCGTGAACATGCCGATCGAGATGACCTTCACATCGTGCGCCACGGGCGGCAGGATCATCTTCTCCACCCGGGTGGGGCGGTCCGCGGCGCCGAGCATGCGGGGCACGGAGTGGCCGTAGATGTCGGCGTCCACGACACCCACCGCGAGGCCGCGGGCGGCGAGGCCGGCCGCCAGGTTGACCGTCACGGAGGACTTGCCGACGCCGCCCTTGCCGGAGGCCACGCAGTACACGCGGGTCATCGAACCGGGCTCGGCGAACGGGATGCGCGGCTCCTCGGAGTCGCCGCGCAGCGAGCGGCGCAGCGCCGACCGCTGCTCGTCGCTCATCACGTCCAGCTCGACCCGCACGTCGCGCACGCCGTCGAGCGCGGACACGGCGGCCGTGACGTCGGCGGTGATCTTGTCGCGCAGCGGGCACCCGGCGACCGTGAGCCAGACCGCGACGGCGACCAGCCCGTCGGCGGACACCTCGACGTCCTTGACCATGCCGAGCTCGGTGATGGGCCGGCGGATCTCGGGGTCCTGGACGCCGGCGAGCGCGGCGCGCACGGCGTCGATGGACGGGACGACGGTCGAAGCGGTCACAGCACTACTTCCCGGTGGTGGGCACGCGGACGGTGGATCGGCACCAGCCATGCTACGTGGGCGGTCCGTACCATCGTCGGCGTGCCGAATCCCGCCGACGCGACCGGACGCCCGCGGCCGGACGCCACGCAGCTCGCGGCCTGGCGGGCGTTCCTGCGGGCGCACGCCGCGATCACCCGGTGCCTGGAGCGGGAGCTGGTCGCGGAGCAGCAGCTCTCGCTCGCGGCCTACGACGTGCTCGTGCAGCTCGCCGAGGCCCCCGGCCGTGAGCTGCGGATGACCGACCTGGCCGACGCCGTGCTGCTGTCCCGCTCGGGCGTGACGCGGCTGGTGGACCGCCTGGAGCGCGCCGGGCTGGTCACCCGCTGCCGCACCAGCGCGGACGGCCGCGGCGTGGTGGCGGTGCTCACCGAGGCCGGGCTGGACCGGCTGCGCACCGCGGCCGGCACCCACCTGGCCGGCATCGTGCGGCACTTCGTGGACCCGCTGAGCCCGGAGGAGCTCGCCGCGCTCGGCGCGATCAGCGCGAGGCTGACCGGCCCGCCGGCCGATCGACCCGCAGCCGTTCCAGCTCCCCCCGCAGAAAGTCCCTGGTGACGACCTCGCCGACGGCGATGCGCAGCGCGGCCAGCTCGCGCGCCAGGAACTCGGTGTCGGCCTTGGTCCGGTCCGCGCGGGCCCGGTCCTCCTCCAGGGAGATCCGGTCGCGGTCGTCCTGCCGGTTCTGCGCCAGCAGGATGAGCGGCGCGGCGTAGGCGGCCTGGGTGGAGAACGCGAGGTTCAGCAGGATGAACGGGTAGGGATCCCAGCGCAGCCCCACCGCCACCAGGTTCAGCGTGATCCAGACGATCACCAGGGCGGTCTGCCAGGCCAGGAACTTGCCGGTGCCCAGCAGGCGCGCGACACGCTCGGCGAGCCGGCCGAACGCGTCCGGGTCCAGCGACGGCGACCAGCGGCGGGCCAGCGGCCGGTCCAGCCGGGGCGCGGAACCCTCGGTCCTGCGGCCGGGCCGCCGGCGCGGCGCGAGATCGGTCACGGGCGGTCCCTTCCTGACTCGGCCGGGGCGAAGGAGTCCTCCTCACGCCAGTTGTCCGGCAGCAGGTGGTCGAGCACGTCGTCCACGGTGACGGCGCCGAGCAGGTGCTCCGCGGCGTCCACCACGGGCGCGCACACCAGGTTGTAGGCGGCGAAGAAGCGGGTCACCTCGGGCAGCCGGGCGCCGGGCCGCAGCGAGGCCAGCTCGGCGTCGATCGCGCCGGCCACCAGGTCGAACGGCGGCTCCCGGAGCAGCCGCTGCGCGTGCACGCAGCCCACGTAGCGGCCGGTGGGGGTGTCGTACGGCGGCCGGGTGACGAACACCATGCTGGCCAGCGCGGGCGTGAGGTCCGGGTTGCGGATGCGGGCGAGCGCCTCGGCGACGGTGGCGTCCGGCGCCAGGATCACCGGCTCCGGCGTCATCAGGCCGCCGGCGGTGTCGCCGGAGTAGGCCATCAGCCGGCGCACCGGCGCGGACTCCTGCGGCTCCATCAGCCGCAGCAACTGCTCGGCGTCCGGTCCCGGCAGCTCGGCCAGCACGTCGGCGGCGTCGTCCGGGTTCATCGCCTCCAGCACGTCGGCCGCGCGCTCCGCCGCCAGGTGGTTGAGCAGGTCGGTCTGGTCGGCGTCGGGCAGCTCCTCGATGACGTCGGCCAGCCGCTCGTCGTCCAGCGCGTCGGCCACCTCGTAGCGGCGTTTCGGCGGGAGCTGGCGCAGCGCGCTCGCCACGTCGGCCGCGCGCATCGTCTCGAACAGCGTCAGCAGGTGCTGCGCGGACTGCGGGCCGTGCTCCTGGGCGCCCTGCGTCAGGCCCTCCACCGCGTCCCAGGACAGCACCTGCACGGGGCCGCGCCGGGTGAGCCGGCCGGTGCGCTCGCGCAGCGCCACCTTGGCCAGCACCCAGTCCCGGGTGCGGGTCTGCTCCATGGCGATGTCCACCACGGCGGCCTGGGCGCCGCTCTCGCGCACCCGTACCCGGGCGTCCAGGAGCTCGCCCACCACCAGCACCTCGTTGGGGCGCTTGGAGAAGCTGCGCAGGTTCACCGAGCCGGTGGCCAGCGTGACCGCGCCGGGGTCCACCGCGGTCACCCGCAGCATGGGCACGAAGATCCGCCGCCGGGTGGCCAGCTCCACCACGAGGCCCAGCACGCGCGGCGGCTCCGGCCCGAGCCGCAGGGTCGCCACCAGGTCGCGGACCCGGCCCACCGGCTCGCCGTCCGGGCCGAACACCGCGAGCCGGGTCAGCGCGGACGCGAAGACCTTCGTCGCGGTGGGCACGATCGTCAGGCTAGCGTCGGTACGGTGACCGCACCCGCCAACACACTCGCCTACGACGTGGTGGACGTCTTCACCGATCGCGCCTTCGCCGGCAACCCGCTCGCCGTGGTGCACGGCGCCGACGCGCTGGACACGGCCCGGCTGCAGGCCCTGGCCCGGGAGTTCAACCTGTCCGAGACGGTGTTCCCGCTGGCGCCCACCGCGGACGGCGCGGACTACCGGCTGCGGATCTTCACGCCGAACCGGGAACTGGCGTTCGCCGGGCACCCGAGCGTCGGGGCCGCCTGGGTGCTCGCCCGCGCCGGTGCCATCGCGCACGGTCGCGTGGTGCAGGAGTGCGGTGCCGGCCTGCTGCCGGTCGAGGTGGACGCCGACGGAGCGCGGCTCAACGGCGGCCCGCCGTCGATCACCGGTGACCTGGACCCGGAGCCGCTGCTGGCCGCCGCTGGCCTCACCCCGGCCGACGCGGACCCGCGCGCCGCGGCCGGCATGGTGGGCGCGGGCGCGGACTTCGCGGTGCTCGCGGTGATCGCCGACGCCGTCGGCCGGGCCACGCCGGACCTCGGCGCGATCCGCACGCTGGAGGTGCGGCAGGGACTCACCCTGGTGGCGTTCGACCCGGGGCGGCGCACGGCGCACGTGCGGATGTTCGCGCCGAGGCTGGGGGTCAACGAGGACCCGGCGACCGGCTCGGCCGCGGTGGCGCTGGGCGTCTACCTGGTGTGGCGCGGGCTGCTGCCGGGCGACGGCGAGAGCGCGTACACGATCTCCCAGGGCGCGGAGATCGGCCGCCCGTCCACCCTGGAGTGCACGGTCACGGCGTCCGGGGGCGCGGCGACCGCGACCACGGTGCGCGGCAGCGTGGCCCCGGTGGCCAGCGGCCACGTCGCGATCCCGCCGGGCTGAGGGCGGCCGCGCCCCG
>DASWTI010000499.1:0-13120 GCA_036402215.1 Pseudonocardiaceae bacterium
CCATGGACCGTGTCCCGCCCCGCCCGGCGGCCCGAGCCGGCTGGCGTGTCGCGCCCCGGCGCGTCGGCCCGGACCTGGACCAATCCGTGCCGGGCCGCCCGGCTAGGGTGGCGCCGTGCCGGTCCACCTGGGGCGCGGGGAACGCCGGGCCCGGCTCGCGACACGTCACCACCTGGCGCCGGCGGCCCGCTGTGACGACGTCGTGCGCCTGACCGACGACCTGGTCGCGCTGCACGCCACCGACCCCGCCACCGTCCACCTGTCGGCCTGGGCGCGGCTGCGCTCCGGCGACGTCGCCGCGACGGAGAAGGCCCTCTACTCCGACCGCAGCCTGGTCCGGCTGCTCGGGATGCGGCGCACCGTGTTCGTGGTGAGCGCCGCCACCGCGCCGGTCGTGCAGGCCGCCTGCTCCCGGGACATCGCCGTGACCCAGCGGCGGCTGCTGCTCAAGCTGCTCACCGAGGGCGGCGTGCCGGAGCCGGCCGCCTGGCTCGCCGACGTGGAGCGCTCGGTGCTCGCCGCCCTGCACGCGCGCGGCGAGGCCACCGCCGCCGAGCTGGCCGCCGACGAGCCGCGGCTGGCCACGTCGGTGATCGTCGCCCGCGGCAAGCCGTACGAGGCGCGGCAGAACTTCACCAGCCGGGTGCTCTTCCAGCTCGCCGTCGACGGCCACATCCTGCGCGGCCGCCCGCGCGGGTCGTGGATCTCCAGCCAGCACCGCTGGGTGCCGCTGCGCTCCTGGCTGCCGGACTTCGCCGAGCCGCCGGTCGAGGAGGCGCGGGCCGAGCTGGTGCGGCGCTGGCTGTGGGCGTTCGGCCCGGCCCCGGTGACCGACCTGCGCTGGTGGACCGGGCTCGGCGCCCGCCCGATCGCCGCGGCCCTGGCCCGGGTCGGCGCCGTCGAGGTGAGCACCGACGACGGGCCCGCGGTCGTGCTGCCCGACGACCTCGACCCCACGCCGGACCCCGGGCCGTGGGCCGCCGCGCTGCCCGGCCTGGACCCCACGCCGATGGGCTGGCAGCGGCGCGACTGGTTCCTCGGCCCGCACGCCGCCCGGGTGTTCGACCGCACCGGCAACATCGGCGCCACCGTGTGGTGGAACGGCCGCGTGGTCGGCGGCTGGGCGCAGCGCCGTGACGGCGAGGTGGTGCACCGGCTGCTGGAGGACATCGGCGCGGAGGGCGCGACGGCGGTCGCCGCGGCGGTGGCGGAGACGGCCGCGCGGCTCGGCGGCGTGCGGGTGACGCCGCGCTTCCCGGCGCCGCTGGACAAGGAGCTGGCCGCGGTCAGCCCGTGAGCTCGTGCATGGTGGTGACCGTGCGCCAGTTGCGCGTGGTGGCCGCGACCTTGAGCCGGCGCTCCAGGAAGGCGTTGCTCAGCTTGGTGCGGCCGTAGCCGTCCGGCGTGTGCAGGTAGACGTCGCGGCCGCGCAGCGTCAGCCGCGCGGACTCGCCCTCCGGCACGGTCAGCGCGGCCACGAGCTCCGCGTCCGGCGCCTCGGCGAGGAGCGTGACGTGCGTACGCAGCGGGTCGTCCACCGGGTACGGCACGCCGTCGACCAGCCGGCCCAGCTCCGCGTGGCTGCGCACCATGACCGGCACGTCGTGGCCCAGCCGGGCCGCGAGCTCCCCGGTCACCGCGCGCTCGATGTCCGCCGCGGTGCCGCCGCCCGAGGTGAACGCCACGTTGCCGCTCTGCACGTGCGTCACCACGTCGCGGTGGCCCAGGTCGGTGAAGATCGCGCGCAGGTCGGTCATGGCCACCCGGTTGCGGCTGCCCAGGTTGATGCCGCGCAGCAGCGCCGCGTACCGCGTCATGGCGCGGCCCCCGGCCGGTCCGTCACCGCGCTCACAACCAGAACGTGTCGTGCCGCAGGAAGAACTCGCGCCGTTCCTCCTCGCTCGCGCCGCCGAGCTCCGGCAGGCCCTCGAAGTAGCCCTCGCGCGGCGCGCCCGGCGCGAAGTGGATGAGCATGGTCGCCGGCTCGCCCGACTCGTTGCGGAAACCGTGCACGCCGCCCTCCGGCACGTGCACGAAGTCGCCCGGCGTGCAGTCCAGCCAGCGCCGGCCGTCGAAGATGCGGATGGTGCCGAGCAGCACGTAGAACGACTCCGAGATCGACCGGTGGAAATGCGGCGCCGGCCCGGCCGGCTCCGGGCCCATGTTCCACCGGTACAGCCCGAACTGGCCGTTGGTCGTCGCGCCGGTCGCCAGGTAGTGCACCGAGCCGCCGTTGGCGTACCGCAGGTCCGGCTCCGCGTCCGGCCGCGCGTACCTCGCGCTCGCCTCGCCGCCGTCGCCCCGGTAGCGCGGCTCCGGGTACCGCCCCGGGTCGTGCTCCGGGTACCGGCCGGGCTGCTGTCCGGGCTGCTGTCCGGGGGCCTCGGCAAAGGACACGGCTCCTCCTCCTGGTCCCGTCTGGTGCCGCCCAGCCAACCACGCACCCGCCGCATCGGCAGGTCAGCGCGCCCAGGCGAGGACGTTCAGCTCGTCGCCCACGGAGATCTTGCCGGGACGGGTCACCGCGAACTTCACGCCGAACGTCACGCCCTTCGGCCGCGCCCGGCGGTACGTGGCGAGGGTGCGCAGCGGCTCCGGCCCGGCGCGGCGGCCGGCCTCCTGGTCCACCAGGGCCACCGAGCAGCGCACCGCGTGCTTGCAGAACCCCAGCTCCACGTCGCCCAGCGTGGCCCGCCGGACGTCGTCCTCGCGGTGTGGCTCGGGCCAGCCGTCGAGCACCACGTTCGGCCGGAACCGGCTCATGGCCACCGGCGGGGTGCCGTCGCCGCGCGCCGCGACGCGGGCGTTGAGCTGGGCCAGCGACGTGCGGCTGGTCAGGTGCAGCGCGCCGCTGTCGGCGTACCCGCTGGTGCCGACGGTCTCGCCCTCGACGACGCGGTCGTGGTCCTCGGGCACCCGCACCAGGCGGCTCGGCGCGTCCAGCACCTCGGTCAGCCAGGCGGCCACCGCGTCCCCCTGGTCGACGCCGCGGTAGCGCCAGGTGAACAGCGTGACCTCACGCCCGCGTCCCGCCGTGCGGACCGGCACCGTGATCGGGCCGGCGCCCGGCGCGCTCAGCGTCAGCAGCTCGCCCGCCGGGTCGATCGCCGGACGCACCAGGGCCAGCCCCGGGTCGCGCCGCTGGCTGCGGAACAGCCCGCCCGGCCCCACCACCATGAACGCCCGGTCGTGCGCCGGGCCTGCCGGTCCCACGACCGTCGCCGGCACCGCCACGCCGGCGCAGCCCTTCACCGGATAGCTGGTCAGCTCCACGACTCTCGGCACACGCGCGACGCTACCGCCGGCGTCACCCCGATTCCCGCCCGCCCGATCACCCGTCGCGGCGGCGCCGTTGTCCGGCCGGTCGCCGCAGGGTCCGGCCGGTCGCCTGCCAGGGCGGGCAGGGGCCGGCCCGGTCGCCGGCCCCCGCGGCCGGGGGCCAGGATGGCGAGGTGACCGATCCGGTGCCGCACCGCTTCTACGGCGACCTCGCGCCCTGGTGGCCGCTCATCTCGCCGGCCGCCGACTACGCCGAGGAGGCGGCGTACCTCGGCGGGCTGCTCGCCTCGGCCGCGCTGCCGGTGCGCGACGTGCTGGAGCTCGGCAGCGGCGGCGGGCACAACGCGGTGCACCTGACGTCGCGGTTCACCATGACGCTGGTCGACCTGTCCTCGGCGATGCTCGACATGTCGCGCGCGCTCAACCCGTCGTCCGAGCACCACGTCGGTGACATGCGGTCGGTACGGCTGGGGCGGCAGTTCGACGCGGTGCTCGTGCACGACGCGATCGACTACATGACGACCGAGGCGGACCTGGAGCTGGCCATCGGCACCGCGCACGCGCACTGCCGGCCGGGCGGCGTCGCGGTGTTCGTGCCGGACGCGACCACCGAGGTGTACGAGCCGGGCACCGACGTGTCCGGCCACGACGCGCCGGACGGCCGGGCGGTGCGCGTCCTGGAGTGGGGCCACGACCCGGACCCGTCGGACACCTGGGCGGTCACCGAGTACTCGTTCCTGCTGCGCACCGCCGACGGCACGGTGTCCGCGGTGCACGAGACGCACCGGCACGGCCTGTTCCCGCGCGCCACCTGGCTGCGGCTGCTGGCCGAGGCCGGCTTCGACGCCTCGCTCGTGGTGGAGGAGACCACGGAGGACCGCACGCCGCGCGACGTCCTCGTCGGCCACCGGCCGTTGTGACCGCGTTTCCGCCCGTCGCGCGCGGGTAACCGCCGGCATGCCTGCCGACAAGGACCTGCCGTCGACCGTCCGCCGCTCCGGCGGCAAGGCACGCCGCACGTGGGCGAAGGCCCATGACGCCGCGGTGGACTCGTACGGCGAGGGCGAGCGCGCCCACCGCACCGCGTTCGCCGCGCTCAAGCACACCCACGAGAAGGTCGGCGACCACTGGGAGCCCAAGGAGGAGCCCGGCCCCTCCGACGAGCAGGCCGGGCACCGCGGTCCCGGGCAGGTCGCGCCCACCGCCGGCGGGGTGGACGCCAACGCCACCAAGGAGCACCTCTACCGGCTGGCCGCGCGCCTGGGGGTCACCGGCCGCTCGCGGATGTCCAAGGACGAGCTGGTCGAGGCGCTGCGCAAGGCCAACGACCGCGCCACCGCCCGCGCCCGCTCCCGGGAGTGACGGCGGCGGGTCCGTGCCCCGCTCCCGTCCCGCTCACTCCGTGCCCCGGGGACCCCGTGGGCCGGGTCGCCACCGCCGGGCGGTTTCCGCGGCGCCGCGGCCGGGTAGGCGGTGGGCGGCCGGGCGCACCGGCCCGCCGAGACGAGGAGGACCACCATGGACGCAGCACGGCAGGCGACGGAGTCCTTCGGTGCCGAGGTGCCGGAGGCGGACGCGCTGGAGCAGGCCCTGCCGGCCGCCCCCGACGAGGACGTGGAGCTTCCGGGGAACTCGACGGAGCTGGAGCAGGCCGCGCCCGGGGCCACCGCGGAGCCGGTGACCACGCTGGAGGCCGACCCGGCCGACGTCGCCGAGCAGCGGCGGGACGTGCCGCTCGGCTGGGACGAGCCGGACGACCGCCGCTGAGCCCGGCTTCCGGCCCGGGCCCGTGAGGGGGACCCGGGCCGGTCCCTCAGGAGCCCGGGGGCGGGCCCATGGGGTGCTTGCCGAGCGCCGTCGCCACCGCCACCAGATTGGCCGCCATGGCGCGCCCGGTGGAGTGCGACCACTCGTGGCCGTGCTCGGTGTCCCCGTAGCTCGGGCCGGGACCGGGCCCCATGTTCCAGTACGTCCAGGCCTGCCCCGGGATCGTGTAGCCGATGTCGCCGAGCGCACCGGCGAGCTCGCTGATCACGTGGTGCGCGCCGTCCTCGTTGCCGGTGACCACCACGCCGGCCACCCGGTTGTAGGCCACCGGGCGGTTCTCGTCGTCGGTCTCGGAGATCATCGCGTCCATCCGCTCCAGCGCGCGCTGCGCGACGGAGGACGGCCGGCCCACCCAGGTCGGCGTGGCCATCACCAGGATCTCGGCGGCCAGCAGCGCGTCGTGCACGGCCGGCCAGGCGTCCCCGTCACCGGCGTCGGTGACCACCCCCGGGCGCACGTCGAGGTCGACCAGGCGGAACACCTCGGTGCGCACGCCGTGGGCCTCCAGCGCCTCGATCACCACCGACGTCAGCGCCTCGGTGTTGGACGGCTCGGGCGACTTCTTCAGGGTGCAGTTCAGCACCACGGCACGCATGGGGACCTCCGTGTTCGTCCTGGGTTCGTCCTGGCAGGTCGCGGCGGCTCAGGCGAGCGGCCGGATGTCGTCGGACAGGTCGTCGTCCAGGTCCATGCCGCCGGGGCCGCCCCGGTCGTCCGGCACCGACTCGTCGTCGCCGGCACCCGGCCGGTCGATGAGCTCGTCGGCGAGCGAGGGCCGGTCGTGCTCACCCGCGAAGTCGGCGTCCTGCGCCTCGGACTCGGCTGTCGTGCGGTCGATCTCGCGCTCCGTCATGCCGTTCGGCTACCCGCGCAGCCGCGCCGGAAACCAGGCACACGAACGGACCAGTGGGCAGTCACTGTTCGGCGGATACGCCGAACATGATCAAGTCGCTACCGTTGCTCTCACCCGAATGGGTTGATATGACCTCCAGTATCAACACTTATCGTGTCCAGGAGTGTTGATCACCGGGTCGCGGGCCGGTGGGGCAGGGCCGCCGGGACGCGACCGACGATGCCGGCCCGTGCCCTGGACGCGCCTCCGCGGCACGGGCCGGCATCGCGGGCACCGGCCCCCGCGACGGCCGAGTGATGTCCTCCGGCCTGGTGCGGTACACCGTCCGGGGCCGCCGGTGGCTCAGCCGGCCGCGTCGAGCTTGTCGCGCAGGGTCGCCAGCGTCCGGGACAGCAGGCGGGACACGTGCATCTGGGAGATGCCGAGCGCGGTGGCGATCTGGGTCTGCGACTGGTTGCCGAAGAAGCGCAGCACGATGATCGTGCGCTCGCGCGGCGGCAGCTCGGCGAGGAGCTGGGACAACGCCTCGCGGTCCTCGAGCTGCTCCAGGTCGGGGTCGAGCTGCCCGAGCGCGCCCAGCGACTCCGGGGCGGCGGAGTGCTCGTCGTCGGTCATGCCGTCCAGCGATCGGCTGCGGTAGCCCTGCGCGGCCGCGAGCCCCTCGGCCACCTCGTCCAGGCTGAGCGACAGGTGGGCGGCCAGCTCGCGCGCGGTCGGCGCCCGGCCGAGCCGCTGGGACAGCTCGCCCATGGCGGCGGCCAGCGCCAGGTGCAGCTCCTTGAGCCGGCGCGGCACCCGGGTGGCCCAGCCGTGGTCGCGGAAGTGCCGCCGCACCTCGCCGGTGATGGTGGGGACGGCGAACGACAGGAAGTCCGTGCCGCGCTCCGGGTCGAACCGGTCCAGCGCCTGCAGCAGCCCGATGGTCGCCACCTGCTCCAGGTCCGCCAGCGGTTCGCCACGGCGCGCGTAGCGGCGGGCGATGTTGTGCGCGACGTCCAGATACTCGCGCAGCAACGTCTCCCGGAGCTCGGCCCGGCGTGTCCCGTTCCCGGTCGTCGCCAGCTCGGCGAAGAGCGGCGCCGTGCGGTCGGTGCGAGCCGGGTCAGTAGGCACCAGGCCGGATCCTGCTCTTCGCGAGTTCGATGGTCACCGGGGCGTCGTCGTCCTCCACGGTGAGCCGGACGTCGTCGGCCAGGGTGCGCAGCACGCGCCAGGCGAACGAGGTCGTGGCCACCGTGCGGCCGGGGCGCCGCCGGCCGGCCAGCGACACGGTGATGGCGACGCGGTCGGTGGTGATGTCGAACCGCGCGGCCAGCCGGTCGTCCGGTCGCGCCTCGCGGATGAGCAGGGCGCACGCCTCGTCCACGGCCAGCGTCAGGTCTGCGACCGCGTCGACGTCGAGGTCGACCCGGATCGCCAGGTCGGTCACGGTCGCCCGCAGCGGGGAGAGCCAGAAGGGGTCGGCGTCGAGTGTGATCTCCAGCCGGTGACGCAGCATCAGCCCTCCGGACATGGTGTTCCACCCACCTGCGGCATCGTGCGAGTGGGGCATCTGCGTCCTCCGTCTCGGCGTGAGTGCCGGTCACCGAGCTACTACCCCGTCTCATCCGGTCTAACCGCCCCTGGGCCGAGGGGTTTCGCTTCACTCCTGAGCGGTCACCTCTCCTGATGGAGGAGGTGTGACGACGTGCGAATCGCGATGGTGACGGCCCAGGACGAACCGGGGCGGGTGGAGTACGTGGCGACGCTGGCCGCCGGGCTCGCGGACCGCGGCCATCAGGTCGCGGTGTACGCGCACGGTCCGGGGCGCTGGCCGGACGGACCGCACGGCTACGAGTTGCGCCGTGCCCCCCGCCCCGAGCTGGGCGGCCTGGCCGCGGCGTTGCGGGACATCTGGGCACGGCCCCGGCCGGACGTCGTGCACGCCCACCACTGGAGCTCCGGCACGGCGGCGCACCTGGTCTGCCGTGACCTCGGCGTCCCGGTGGTGCAGAGCTACCACGGCCTGACCGGCCGCCACACCGGCCACGGGGGACCGGCGGTGGCGCCGGACCAGGCTGCCATGGAACGGCTGGTCGGCCGCCGCGCCGCCGCGGTGGTCGCGGTCAGCGAGGAGGAACGGCAGGACCTGCTGGACATGGGTATCCGGCCCACCCGGCTGCACCTGGTGCCGTGCGGCGTGGACTGCGACCGCTTCGGCCCCGGCGACCCGAGGGCCGAGCCCGCCGGCCCGCCGCGCGTGCTCACCGTCGGCGACCTGGGGCGTGCCCGCGGCCACGACGACGTGGTGCTGGCGCTGTCCCGGGTGCCGGAGGCGGAGCTGACCGTGGTCGGCGGCCCGCCGGAGTCCGAGCTGGAGACCGACCCGGACGCGCGGCGGCTGCGCGCGCTGGCCGAGCGCTTCGGCGTGGCCCACCGGGTGCACCTGCGCGGCCGCGCCGGCCGCGACGAGCTGCCGGTGCTGCTGCGGCGCGCCGACATCGTGGCCTGCGTGCCCTGGTACGAGGCGTGCGGCGTGACGGCGCTCGGCGCCATGGCCTCCGGCACCGCGGTGGTGGCCGCTGCGGTGGGCGGCCTCGCCGACACCGTGGTGCCCGGCATCACCGGCGAGCTGGTGCCGCCGCGCCGCCCGTCCGCCCTCGCCGGATCGCTGCGGCGGCTGGCCGCGGACCCCCTGCGCCGCCAGCAGTACGCGGTGGCCGGCTGGGACCGGGCGACCTCCCGCTACTCCTGGCAGCGGGCGGTGGCCGAGCACGCCCGGGTGTACGAAAACGTGGTTGACCGGCCCACCGACGGGTAACCGCCCGGCATGGTGACCTTCGGATACTTCCTGTCCAGCGAGGAGTACCGGCCACGGGAGCTGGTGCGCCAGGCCCGGCTGGCCGAGGAGGCCGGCTTCGAGCGGCTGTGGATCTCCGACCACTTCCACCCGTGGAACGACGAGCAGGGGCAGAGCCCGTTCGTCTGGTCCGTGATCGGCGCGCTCTCCGAGGTGACGACGCTGCCGATCACCACGGCCGTCACGTGCCCCACGATCCGCATCCACCCCGCGGTGATCGCCCAGGCCGCGGCCACCGCCGCCGTGCAGTGCGAGGGCCGTTTCACACTCGGCGTCGGCAGTGGCGAGGCGCTCAACGAGCACATCCTCGGCGACCACTGGCCGAGCGCCGGCGTCCGGCTCGACATGCTGGAGGAGGCCGTCGGGCTGATCCGCGAGCTGCACCGCGGCGGCGACGTGACCCACCACGGCACCCACTACACGGTGGAGAACGCCCGGATCTACACGCTGCCCGACGAGCCGGTGCCGATCTACGTCTCCGGCTTCGGCCCGAAGGCCACCGCGCTCGCCGGCCGGATCGGCGACGGCTTCTGCTGCACCTCGCCGGACGGTGAGCTGGTGCGCGTGTTCCGGGAGAACGGCGGCGCCGGCAAGCCCACCCAGGCCGGGTTCAAGGTGTGCTGGGCGGACACCGAGGAGCAGGCCGTGGAGACCGTGCACCGGTTGTGGCCCAACGCCTTCCTGCCCGGCGAGCTGGCCCAGGTGCTGCCCACGCCCAGCCACTTCGAGCAGGCCGCCACGCTCGTCACGCCGGACATGGTGCCGGGCACCGTGCCGTGCGGCCCGGACCCGGAGCGCATCGTCGAGTCGGTGCGCGAGTACGCCGACGCGGGCTTCGACGAGCTGTACGTGCAGCAGATCGGCCCGGACCAGGAGGCGTTCTTCGAGGCCTGGACCAAGCACGTGGAACCCGAGCTGCGCTCGGCCGGCCTGGCCGGCTGAGCCGAGCGTGATCGACGCCCCCGGCCTGGTCTACGCGGTCCTCGGCATCGCCGCCCTGGTCGCCGCGCTGCTGCCCCGGATGATCGGCCGCCTGCCGGTCTCCATGCCGATGGTCTTCCTCGGCGCGGGGATGGCCGTGTTCGCCGTCTTCGACGGGTTGCCGGACCCGGACCCGCTGACGCACACCGGCATCACGGTGCACCTGACCGAGGTGTGCGTCATCGTCTCGCTGATGGGCGCCGGCCTCGCCCTGGACCGGCCGGCCCGCGGCTGGGGGACCACCTGGCGGCTGCTGGCGATCACCATGCCGCTGTCCGTGGTCGCGGTGGCCGTGGCCGGCTGGTGGATGCTGGGCCTGGGCGTCGCGGCCGCCGTGCTGCTCGGCGCCGCGCTCGCCCCCACCGACCCGGTGCTGGCCGGGGAGGTCCAGGTCGGCGAACCGGCCGACGACCCCGAGGCGGTCGACGACCCGACCCGGTTCGCGCTCACCTCGGAGGCCGGGCTCAACGACAGCCTGGCGTTCCCGTTCACCTACGCGGCGATCGCCATGGCCGCGGCCGGCGCCGCCCCCGCGGGCTGGCTGCCCCGCTGGCTCGCCGTGGACGTGCTGTGGCGCGTCGGGATCGGCCTGGCCGCCGGGCTGCTCATCGGCTGGGGCCTGCGGATGTTGTTCTTCCGCGTGAGCAACGAGCGGCTGCGGCTGGCCGAGCACGCCGAGGGCTTCGTGGCGCTCGCGGCCACCTTCCTCGCCTACGGCCTCACCGAGCTGGCGGAGGGCTACGGCTTCCTCGCGGTGTTCGTGTGCGCGGTGACCATCCGGGCCGCCGAGCGGGACCACGGCTACCACCGGGTGCTGCACGACTACGTCGAGCAGATGGAACGGCTGCTCACCGTCGTGGTGCTGCTGCTCCTCGGCGGTGCCATCGCCCGCGGCCTGCTCGCCGGCCTGGGCTGGCGCGACGTGCTGCTGGTCGCCGGGGTCCTGCTGGTGGCGCGGCCGCTGCTCGGCTGGCTGGCGTTGGCCGGCGGCAGCACCGGGCCCCGGGAGCGGGCCGTCATCGCGGTCTTCGGGGTGCGCGGCGTGGGCACGCTGTTCTACGTCGCCTACGGGTTGCAGGCGATGCCCGGCGCGTTCGGCGACCCGGCGCGGCTGTGGGCCCTGGCCGGCCTCGTGGTGGCCGGCTCCGTGCTGCTGCACGGCCTCGGCGCCACCCCCGTGATGAACCGGCTGGACCGCCGCCGCACCGCCGTGGCCCGCGCGCGCGGCGACGAGGACGCGGCGCCGGCGACGTCCGTCTGACCGAGGTTTGCCGTCCCCCGGCCCGGGGGTACGTCGCAGGTAGGAGGTGGTCGACCGATGGACGACCTGGAGCGCACCCCGCCCGGCGGGGGACGAATGGCCGTGGAGACCTCGCCCCAGCGGGTGGAGCCAGAGCGGTACGACGAGACGGTGGCCCCGGACGCGGTCGCCGTCATCCGCGAGGCCCAGCGCCGCTCGAACGAGGACCGGGGCCAGTCCACCGAGGACCGCCGTTCCACCGAGGACACCACGCGCGCCGACCCGCGCGCGGAGCCGCCGGACTGAGCGTCCGGTGACCGGCCGCCGCGGCCCCGGCACCGACGGACCGGGGCCGCGGCGCGCCGTCAGGACGTGACCAGCCCGCGCACGAAGTACCGCTGCGCCAGGAAGAACACCAGGATCATCGGCAGCGTCGACAGGGTGCTGGCCGCCATCACGATCTGCCACTCGGCCTCGCCGCCGGACTGGCCGAACCGGTCCAGCACCGCCTTCAGCCCGCGCGGCAGCGTGTACAACTCGGGGTCGCGCAGGTAGATGAGCGGCCGGATGAGATCCACCCAGCTGTTCTTCAGCTCGAACACGAACACCACCACCAGGCCCGGCCGGGCCAGCGGCAGCGCCATGCTGCGGAACACCCGCGGCCAGCTCGCCCCGTCCACCCGCGCCGCCTCGAACACGTCGCGCGGCAGTGCCAGGAAGAACTGGCGCAGCAGGAACACGAAGAACGCCGAGCCGAACAGGTTCTGCGCCCACAACGGCACCTGCGTGGACGCCAGCCCCACCGCGTTCCACTCCAGGTACACCGGCACCATGGTCACCGCGCCGGGCAGCATCATGGTCCCGAGCACCAGCCCGAACATCAGGTTCCGGCCGGGGAACCGGAAGTGCGCGAAGCCGAACGCCACCATGGCGCTGGACAGCGTGACGGCCGTCGCCGCGGCCAGCCCCACCACCGCGCTGTTGACGAACCAGACCAGCATGGGCGCCTTGTCCCACACGTCCACGTAGTTCTGCCAGGCCAGCGGCGACGGGATGAGCGAGTTGTCGAAGACGAACCGCCGCTCCTTGAGCGAGGCGCTCACCAGCCAGGCGAACGGGTACAGGAACGCCACCGAGACCACGACCAGCACCCCGGTGGCGGCCACCCGCCCGCGGGTCACCGTTCCCCCTCGTAGTGCACGAGGCGGCGGCCGGCCCGCACCTGCAGCACGGTGATCGCCACGACGACCACGAACAGCAGCCAGGCCAGCGCCGACGCGTAGCCCATCTCCTGCGTCTCGAACGCCTTCTGGAACAGGTAGATGACGTAGAACAGCGCCGCGTCGCCGTCGGAGGAGCGCTGTTCGCCGGCGCCGAAGTACATCGCGTACGCCTCGCTGAAGATCTGCAGCGAGCCGATCGTGTTGACCAGCACCGTGAAGTACACCGTGCCGCTGATCATCGGCAGCGTGACGTTGCGGAACCGCCGCCACGGTCCCGCGCCGTCCAGCGTCGCCGCCTCGTACAGCTCGGGCGGCACCGAGGACAACGCGGCCAGGTAGATCACCACGGTGCTGCCGACGGTCCACAGCTGCATCACGATGATGCCCGGCTTGATCCACGTCGGGTCCGTGGTCCAGTTCGGCCCATCCACCCCGAACACGCCGAGCAGGTCGTTCACCGCGCCGGTGCTTCCGTTGAGCAGCAACAGGAACAGCGCGGCGAGCGCCACCGGCGGCGTCATCACCGGCAGGTAGAGGATCGTCCGGAAGAAGCCCGCGGCCCGGCCCACCCGGTGCAGCAGCACGGCCAGCGCCAGCGCCAGCACGATCTGCAGCGGCACGTGCAGCGCCGTGTAGAAGATCGTGTTCCAGAGCGCCTTCGCGACCTTCGGGTCCGCCACCATCCGGCGGTAGTTCTCGCCGCCGACGAACGACGGCGAGCTCACCAGGTTGTAGTCGGTGAACGACAGCCACAGGCTCGCCAGCATCGGCCCCGCCGTGAAGAACACGAAGCCCACCAGCCACGGCGCCAGGAAGAACAGCGCCCACCGGGTCTCGCCGTGCCCGCGCCGCCGCCGCGGGCCCCGGGCGGGGGCCGC
>DASWTI010000500.1:0-11396 GCA_036402215.1 Pseudonocardiaceae bacterium
CGCACCTTCTCGGTGAGCTGGCCGCCCTCCTCGTAGCCCACGTACCCGGGAGGGGCACCGAAGAGCCGCGAGGCCGTGTACCGGTCGTGGAACTCGCCCATGTCGATCTGGATGAGCGCGTCGTCCTCGCCGAACAGGAAGTTCGCCAGCGCCTTGGACAGCTCGGTCTTACCGACGCCGGACGGACCGGCGAAGATGAACGAGCCGCTCGGGCGCTTCGGGTCCTTCAGGCCGGCCCGGGTCCGGCGGATCGCCTGGGACACGGCCTTGACCGCGTCCTGCTGGCCGATGATCCGCTTGTGGATCTCGTCCTCCATGCGGAGCAGCCGGGTGGTCTCCTCCTCGGTGAGCTTGAACACCGGGATGCCGGTCCAGTTGGCCAGGACCTCGGCGATCTGCTCGTCGTCCACCTCGGCGACGACGTCGAGGTCGCCGGCCTTCCACTGCTTCTCCCGCTCGGCCTTCTGCGCGAGCAGCTGCTTCTCGGTGTCGCGCAGCTTGGCGGCCCGCTCGAAGTCCTGCGCGTCGATCGCGGACTCCTTCTCCCGGCGGACGTCGGCGATCTTCTCGTCGAACTCCCGCAGGTCCGGGGGCGCGGTCATCCGCCGGATGCGCATCCGGGCGCCGGCCTCGTCGATCAGGTCGATCGCCTTGTCCGGCAGGAAGCGGTCGTTGATGTAGCGGTCGGCCAGCGTGGCCGCCGCGACCAGCGCGGAGTCCGTGATGGAGACGCGGTGGTGGGCCTCGTAGCGGTCGCGCAGGCCCTTGAGGATCTCGATGGTGTGCGCCACCGTCGGCTCGCCGACCTGGATGGGCTGGAAGCGCCGCTCCAGGGCCGGGTCCTTCTCGACGTACTTGCGGTACTCGTCGAGCGTGGTGGCGCCGATGGTCTGCAGCTCGCCGCGGGCCAGCATCGGCTTGAGGATGCTGGCGGCGTCGATCGCGCCCTCCGCGGCACCCGCGCCGACGAGGGTGTGGATCTCGTCGATGAACAGGATGATGTCACCGCGGGTGCGGATCTCCTTGAGCACCTTCTTCAGGCGCTCCTCGAAGTCACCGCGGTAGCGCGAGCCGGCGACCAGCGAGCCGAGGTCCAGCGTGTAGAGCTGCTTGTCCTTGAGCGTCTCGGGCACCTCGCCCTTGACGACCTTCTGGGCGAGGCCCTCGACCACGGCCGTCTTGCCGACGCCGGGCTCGCCGATCAGCACCGGGTTGTTCTTGGTGCGGCGGGACAGCACCTGCATGACCCGCTCGATCTCCTTCTCGCGCCCGATGACCGGGTCGAGCTTGCCCTCGCGCGCGCTGGCGGTGAGGTTGCGCCCGAACTGGTCGAGGACGAGCGAGGAGGACGGGGTGCCCTCGCCGCGGCCGCCGGACTCGGCCGGCTCCTTGCCCTGGTAGCCGGACAGGAGCTGCAGCACCTGCTGGCGCACCCGGTTCAGGTCCGCGCCGAGCTTGACGAGCACCTGGGCGGCGACGCCCTCGCCCTCGCGGATCAGGCCGAGCAGGATGTGCTCGGTGCCGATGTAGTTGTGGCCGAGCTGCAGCGCCTCACGCAGCGACAGCTCCAGCACCTTCTTGGCGCGCGGGGTGAAGGGGATGTGACCGGACGGGGCCTGCTGGCCCTGGCCGATGATCTCCTCGACCTGCTGGCGGACGCCCTCGAGCGCGATGCCGAGGGACTCCAGCGCCTTGGCGGCGACACCCTCACCCTCGTGGATGAGGCCGAGCAGGATGTGCTCGGTGCCGATGTAGTTGTGGTTCAGCATCCTGGCCTCTTCCTGGGCCAGGACCACTACCCGCCTCGCGCGGTCGGTGAACCTCTCGAACATGTCCTACTCCCTGACTGCGTTGGCGGTGGGCTGGTGGGTGGACCGCGCTTCCGGTGCGCGGACCCTCCGTTTGCCGATGCCTACGACCACTGTAGTGGCCGCACTGTGAACGCTGCGTGCCGTCGAGCGTGCGTCACGTCGGGTCAACGCGCTCCGTGGCCGGTGGATTCCGCGATCGGCGGCCTTCCGCTGCTGGCGAACACGCGTGGCGACTGCTCGCCAGTCCTCTCCGGGCAGGTGACCGGGGCCGATCACCGTGGCAGCATGCGGGCTAAGGTTAGGCATACCTGGCTCGATGCGGCAGCGGAAGGGAGCGCGCATGACCGCGGTCGCCTCGCCCGCGCTCGCCCCGTCCGTCGAGACCGTCAATGCCGCCGTCCCCTGGTGCTCGTTCCGCCTCGGACTGCCCCTGCCGAGCCGCATGGTCCGCCCGGACGATCGTGCCGCGCTCGCGGGTGAGGTGTGGGTGAGTTGTGGCGAGGTCCTCGCCGTGCCCTCCTTCTTCACCCGTTGGCAGGCCGCGTTGTCCACCCGGATGGCCGACACCTACTCGAGCGTGCCTCAGGTGACGCCGGCCGGGTACGTCATGAGCTGGTACGCGGGCATGTTCGGTTACCTGGGCGGGATGCTGTTCCACCAGGCGCGCCGGGTGCCGGCGCTGGCGCCCGAGACGCTGGCGTTCACCGTGGGCCCGGAGTTCCACCGGCCGGTGGCCGTGGCGCTGCGGTCGCCGGCCTTCACCTGCCTGCCGTCGGACCCGGGGGCCGGGTCGCCGCACGCCACCGTGGTGCCCGACGAGGACGCGCTGGCCGCCGTGCTGCGGGCCGAGGTGGCGGCGCACGGTGCGCGCTTCGTGGCGGCGTACCGGCAGGCCTCGCGGTTCGGGCCGCACACGCTCTGGGGCGCCGTCACGGACGCCCTGGACCGCGGGCTGTGGCATCTGGCACACCGCGGCGGGGACGACCCGGCCGGCGCGGCCTCGGCGGCGCTCGTGCTGCCCCGGCGCCTCGCGCCGTTCACGTCGGGCTCGACGATCCGCCGGGTGCGCGGGCCGAGCGGCGCCGAGCACTGGACGCGGACCCGGCAGAGCTGCTGCTTCTACTACAAGCTGCCGGAGGCGGAGGGTCCGTGCGTGACCTGCCCCCGGCTGACCGAGGCCCTACGCGCCCAGCTCCTCGACGAGCAGTCCTGAGGCTCGTCCTTCCGCCGTACTGCCCTCCCGCACGCGCCGGCCCCCGGTACGGCGAACGGCCCCGGAGTCGGGTCCGGGGCCGTTCGCCGATCGCCGTCCGAAGGTCCATTCCGCGGTGCGCGGGGCGCGGAGTGGATCGAACCTCAGTTGTCGCGGTGGTACGCCTCCAGCACCTCGGCCGGGATACGGCCGCGGTCCGACACCTTCATGCCGCGCTTGCGCGCCCATTCCCGGATCGCCGCGTTCTGCTCACGGTCCACGCCGGGACGGGCGGCCCCGGGAGAGCGGCCGGCACCACGACGGCGGCCACCGGTACGACGGGCGTGCGACACGTAACCCGCCAACGCGTCCCGAAGCTTGTTGGCATTCGACTCGGAGAGGTCGATCTCGTAGGAAACGCCGTCGAGGCTGAACTCGACGGTCTGGTCCGCTTCCGAGCCGTCGAGGTCATCAACGAGTGTGACTATGGTCTGCTGCGCCATGCGCGCTGTCCTCCAGGGGGAGCCTTGAACGGACGATAGTTGGGAGCTACCGTTCAATAGTAACCAGCATAGTAGAGCATTGGAGCGGCAACACGCAGCCGGGTGATCAGCGGACGATCGTCATTCGGGCCGGACGAGGGGGAACAACACGGTCTCGCGGATGCCCAATCCGGTGATGGCCATCAAGAGTCGGTCCACGCCCATTCCCATGCCGCCCGACGGCGGCATGCCGTATTCGAGCGCGCGCAGGAAGTCCTCGTCGAGCTGCATGGCCTCCGGGTCGCCGCCGGCGGCGAGCAACGACTGCGCGGTGAGCCGCTCCCGCTGCACCACCGGATCCACCAGCTCCGAGTAGCCGGTCGCCAGCTCGAAGCCCCGCACGTACAGGTCCCACTTCTCCGCGACACCGGGCCGCTCCCGGTGCTGCCTGGTCAGCGGCGAGGTGTCGACGGGGTAGTCCCGGACGAACGTCGGCGCGGACAGCTTGTCACCCACCAGGTGCTCCCAGAGCTCCTCCGCGAGCTTGCCCGGCCCGTACGACGGGTCGAGTTCCAGGCCGAGCCGTTCGGCGTATCCGCGCAGCGACGACACTTCCGTCTCGGGGCCGACCGGCTCACCGAGTGCGTCCGAAAGCGAGCCGTACAACGTCAGCTCGTCCCATTCGCCGGACAGGTCGTACTCGCTGCCGTCGGCAAGCGTCACGGTGAGCCCACCGCATACGTTCTGTGCGGCCTCCTGGATGAGTTCCCGCGTGAGCCGCGCCTGGGAGTCGTACGATCCGTACGCTTCGTAGGCCTCCAGCATCGAGAACTCCGGAGAGTGAGTGGAGTCGCTCCCCTCGTTGCGGAACACCCGGTTGAGCTCGAAGACGCGGTCGATACCACCGACCACGCAGCGCTTCAGGAACAGCTCCGGCGCGATCCTGAGGTACAGATCGATGCCGAACGCCGTGGAGTGCGTCACGAACGGCCGTGCGGTGGCCCCGCCGTGCAGGGTCTGCAACACCGGGGTCTCCACCTCGAGGTATCCCCGGCCGTGCAGCGAGTCCCGAAGCGAGCGCACCGTTGCGGAACGGATTCGTACGGTGTCGGCCGCCCGGGAACGCAGGATCAGGTCCACGTACCGCTGCCGGACGCGTGTTTCCTCGGAGAGTTCCTTGAACGCCACCGGCAGCGGGCGCAATGCCTTCGCCGCGAGCGACCATTCGTCGGCCAGAATCGACAGCTCGCCGCGCTTCGAGGTGATGACCTCGCCGGTGACCGCCACGTGATCGCCGAGGTCCACGTCGGCCTTCCAGGCGGCGAGCGACTCGTCACCCACCGTGGCCAGGCTGAGCATCACCTGGAGCTCGGCGCCGGTGGCCCCGCCCTCACGCAGCGAGGCGAAGCACAGCTTGCCGGTGTTGCGCTGGAACATGACCCGGCCGGTCACCGAGACCCGCTCCCCGGTGGCCGTGTCCGGCGGCAGGTCGGGGTGCGCCGCGCGCACCTCGGCGAGCGTGTGCGTCCGCGGCACCGTGACCGGATAGGGCTCGATCCCGGCCGCCAGCAGCCGCGCCCGCTTCTCGGAGCGCACCCTGACCTGCTCGGGAACGTCCACTGCCTGCGCGTCCTCGCTCACGGTACGACCCTATCCAGCGGCCACCAGCCGGTACGGTGCCCCCCGTGGACGAAGCCGAGCTGAAGGCCCGCCGCGCGTCGTCGTTCGGCGCGGCGGCACGGGAGTACGCCGAACACCGCCCCAGCTACCCGGACGCGGCGATCTCGTGGGCCCTGGAACCGGTCCGCACCCGGTACCCGCTGCGCGTGCTGGACCTCGGGGCCGGCACCGGGCGGGTGACCGAGGCGTTGCAGCGCGCCGAGGTGGACGTGATCGCCGTCGAGCCCGACCCGGAGATGCGTGCCGCCATGCTGGAGCGGGTGTTCGGGGTGGCCGTGCTGGCCGGCTCCGCGGAGGACATCCCGCTGCCGGACGCCAGGGTGGACGCGGTGGTCGTCGGGCAGGCGTTCCACTGGTTCGACCACGCGGTCGCCCTGCCCGAGATCGCCCGGGTGCTCAAGCCGGGCGGGCCGCTGGTGCTCATGTGGAACGGCGCCGACGAGCGCGTGGAGTGGATGCGGACGCTCGGCGAGCGCATGTACGACCCGAGCACCGAGGTGCCCGTCGAGCCCACCCAGCCGACCGTGGACCACCCGGCGTTCCCGAAGCTGGAGTGGGCCACGTTCGACCACGCGCAGCGGCGCACGGCCGACTCGCTGATCGCCACGTTCGGCACGTACTCGGCGTACCTGGTGCTGCCCGAGGACGAGCGGCAGCGGCGCTTCGACGAGCTGCGCGCCTACCTGGCCGGCCTGCCCGAGACGGCGTCCGGCGAGTTCGACCTGCCGCTGCGCACCCACGTGGGACGCGCGATCCGCCGCTAACGCACGTTGCGGGCGTACACCAGGCGCAGGCCGATCAGCGTGAGATCCGGCGCGTGGTGCTGGATGGTGGTGGACTCGGTGATCACCAGCGGGGCCAGGCCACCGGTGGCGATCACCGCGACCGGGTCGCCGGAGTCGCCGACCAGCTCGTGCACGATGCGACCGACCAGCCCGTCCACCTGGCCGGCGAAGCCGTACAGCAGCCCGGACTGCAACGCCTCCACGGTGGTCTTGCCGATCACCGAGCGCGGGCGCACCAGCTCCACCTTGCGCAGCGCCGCGGCCCTGGCGGCCAGGGCGTCCACCGAGATCTCGATGCCAGGGGCCAGCGCGCCGCCGAGGAACTCCCCGCGCGCGCTCACCACGTCGAAGTTGGTGGAGGTGCCGAAGTCGACGACGACCGCCGGCCCGCCGTACACGGTGTGGGCGGCGAGCGCGTTGACGATGCGGTCGGCGCCGACCTCCTTCGGGTTGTCGTAGAGCAGCGGCACGCCGGTGCGCACCCCCGGCTCCACGATGACGTGCGGCACGTCGCCCCAGTAGCGCTCCAGCATGACGCGCAGCTCGCGGAGCACGGCGGGCACCGTGGACAGGGCGGCCACGCCCGTGATGTCCGCGGTGAGCGGCCCGAGCAGGCCGCGCATGACGAACGCCAGCTCGTCGGCGGTGGCCCTGGCGTCGGTACGCATCCGCCAGTCACGCACCAGGTCGTCGCCGTCGAAGAGCCCGAGGACGATGTTCGTGTTGCCGACGTCGATGGTGAGCAGCACGGCTAGGCCCCGGCCTGGATGAGGGCGTCGAGACGGGCGGCGTCGTCGGTCTCGGCGTTCGGCACGGTGACGGTGGCCGCGACCGCCGCCGCGGGGGGCGTGGCCGCCGGGTCGGTGCCGGTGCCGGTGACGGCGTTGGTCTCGTCCACGAAGACCACGGTGGGCCGGAAGTCACGCGCCCGCGCGATCTCCATGATCTCGTACGACAGCAGGATCACCACGTCGCGCGGGTCCACGTGGTGGGCCACGGCGCCGTTGATGCCGACCACGCCGCTGCCGCGCTCACCGGGCACGACGTAGGTCTCCAGGCGCGCGCCGTTGGTCACGTCGACCACCACCACCTGCTCGCCGGGCAGCAGGTCCGCGGCGTCCATCAGGTCCTCGTCGAGGGTGATGGAGCCGGGGTGGCTGAGGTCGGCGCGGCTCACCGTGGCGCGGTGGATCTTGGACTTGAGCATGGTGCGGAACATGGGCTGGGTCCCCTCACGGTCTGGCGCGCGCGGGCGCCGTCAGGCCGGGTCCGGCCGGTGCACCGCGCCACCGGCCCCCACAGACCCGGCGTCGGCCGCGTGCCCGGCCAGATGATCGGCGCTCAGTATCACACCGGTGTTGTCGATCAGCCTGGTGGCGCCGACCCTGGCGGCCACCAGGAGGCGGGCCGGGCCGGCGGCGGGCGCCGGGCCCAGGTCGGGCGCGCGCAGCGCCACGTAGTCGGTGACCACGCCGGGCTCGGCGTCCAGCACGGCGCGGGCCTCGGTGAGCGCGGCCCGCTCCCCCTCGATGGCCGCGCGGGCGCCGGCGTTCAGGGCGGCGGACAGCGCGAGCGCGGCGGCACGCTGCCCGGCGGTCAGGTAGGAGTTGCGCGAGCTGAGCGCCAGGCCGTCACGGTCGCGCACGGTGGGCACGCCGACCACGCGCAGGTCGAGGTCCAGGTCGTGCGCCATGCGGCGGACGAGCGTGAGCTGCTGGTAGTCCTTCTCGCCGAAGAACGCCACGTCCGGCGCGACGATGTTGAACAGCTTGGCGACCACGGTGAGCACGCCGTCGAAGTGACCGGGGCGGGCAGCGCCCTCCAGGTCGGCGCCGAGCGCGCCGGCGTGCACGGTGACCTTCGGCTCGCCCCCCGGGTACATGGCCGCGGCGGACGGCGCGAGCACCAGCTCGACGCCCAGCTCGCGGCACAGCGCCAGGTCCGCGTCCAGGTCGCGCGGGTAGCGGTCCAGGTCCTCGCCGGCCCCGAACTGCAACGGGTTCACGAAGATCGACACCACGGTGACCGTGTTCGGCACCCGGCGGGCGTGCTCGACGAGCGTGCGGTGGCCGCGGTGCAGCGCGCCCATGGTGGGCACCAGGGTGATGCGGCGGCCGGTGGCGCGCAGCGCGCGCGTGGTGGCCCGCAGCCTGGCCGGTTCGGTGTGCACGGTCAGCTCACCGGCCGTGAAGCCGCGGCTCATCGCTCTCCCCCCGGGTGGGCCACCGCGCGGTGGTCGTGGTTCATCGCTGGGCGTCGGAGTTGTCGCGGAGCACGGCGCGCACCTCGTCCGCGGCGGCGTCGCCGATCAGGCCGGCCTCGGCCGCGCGGGCCGCGGTGCGCCGGGCCAGCGCCCGGTACGCCGCCGCCTGCTCGGGCAGCCGTTCGTCCAGCACCCGCAGGTGCGCCCGCACGGTGTCCACGTCGCCGCGGGCCACCGGGCCGGTGAGCGCGCGGTCGCCGTGCCGCAGCGCGTTGTCCAGGGCGGCGAACAGCAGCGGGCCGAGCACCCGGTCCGGGGCGTTCACCCCGGCGGCGCGCAGCACGTCGGCGGCGTCACGGGCCAGCACGGCCAGGTGGTTGGCGCCGTGCGCGAGCGCCGCGTGGTACAGCGGCCGGGACTCCTCCGGCACCCGCACCGGCTCGGCGCCCATCTCCACCACGAGTGCCTCACCGACGCTCCAGCCGATCTCGTCGGCGGCGGTCACCCCGAAGCCGCAGGCGGTGAGCTTGGCGACGTCCTCGCTGCGGCCGGTGAACGTCATGACCGGGTGCAGCGCGAGCGGCAGCACGCCGGCCGCGGCCGCGGGCTCCAGCACGCCGATGCCGTGCGCGCCGCACGTGTGCGCCACGATCTGACCGGCCCGGAAGGCGTTCGCCGCGGCCAGCCCGCGCACCAGGCCGGCCAGCGCGTCGTCGGGCACCGCCAGCAGCACCAGGTCGGCGCGGCGGACGACCTCGTCGGGCGGCAGCAGCGGGACGCCGGGCAGTAGTTCCTCGGCGCGGCGCACGCTGCGGTCCGAGACCCCGGAGGTGGCCACCACGACGTGCCCCGCGGTGGCCAGGGCGGCGCCGAGCACGGACCCGACCCGGCCGGCCGAGACCACGCCGACCGCCAGGCGTGCGGGCCGCACCGGTGGCGGTGGATCGGCCGTCATCGCTGCACGTGTCCTTCCCGGCTCGGGGTGCCACTGGCGTCTCCCGGGGGTGCCGCGACGGCTGCGACGCCTGCGCCGGGCGCCCGGGTTTCCGGGGGCGAGGGTAGTCGCCGGCCACGCACCCGAGGAAAACCGGTGGCGGTGATCACCGGGTGCCCCGTAGCGTCGGAATCATGCTTTGACCCAGCTCACCCGTGACCCTGACAGTCCGTGGCGTCGACCGCCGCTTCATGGCGTACAGCGGCGTCACCGACATGATGCCGATCTACGGCGTCTACGCGGTGCTGTTCACCGACACCGGGGTGTCGGCGGCCGGCATCGCGTCGTTGTTCGCCATCTGGTCGCTCACCTCGCTGCTGCTGGAGGTGCCGTCCGGCGCCCTGGCCGACGTGGTGTCGCGGCGCCTGCTGCTGGCGGTGGCGGCGCTGCTCAAGGCCGTGGGCTTCGGCCTGTGGACGTTGACGCCCGGGTACTGGGCGTTCGCCGTGGGGTTCATGCTGTGGGGCGCGTCGGGCGCGCTCACGTCCGGCACCCTGGAGGCGCTGGTGCACGACGAGCTCGCCTCGATCGGCGCCGAGGAGCAGTACCTGCGGCTCTCCTCCCGCGCCGAGACGGCCGGGCTGACGCTGTGCGCGCTCGGTACCGCGGCGGGTGCGCCGCTGGTGGCGCTCGGCGGCTACCCGGCGACCGGCGCGGCCAGCGTGCTGATCTGCCTGGGGCTGGCCGGCATCGCGCTCTCCTTCCCGGCCCGGCCGCGGGTCACCGAGGTGGACGGGCCGACCGGGATCCGGGCCTGGCTGGCCATGCTGCGCGCCGGGCTCGCCGAGGCGTCCGGGGTGCGCGCGGTGCGGCGGCTCGTGGTGTTGTGCGCGTTGCTGCCCGGCATGACGGCGCTCGACGAGTTCTTCCCGCTGGTGGCCTGGTCGGCCGGGGCGACGGCGGCCATGGTGCCGGTGTTCGTGCTGCTGCCGATGCTCGGGCAGATCCTCGGCGGCGCGAGCGCGGGGTGGCAGCGCAGCGGGACGGCGGTCGGCGTGATCGTGATCGCCGGCGGCCTGCTCATCGTGGGCGGCGCGGTCAGCGGCTCGCTGTGGTGGGGCTTCGTGGCGATCGCGCTGGGCTACGGCGCCGTGCAGCACGCCATGGTCGTGTCCGACGCCCGGCTGCAGGCCGCCGTGCGCGGCCGGGCCCGCGCCACCGTGACCTCGGTGGCGGGGCTGGGCTCCGAGGTGTTCGCCATCGGGCTCTACTGGGTGTGGGCGCTGGCGGTGCCCCCGTACGGCCAGGGCGGCGCGGTGGCCGTGGTGGCGGCACCGCTGGTGGCGCTGGGCGTGCTGGTGATCGCCTGGATGCGGGCGAGCGATCCGGCCCGGGCACAGGCCCCGGCGGTGGGCTGAGCGGGTTCCCGGACGGGCGGGGTCGCGGGCGCGGTGGCCGGCGCCGGCGGCCTCGGTGGTGGTCGGGTCCGGGTCGCGGTGGTCGTTCGGGCGAGGTGCGGGTTCCGGCCTTTGCTCTGAGTACATACGAACGGCGGGTGCCTGGGCCTGCGCGGGTCGCGGCCTAGGGCGGGTGCGGCGGTTCGGTGCGGATCGCGGCGGTGGGGCCGCGGTGGGTCAGTCGGGGTCGTGGTGGTCGCGCGGGTCGCGGTGGTCAGGTGGTGGGGCGGGGGGTGTGGTGGAGCGGCCGGACTGGGCCACGACCTGGCCGGGGAAGGCGGTGGCGGCCTCCGGGTGCCCGGGCGGGTGCAGTGGATGCCGCGGCCGGCCGTCGTGGTGCTCGCCGCCGGACGCGCCCGGGTAGCCGTGGTGGCCCTGGTACCCGGCGTCGTGGCCCCAGGTAGAACCCCCGTCGTGGCCGGGACGGCCGTAGGCATCCTGGGCGGGGCGGCCGTAGGCGTCCTGCGGGGGTCGGCCGTACGCGTCCTGAGCGGGGCGGGAGTGCGCGTCCTGAGCGGGGCGGGAGTGCGCGTCCTGGGCGGGGCTGCCGTGGGCGTCCGGGGCAGGCCGGCCGTGCGCGTCCTGAGCGGGGCGGCCGTACGCGTCCTGAGCGGGGCGGCCGTAGGCGTCCTCAGCGGGCCGACCGTGCGTGTCATGGGCGGGGCGGCCGTGCGCGTCCTGGGCAGGCCGGCCGTAGGCGTCCTCAGCGGACCAGCCGTACGCGTCCTGCGGGGGCCGGGCGTGGGCGTCCGGTGCGCGGTGGGGCTCGGGGATGGGGCGGGGCTCCAGGGGCCGGTGGGGAGGCTGGGAGCCCGGCGGGGTGTGGGTGACGATGTGGGCGGTGGGGGCGGG
>DASWTI010000501.1:0-6696 GCA_036402215.1 Pseudonocardiaceae bacterium
CGCCTCCGCCTCGCGGCCGGCGGCGGCCCTCGCCCCCGCGACCACGGCCGTCGCTCCCGCCGCCCCTGCCGCCCCTGCCGCTCTCGTCGCCCCCGTCGCCCTCACCGCTCCTGCCACCCTCACCGCTCCTGCCACCCCCGCCGCTCCGGTCGCCCCCGCCGCCTCTCCCGCTCCGGGGGTGACCGCCGCGAGCACCGGGCCGGTCGGCTGGGACGTCTACCGGCGGCTGGACCTGCTGCCGGACCTGGCCCCGGCCGCCCGCACCCGGCAGTTCTCCAGCTTCGGCCGCGACGGCACCAACAACGACGGGTTCGTGGGCGCCTACTCGTGCCTGCGCACCACCGGCCCCGGCTGCGTGATCGCCGAGGATCGCGGGCCCGGCGAGCTCCAGTCCCTCTGGTTCACCCGCGACGGCGGTGACGTCACGGCGACCGGGCGCATCCGCGTGGTCCTGGACGGCGTGACGGTGCTCGACGCGAGCCTGCAGGCCGTGGTCAACGGGGACCTCGGCGCGCCGTTCGTCTGGCCGCTCGTCACCAACGCCGACCAGACCTCCGGCGGCGTCACCATCAAGGTCCCGATGCCGTACCGGGACTCGATGCTCGTCACCACCACCAACAACCCGCTGTTCCACCATGTCACCTACCGCGAGTTCGGCGACCCGGCCGGCATCACCCGGTTCGACCCGGCGGACCCGGCGCACGACGTGGTCGCCGGGCTGCGCGCCGCGGGCCGCGCCGACCCCAAGCCCGCGCAGCCCGGCGCCACCGTCCGCACCGCCTCGGTGACCGTGCCGGCCGGGGGCACCGCGACCCTCGCCGACCTCACCGGCCCGGCGGCGGTGACCCAGCTGCGGCTGCGGGTGCCCGACGCCCAGGCCACCGAGGCCGCCCTGTCCGGCCTGCGGCTGCGCGCCAGCTTCGACGGGCGGTCCACAGTGGACAGTCCGCTCGGTGAGTTCCTGGGCGCCGGCCTCGGCGAGCGCGAGGTGCGCAGCCTGATGTTCGCCGTCGACCCGGCGCCCGGCGGCTGGTACACCGCCTGGTGGCCCATGCCGTTCGCCGGCTCGGCACGGTTCCAGCTCGCCAACACCACCGGCGCGGCCATCGGCGCGGTCCAGGCCGAGCTCACGGTGGCGCCGAACGCCCGCTGGACCACCGAGCTCGGCCCCGGCGGCGGCGCCGGCCACTTCACCACGCAGTCGAGGCGCGGCCGGACGGTGCCCTCGCGCGACTGGACGGTCGCCGACCTGGCCGGCCGCGGCCGCTTCCTCGGCGTCACCCAGACCGCGCGCGGCCTCACCACCGGCGGCGCCGGCTGCTGCAACGGCTCGCGCGGCTACCTGGAGGGCGACGAGCGGGTGCACGTGGACGGCGCGCTCGGCCCGCAGCTGTACGGCACCGGCGGCGAGGACTACTACGAGTCCGGCTGGTACTTCAACCGGGGCGAGTACACCGGGGTGTTCACCGGCAACACCGGCCACCGGGTGCGCACCGGGTCGTGCGCCGTCGAGTGCGACTCGATGTACCGGCTGCAGCTCGGCGACGCGATCTCCTACACGACCGCGCTGCGCTTCGGCCTGGAACACGGCCCGCAGAACGACCTCCCGGTGGACGAGAGCTCCACGGCCTACCTCTACACGCGGCCCGACGCCGCCGCCCGCCGCACCGACACGCTGGTCGTCGGCGACCCTGGCAGCCGCGCCGCGCACGCCTACGCCGAGTCCGGCGCGGCCTCCCAGTACGGCCTGACCGCGGTGCACGAGGGCGACGACGACTCGGCCACCGTGGTCCGCGAGGTGCGCGCCACCGCCGCCGCCGTGACCTTCCGGCTCGCCGTCGACCCGGCCAACCAGGGCGTGCTGCTGCGCCGCACCGGCGACCAGAACGAGGCATACCAGTCCGCCACCGTCACGGTGGACGGCGTGCCGGCCGGCACCTGGCAGCAGGCCCTCGGCAACCGCTCGCAGCGCTGGCTGGACGACGAGTTCGCGCTGCGGCCCGCCCTCACCGCCGGCCGCTCCGCGGTCACGGTGCGGATCACCCCCGGGAGCACGGCCCGCTGGACCGCCGCGTCCTACACGGCGTTCTCGCTGGTGCCGCCGTTCGCCGACCAGGCACCGCCCACCGGGGTCACCGGGCTCGCCGTCGCCCCCGGCCGGGTGCACGCGATCCCGTTGCGCTGGAACGAGTCCGCCGACGACGTGGGGGTCGACGTCTACCGGGTGTACGCCGCCACGGACCCGGCGGTGCCGCTCACCGCGGCGAACCTGGCCGGCACCAGCACCACCGCAGCCTTCCGCCACGGCCCGCTGCCGCCCGGCGCGCAGCGGTACTACCGCGTGGTCGCCGTCGACCGGGCCGGCAACGCCGGGCCCGCGTCCGCCGTGGTGGGCGCGCGCACCGACCGCCGCAACACCAGCGACGTGAACGGCGACGACCGCGACGACGCGGTGCTCTTCACCCAGGGCACCACGAGCGACGTGTTCACCGCGCTCTCCACCGGCGGCGCGTTCGGCGGCCGCACCAAGGTGAGCGACTTCTTCTCGCTCGCCGGCGAGGTCCCGCTCACCGGCGACGTCAACGGCGACGGGCGCGCCGACCTGATCACCTTCACCCGTGGCTCGCTCGCCGACGTGTACGTGGCGCTCTCCACCGGCACCGGCTTCGGCCCGTCCGCCAAGTGGCACGACTTCTTCGCCATCGACGCCGAGCACCCCGAGGTCGGCGACGTCAACGGCGACGGGCTCACCGACCTCATCACGTTCACCCGTGGCGGCACCGGCGACGTGTTCGTGGCGCTGTCCACCGGCTCCGGTTTCGGGCCGGGCGTCAAGTGGCACGACAACTTCGGCTACGGCGGCGAGCGGCCCGCGGTCGGCGACTTCGACGGCGACGGCCGCGACGACATCGCGGTGTTCACCGGCGGCACGGCGGCCGACGTGTTCGTCTCGCTGTCCAACGGGGTCGCGTTCGTCCAGGAGGTGTGGCAGTGGCACACGTCCTTCGCGTTCGGCACCGAGCTCGCCGGGGCCGGTGACGTGAACGGCGACGGCCGCGACGACGTCGTCACCTTCACCCGCGGCTCGCTCGCCGATGTCTACGTCTCGCTCTCCGACGGCGGCCGGTTCGTCCAGGACGGCTGGCGGTGGCACGACTTCTTCGCGCTCGGCGAGGAGGTGCCCGGCATCCTCGACGCCACCGGTGACGGCCGCGCCGACATCGTGACCTTCACCCGGGGCGACCCCGCCGCCTCCGACGTGTTCGTCGCGGTCTCCACCGCGTCCGCGTTCGGCCCCGGCCTCACGTGGCACGACGCCTTCGGCTCGTTCGCCGAGGTGCCGCGGCCGAGCCTCCTGCGCTGACGCGGCACCACCTCCTGCCGCACCCCGAACCCCGACGAGAGGTAGGCAGCATGTCCGCACGCGCCCATCCGCTCCGCGCGGCCGCGGTCCTCGCGGCCGCCGCCACGGCGGCACTCCTGGCCACCACGGTCCCGGCGGCCGCGGCACCCTCGACCGGCGGGCGCGCGCCGGTGAGCGCCGAGGCATCGGAGCACGGCCTGATCGCCAAGGACGACACCCCGCGCGCCGGCGTGCAGGCGGGTCCGCGGCCGGTGTTCCGCGCCCCGTGGCCGTGCGGCGAGCAACGGCAGTACTACCACCACTCCACGGAGGTGGTGAACGCCCTGGACTTCAACCTGGCCGGCGCCGAGGACCACGGCACGCCGGTCTGGGCCTCGGCGCCCGGCACCGTCATCGACGTGGTGCCCAACCACGCCGGCTACGGCAACTACGTGCGCGTGGACCACGGCGGCGGCTGGACGAGCATGGTGGCGCACCTGAGCGCGTTCAGCGTGTCCCGCGGGCAGTACGTCGGCTACGGGGCCGAACTCGGCAAGGTCGGCTCCACCGGCCAGTCCACCGGGCCGCACCTGCACTACGAGCAGGAGGCCGACGGCAGCAACCAGCCGATCGTCATCGACGGCGTGGCGCTGCGCTACAGCGGCTCGATCTCCTACCACACCAGCGGGAACTGCGGCGGCAGCGGCAGCTCGATGTTCGGCGGTTCGCCCACCGACGTCACCGGCGACGGCCGCGACGACATCGTCACGTTCACCATGAACTCCCTCGCCGACGTGTACTCCGCGCCCTCCACCGGCTCCGCGTTCGGCGCGAGCGTCAAGGGCAACGACTTCTTCGGCCTGCCCGGCGAGACCCCGCTCACCGGCGACTTCACCGGGGACGGCCGCGACGACATCGTGGTCTTCACCCACGGCCCGCTCGCCGACGTGCACGTGGCCCCGTCCAACGGCAGCACGTTCGGCCCGTCCACCAAGTGGCACGACTTCTTCGCGCTGAGCGGGGAGATCCCCGCGGTCGGCGACTTCAACGGCGACGGCCGTGACGACATCGCCACTTTCACCCGGGGTTCCCTCGGCGACGTCTACGTGGCGCTCTCGACCGGCTCGGCGTTCGTCGGCACCCAGCAGAAGTGGCACGACTTCTTCGCCCTGGGCGCGGAGTTCCCCGCCGTGGGCGACGTGAACGGCGACGGCCGCGACGACCTCGTCACGTTCACCCGCGGCACCACCGGCGACGTGTTCGTGGCGCTGTCCACCGGCTCCGGCTTCGGGCCCGGCGTCAAGTGGCACGACTGGTTCGCCGTGGGCGCGGAGCAGCCGCGGGTCGGCGACTTCAACGGCGACGGCCGTGACGACATCGCCACCTTCACCACCAACGCCGCCGCCGACGTGTTCGTCGCCCTGTCCACCGGGTCCGCGTTCGCCGGCACCGAGCAGAAGTGGCACGACTTCTTCGCCCTGGCCGGGGAGTTCCCGTACACCGGGGACTTCAACGGCGACGGCCGTGACGACCTGGTCGTCTTCACCCAGAACTCCCTGGCCGACGTGTTCGTGGCGCTGTCCACCGGCTCCGGCTTCGGCCCCGGCGTCAAGTGGCACGACTTCTTCGGCCTGCCCGGCGAACGCGCGTTCTGACCGTCACCCCGCCCCACCCCGAGCCGCGGAACCTCGCGGCGGAAAGGAAAGAACCCGCGATGAACCCTGCGCTGACCGCCCGGCTCCGTCCGGCGGTGCTCACCGCGGCGACCGCGCTGGCCACGGCACTGGCCACGCTCCTCGGCGGCACCCCCGCCCAGGCGGCCGGACCGGCATCCGGCCTGCCGCCCGGCATCGCCGAGACCGTGGACCCCGCGAACACCCCGGCCGACGTCGGCCCCGACGCCTGCTCCAGCATCCCGCCGAGCCACGACCCGAACGTCATCCGCATCGTCATGAAGGTCGGCCTCGACCGCAACGTCTCGCCGAAGGTCATGCTGGCCGCGTTCGAGGCCGGTTGGGTCGAGTCCCGGATGAACAACCTGCCGTGCGGCGACAAGGACTCGCTGGGCGTCTTCCAGCAGCGGCCCAGCTACGGCTGGGGCACGCCCGAGCAGATCCTGGACGTCGCCTACGCCTCCATGCAGTTCTTCATCCGCGCCCAGGCCAACGAACCCTTGTACCCCAGCTACTCCGCGGGCCTGCTCGCGCAGAGCGTGCAGCGTTCCTGCTGCCCCGAGCGCTACGACCAGGCCGAGGCCCGGGCCCGCTCGATGATGGACCAGGCCCGGCTGCTGCAGGGTGGCGGCGTCTACGCCGGCGGCCCCACCGACTTCAACGGTGACGGCCGCGACGACATCGTCACCTTCACCCAGAACGGCCTGGCCGACGTGTACGTGGCGCTGTCCACCGGGTCCGGCTTCGCCGGCACCCAGCAGAAGTGGCACGACTTCTTCGCCCTCGGCGGCGAGACGCCGCTCACCGGGGACTTCAACGGTGACGGGCGTGACGACATCGTGGTGTTCACCCACGGCTCGCTCGCGGACGTGCACGTGGCCCTGTCCACCGGGTCCGCGTTCGCCGCCTCCTCGAAGTGGCACGACTTCTTCTCGCTCGGCGGCGAGGTGCCCGCGGTCGGGGACGTGAACGGCGACGGCCGCGACGACATCATCACGTTCACCCGCAACTCGCTGGCCGACGTGCACGTCGCGCTGTCCACCGGCTCCTCGTTCACCGCGTCCGCCAAGTGGCACGACTTCTTCGGCCTGGCCGGCGAGCACCCGGGGGTCGCCGACGTCAACGGTGACGGCCGCGCGGACATCGTGGTCTTCACCCGCGGCGCGGCCGCCGACGTGCACGTGGCGCTGTCCACCGGGTCGGCCTTCGCCGCGTCCTCGAAGTGGCACGACTGGTTCGCCGTGGGCAACGAGGCGCCGCGCCTCGGCGACTTCAACGGCGACGGCCGGGCCGACATCGCCACCTTCACCACCAACCCGTCGGCCGACGTGTTCGTGGCGCTGTCCACCGGCTCGGCGTTCACCGGCACCGACCAGCGGTGGCACGACCACTTCGCCCTGTACGGCGAGTTCCCGTACGCCGGCGACGTCAACGGCGACGGCCGCGACGACCTGGTCGTCTTCACCCACAACCTGCTGGCCGACGTCTACACCGCGCTCTCCACCGGCGGTGGCTTCGGCGCCGGCGTCAAGTGGCACGACTTCTTCGGCCTGTACGGCGAGACCAGCCTGTAGGGGAGGACCTTTCCCATGACACGCCTCGGATCGAGACGGCCCGTCCTGCTGGCGGTGCTCGTCACCGCCGCGATCACCGGCCTCGGCCTGGCCGCCGCGCCCGCCG
>DASWTI010000502.1:0-3153 GCA_036402215.1 Pseudonocardiaceae bacterium
CGGGCACCGTGCCGCCGAGGGCGCGCTGGAGGCCCCGCGCGGGCTGCTCGACCAGTACGGCCCCGGGGCGCACGACGTGCCGGCGCCGGACGCCCGCCCGCGGCTGCCCGGCGTCACCTTCAAGCGCCACGACGCCCCCACGTACGCCCAGGGCGTGCTGGACGCCGCCTACCGCCTCGGCTGCCGGCTGCTGCCCAGCACGTCGCCGCTGGTCCGGCTGAGCGTCCGGGTCTCGCCGTTCACCACCGCCTACGCCGGGGCCGGCGCGCTGCCCGGCTCGGTGGCCAACGTCGCCGGGGGTGCTGCTGGCCCACGCGCCGCGCCTGCCCCGGCCGCTGCGCGGCCTCACCGCGGAGCTGGTGACCGTGGTGCCCGACCCGGCGCTCGCGGACTCCACGGGCGTGCTGCGCGCCGAGCTGGCCGACGGCTCCGCGCTGAGTGTCACCGGCGACGGCGACACCGCCCACTGGGGCCTGGCCGACGTGCTGCGGCACTACCGCGACGAGGTGCCGGCGGCGGCCGAGGCACTGGCCTGCGCGGTGTCCGAGTTGTCCGGCGCGCCGGACGTGGCCCAGCTCGGGTCGGCCTGGCGGGACAGCGTGACCGAGTGGTCCGGAACGGGATGAGGACGGATGTCGAGCGGAATCGTCGTCAAGGACGTGACCCACACCTTCCCCGCGGCGGGCGGCGCGGCCGTCACCGCGATCGAGGAGGTGAGCCTGGAGATCGCCGAGCACGAGTTCGTGGCGATCGTCGGGCCCAGCGGCTGCGGCAAGTCCACGCTGCTCAACATCGTG
Source organism: Pseudonocardiaceae bacterium (assembly GCA_036402215.1). GTDB lineage: Bacteria > Actinomycetota > Actinomycetes > Mycobacteriales > Pseudonocardiaceae > DASXTS01. Next base: position 798 of record DASWTI010000502.1, read on the forward strand.
TCCGGGCTCATCACGCCGAGCGCGGGCAGCGTGACGGTGGGCGCCGAGCCGGTGCGCGGTGTGCCCCGCGACGTCGGCTACATGCCGGCCCGCGACTCCCTGCTGCCCTGGCGCAGCTGCCTGGACAACGTCGGCCTGCCGCTGGAGATCCGCGGTGACGTGTCCCGCGCGGCCCGCCGCGAGCGGGCCGGCGAGCTGCTGGGGGCAGTCGGCCTCGGGGGCTTCGAGAAGGCGTTCCCCTCGGCGCTCTCGCACGGCATGCGCCAGCGCGTCGCGGTCGCCCGCACCTTCGCCACCCAGCCGAGCGTGCTGCTCATGGACGAGCCGTTCAGCGCCCTCGACGCCCAGACCAAGATCACCATCCAGGACCTGTTCCTGAGCATCTGGGAGGCGCAGCACCAGACGGTCGTGCTCATCACGCACGACGTCATGGAGGCCGTCGCCCTGGCCGACCGGGTGGTGGTGTTCAGCCGCCGCCCCGGCCGGATCAAGTCGATCCACGACATCGACCTGCCGCGGCCCCGCTCGGTGCAGCACCTGATCTTCGAGGAGCCCCGGTTCCAGCAGCACCTGCGCGACATCTGGAGGGACCTCGATGTCTGACCAGCTCGTGGTGTCCGGCGCCCCGTCCGCCTCCCCGGCCGGCACCCCGCCGCCCGGCCGTCGCACCCGGCTGCGGCGCGCGGCCGGCGGCGGCAAGGCGATGGTCGTCTACCGGGTGCTCGGCATGGTCGCCTTCCTCGGCGCCTGGGAGCTCGCGGTGCGCGCCGAGCTGGTGAACCCGCTGTTCCTGCCGGCGCCCAGCAAGGTCGCCGGGACGCTCGTCGACCTGGTGCGCACCGGCGACCTGTGGCCGCACGTCTCGGAGACCCTGCAGGCCACCTTCGCCGGCTTCGTGGCCGGCGTCGTGGTGGGCGCCCTGCTCGGGTTCGTGATCGGGCTGAGCCCGGCGCTCAGCGGCTTCACCAGCCCGTTCATCACGATGATGAACAGCATGCCGCGCATCGCGCTGGCCCCGCTGTTCGTGCTCTGGGTGGGCATCGACATCAAGTCGCGGATCCTGCTGGTGTTCTCGCTGGTGGTCTTCATCGTGCTGACCAACACCATCGCCGGCACCCAGAGCGTCGACCGCGACCACCTGACCCTCGCCCGGCTGTTCTCCGCCAGCCGCCGCCAGGTGATCGTCAAGATCGCCATGCCCTCGGTGCTGCCCTGGATCCTGGCCGCGATGCGGCTCTCGTTCGCCTACGCGCTGGCCGGCGCCGTGGTGGGGGAGATGTTCCTCGGCCAGCGCGGCCTCGGCTACCTCATCGTCGCCGGCTCCGGCGTCTTCAACATCTCCCAGGTCTTCGCCGCGCTCGTCGTCACCGTGATCGTGGCGTTCCTGTTCGACAACCTCATGGCCGTCGCCGAGAAGCGCATCCTCCGCTGGCGCGCCTGAGCCCGTTTCCGTCCCGCCCCGATCCCGCTCGCCCCGATCCGCCCGATCCCGCCGGGAGGCATCCCGTGTCAGAGCTCGACGGCCGCGTCGTCGTGGTCACCGGAGCGGCCCGCGGCATCGGCCTGGCCACCTCCACCGTGCTCGCCGAGGCCGGCGCCGCCGTCGTCGGCGTGGACCTCGACCGGCCGGGGTCCGGCTCCGGCTTCGCCTCGTTCCACCAGCTCGACCTGCGCGACGCCGCCGCCGTGGTCGCGCTGCTCGACGGCGTGCTCGCCGAGCGCGGCGCCCTGCACGGCCTGGTCAACAGCGCCGTGCTGGCGAGCGTCGCGCCGTTCCTGGACAGCACGCTCGACGCGCTGGACGCCGCGTACGCGGTGAACGTCCGCGCCCTGTTCCACCTGGCCCAGCAGACCGCGCGGCGGATGCGGCCCGGCGACGGCGGCAGCATCGTCAACCTGGCGTCCGTGAACGCCCTGCGCGGCGTTCGCAACACCTCGGTGTACTCGCTCACCAAGGGCGCCGTCGCCGCCCTCACCCGCACCATGGCGGTGGAGCTGGCCCCGCACGGCATCCGCGTCAACGCCGTCGCCCCGTCCACCACCGGCACCGACAAGGTGCTCTCGCTGCTGTCCGAGGACGACGTCGCGATCCGGGTGAACCGCATCCCGCTCGGCCGCCTGGCCGGCCCGCCGGAGGTCGCCCGCGTGATCGCCTTCCTGGTCTCCCCGGCGTCCTCGTTCGTCTCCGGCCACGTGCTGCCCGCCGACGGGGGGTACCTGGCCTATGGCTCCTGAGCCCGCCGGAGCCGCCCCGCTCACCGGGGCGGCCGACATCGCGGAGGCGGCCGGTGTCGCCGGGGTGGCTGGAACGGCCGCGGGGGCCGCGCCGGTCGTCGTGGTCACCGGCGCCGCCCTC
>DASWTI010000503.1:0-6150 GCA_036402215.1 Pseudonocardiaceae bacterium
GAGGCGGCGAGCCCGTCGAGCAGCGTGGTGAACGCGGCGAACATGTCCTCGACCAGGCCGTCCGGGAACACGCCGTCGCGGACGTCCCAGTTCACCAGCAGGCCGCCGCGGTACTCCATGACCTGGCAGTCCAGCCACACCTGCGGCGTCTGGCTCACGCCGGTGACCAGCTCCCCGGCGCCGGTGAGCGCGCCCTCGCCGTCGCCGGCCAGGCCCACGGTGCTGGTGAACACCACGGGCATCAGCGCCGCCTCGGCGCCGCGCCGCCGGGCCAGCTCGCGCATCACCTCGACGCCGGTGAAGCCGCGGTGGTCCAGGTCGGTCCACAGCCGCCGTTGCAGCGCGGCCGCGCGCCCGGCCAGGTCCGCGCCCGGATCCGGGTCCACGGCGAGCAGCGTCACCGAGGTGAAGTCGCCGACCAGCGCGCCGACCTGGGGGTGCACCGGCGGGCGGTTGAGCAGCGTCAGGTTGAGCGTGAACGCCGGCCGCCGCGACCAGGAGCCCACCACGTCGGCGAACGCCGCGAGCAGCGCGCTCGCCGGGGTGAGGTCCCTGGCCGCGGCGTGCGCCCGCAGCGCCGTCCAGGCCGGCCCGCCGAGCCGCGCGTGGTGCCGGGTGAACCGCGGCGGGGACTGCTCGGCGCGGTCGGCCAGCGGCAGCTCCGGCGCCCCCGGCAGGGTGTCCACCCGCTCCAGCCACCAGGCCCGGTCGGCCTCGTGCGCCGGGCCCTCGCGCGCCGCCCGCTCGGCGAGCACCACGTCCCGGAAGGTCACCTCCAGCGGGGCGAGCTCGCCGCCGCCCGAGTAGAGCTGGTCCAGCTCGGCGAGCAGCAGCTGCACGCTCGTGTAGTCCGCGGTGAGCAGGTCGATGGACACGTGCAGCAGGTCGCGGCCGGGGGTGCGGGTGACCCGCAGGTCGAACAGCGGCCACTCGGACGGCTCGTACCGCTTGTGCGACAGCTCCGCGCGGACCCGCTCCGGGTCACCCTCGTGCACCCGGATGCGGTAGTCCGGCACGTCGGGGCGCACCCGCTGGTGGCCGTCGGGGTGCACCTCGGCGCGCAGCATGTCGTGCCGCCGCACCAGGGTCTGCCAGGCGCGCTCCAGCCGCTCGTGGTCGAGTTCCTCGAACGCCAGCTCGAAGTAGGCGTGGCATGAGGTGCCGCCGTAGGCGAACGCCTCGCCGCGCCCCAGCAGGTACGCGGCCTGCACGTCGGTGAGCGGGAACGGCTCGTGCCGCGCCGCCGGGTCGGTGCGCAGCGCCACCGCGCCGCCGCCCAGGTGGTCCAGCAGCCGCTGCTTGTGCTCCTTGACCACGGCCAGCCGCTCGGGCGTCATCACCCCGCGCGGGGCGCGGAACCGCAGCCGGCCCGCGTCGGCCCACATCTGGACGCCGAGCCGCTCCAGCTCCTCGATCAGGTCACGGGTGCCGAGGTCGCCGTTCATACCGCCCAGTCCTCCAGGTCTGCCAGGGGTGCGGGGACGTGCTCCCCGAGCTCGACGGCCAGGCCCGCGACGGTGGGCGCGGCGTACAGCCGGCGCAGCGGCAGCCGCACCGCGAAGCGCCGCCGGACGGCCTCCACCAGCCGGGTCGCGGCCAGCGAGTCGCCACCGAGGGCGAAGAAGCTCTGCCGGCGGCCGGGGGCGGCGGGCAGCTCCAGGATCTCCGCCCACAGCCCGGCCAGCTCGGTCTCCACCGGCCCGCGTGGCGGGTCGTCCTCCGGGTCCAGGCCCTGCTCGGCGAGCAGGCGGCCCACGGCGGCCCGGTCGACCTTGCCGTTGGCGGTGAGCGGCAGCGCGTCGAGCACCAGCACGCGCGCCGGCACCATATGCCCGGGCAGCCGGTCGGCCACGAACCGGGTCAGCTCCGCGGCGGCGTCACCGGTCCCGTCACCGGTCCCGCCGGTCACGTCGGTCACGTCGGTCCCGCCGCCGCCGGTCACGGTGACCACGGCGGCGGCCAGGTGGTCGCCGGCCACCGCCGCCACCGCGTGCGTCACCCCCGGGTGCGCGTGCAGCGCGGCCTCGACCTCGCCCAGCTCGACGCGGTGGCCGCGCAGCTTCACCTGGTGGTCGGTGCGGCCGAGGAACTCCAGCGTGCCGTCCGGCCAGTAGCGGCCCAGGTCGCCGGTGCGGTACCAGCGCCCGCCGTCGTGCTCCACGAACTTCGCGGCCGTGGTGTCCGGGTCGGCGCGGTAGCCCTGGGCCACGCCCGCCCCGCCGATCCACAGCTCGCCGGTCACCCAGTCCGGCCGGTCGCGGCCCTCGACGTCGACGACGCGGAACCGCTGGTTGCGCAGCGGCCGCCCGTACGGGATCGACCGCCAGTGCGAGGGCACCTCGGTGACCTCGTGGTAGTTGGACCAGATCGCCGCCTCGGTGGCGCCGCCCATGGCCACCAACCGGCAGGACGGCTGCTTCTCCCGCAGCCGGGGGTGCAGGTCCAGCCCCACCCAGTCGCCGGACACCAGCGCCAGCCGCAGCGTCGCCAGGTCCTCCGCGGTGGCGGCCACCAGCAGCATGTCCAGCAGCGCGGGCACCGTGTTCCACACCGTCACGCCGTGCGCGCGCACCAGCTCCGCCCAGGCGTGCGCGTCGCGCCGCAGGTCCTCGTCCACGCAGACGACCGTGCCACCCGCGCCGAGCAGCCCGAACACGTCGTACACCGACAGGTCGAAGTCCAGCGCGGACACCGCGAGCACCCGGTCGTCCGGGCCCACGCCGTACCGGCCGTTGAGGTCGTCCACGGTGTTCAGCGCGGCCCGGTGGGTGAGCTCCACGCCCTTCGGCACGCCCGTGGAGCCCGAGGTGAAGATGACGTACGCCAGCGCCCCGGGGTCCACCGGTACCGGCGCGGCGAGCGGCTTGCCCACGAGCGCCTCGGCCACGCGCTCCGCGGTGAGCGTCTCGCGGGCACCCGCCGTGGCCAGCATGGTGTCGCGCCGGGCCGGCGGCTGGTCCACGCCCACCGGCACGTACCCGGCGCCCGCGGCGAGCACGCCGAGCACGGCGGCGAGCTGGTCGGGCCCCTTCGGCAGGGACACCCCGACCAGGTCACCGGTGACCACGCCGCGGTCGCGCAGCGCGCCGGCCACCCGCAGCGCCCGGCCGGCCAGCTCGCCGTAGCTCAGCGTGCCGCCGTCCCACACCACGGCGGTGGCGTCCGGCGCCGCGGCGGCGCGGGCGAAGAAACCGTCGTGCAGCAGGCCGCCCGGCAGCGGGCCCTCGGTGGCGTTCACCCCGGCCCGCGCCGCGAGGTGCGCGGGCGGCGTCAGCTCCGGCGTGACGCGCGCCCAGTCGGCGTCCACCAGCCAGTGCAGCCGCTCCAGGTAGGCGGCGAACATGGCGTCCAGCACGCCGTCCGGGAACAGCTCGTCGACCGCGTCCCAGTTCAGCACCAGGGCGCCGCGCTCCTCGTACACCTGGTGGTCGAGCCAGACCTGCGGGGTCTGGGAGACGCCCCACACGCGCTCCGGGAAGTCCCGCGGCTCGTGGTCGGAGACCTCGCCGGCCACGCCGAGCGCGCTGGTGAACACCACCGGCATGACGGTGTCGCCGGTGCCGGTGCGCCGGGCCAGCTCGCGCAGCACCCACACCGCCGACACGTCCCGGTGCTCCAGGTCGGCCCACAGCCGCCCGAGCAGCCGCCGCGCCCGGTCCAGGAAGCCCTCGCCGGGCCGCGGCTCGTGCGCCAGCAGCAGCAGCGAGGTGAAGTCGCCGAGCACGTGGTGAATGTCCGGGTGCACGTCGCGCCGGTCGAACAGGGTCAGGTTGACCGTCAGGTCCGGCCGTGCGCTCCACGCGGACAGCACGTCGGCGAAGCACGTGAGCAGCACCGCGGACTGGGTGAGCCCGTGCCCGCGCGCGGTCTCGGTGAGCCGCTTCCAGCGGTCGGCCGGCAGGGTCTCGGTGCGGCGGCTGAACCGCGGCCGCACCACGGCGCCCGGGTCCACCCGCAGCGGCAGTTGCGGCGCCGGGGGCAGCGCGTCGAGCCGTTCCCGCCAGTGCGCCTCGGCGGCGGCCACGGCCTCCCGGTCCGGCTCGGCGAGCACGTAGTCGCGGAACGAGACGCCCACCGGCGGCAGCTCGGCCGCCGGGTCGTCGTAGAGCACGGCCAGCTCGGTCAGCAGGATGCGGGTGCTCAGGCCGTCCAGCACCAGGTTGTCCAGGCTCAGCCCCAGCCGGGTGCGCTCGGCGCCGTCGCGGACGTAGCGCACCGCCCGCACGTCGAACAGCGGCCAGCGGGCCGGGTCCAGCACCTGGTGCGACATGGCCGCGCGCAGCTCGCCGAGCGCCCGCTCCGCGTCCGCCTCCCCGGCCTCCACCACCGGGACGACCACCGGCCCGACCTCGTCCAGGGGCAGGATGCGCTGGTCCCCGGTGTCCTCGTCGAAGACCGCGCGCAGCATCTCGTGCCGGGCGACCAGCGTGTCCCAGGCCCGGCGCAGCCGCTCCAGGTCCACGCCCTCGCCGTCGAACTCGTTGTAGTAGTGGGTGGCCACGCCGCCGAGCGCGAAGCCCTCGTCGCGGCCCACCCAGTACGCGCGTTGCACGTCGGTCGGCGGGAACGGCCGGTGCCGGTTCGCCGGGTCCGCCACCACGGTCGTGGCCGCCGGCTCTGCGGCGGTGCCCAGGTCCAGCAGCACCGCGAGGTCGGCGAGCCGCGGCGCCGCGAAGAGCTGCCGCAGCCGCACCCCGGCGCCCGCGGCGCGCAGCCGCGCGATGGCCCGGGTCGCGAGCACCGAGTCGCCGCCGAGCGCGAAGAAGTCGTCGTCGCGGCCCACGAGCGAGCGGCCCAGCACCTCCGACCAGACCTCGGCCACCAGTCGCTCGGCCGGGGTCCGCGGCGGCTCGTGGGTCTCCGCGCCGGCCGGGGCGGCGTCGGCCAGCAGCCGGGTCACGGCGGCCCGGTCGACCTTGCCGTTGGCGGTGAGCGGCAGCTCGTCGAGCGCCACGAACCGCTCCGGCACCATGTGGTGCGGCAGCCGCTCGGCCAGCCACGCCGCGACCTCCGCCCGCTCGTCGCGGGTCACCAGCGCCGCGGCCAGGCGCCCGTCCACGACCGCCGCCACGGCGTGCGCGACGTGCGGGTGCCCGCCGAGCGTCGCCTCGATCTCGCCGAGCTCGACGCGGTGGCCGCGCAGCTTCACCTGGTGGTCGGTGCGGCCGAGGAACTCCAGCGTGCCGTCCGGCCAGTAGCGGCCCAGGTCGCCGGTGCGGTACCAGCGGCCGTCGTCGCGGCGCACGAACTTCTCCGCGGTGCGCTCCGGGTCTCCCCGGTAGCCCTCGGCCACGCCCACGCCGCCGATCCACAGCTCGCCCGGCACCCAGTCCGGCCGGTCGTGACCCTCGGCGTCCACCACGCGGTAGCGCTGGTTGCGCAGCGGGCGGCCGTAGGGGATCGAGCGCCAGTGCGGCGGGACGTCGGTGACCTCGTGCGCGTTGGACCAGATCGCCGCCTCGGTGGCGCCGCCGAGCGCGACCAGCCGGCAGCGCGGCCGCACCGCGGTGAGCCGCGGGTGCAGGTCCAGGCCCACCCAGTCGCCGGACACCAGCGCGAGCCGCAGGTGCGCCAGGTCCTCCGCGGTGGCCGCGACCAGCAGCATGTCGAGCAGCGCCGGCACGGTGTTCCAGACCGTCACCCGGTGCCGTCGCACCAGCTCGGCCCAGGCGTGCGCGTCCCGCCGCTCGTCCTCGGCCACGCACACCACGGTGCCGCCGGCGCCGAGCAGCCCGAACACGTCGTACACCGACAGGTCGAAGTCCAGCGCGGACACCGCGAGCACGCGGTCGTACGGCCCGACGCCGTAGCGGGTGGTGATGTCGTCCACGGTGTTGAGCGCCGCCCGGTGCGTGGTCTCCACGCCCTTCGGCACCCCCGTGGAGCCGGACGTGAAGATCACGTACGCCAGGTCGTCGGGGTCCACCGCCACCGGCTCGGCGAGCGGCGCCGCACCCCGCGCCTCGTCCATCACGTCCGCGGTGAGCACGGCGACCGCGGCCGCCGCGGCGAGGATGGTGTCGCGCCGCGCCGGCGGCTGGTCCACGCCCACCGGCACGTACACGCCGCCGGCCGCCAGCACCCCCAGCACGGCCGTCACCTGGTCCGGGCCCTTGGGCAGCGACACGCCCACCGCGTCGCCGCGGCCGA
>DASWTI010000504.1:0-14740 GCA_036402215.1 Pseudonocardiaceae bacterium
GGCGCGCGCCTCGGCGGGCGCCCCGCTGCCCCCGGCCGAGCGCGGTGACGTCGACCGGATCACGGCGGCGGCCCGCTCCGCGCTCGGCGCCGCCGCCTTCGCCTCCGAGTTCGACCATGGCCGCCTGCTGACGCCCGTCGAGGCCGCCGCTCAGGTCAGCTCGTAGACCTCGAAGGGCGCCACGCCGGGGCCGAGCGTGCCCTTGGCCACGGCCTGCACGCGGTTCAGCCAGCCGTACTCGCCCGGCTCGACCTCGAACACCGGCGCGGTGCGGAAGTACACGCCCTCGGGGTCGAGGGTCTCGCCGCCGGCCATGCGCTGCATGGCGTCCTGCGGCATGGTCAGCCGGCCGCGGTAGGACATGTGCACGATCGGGCCGCCGTCGATCTGCAGGGCCAGGCGCGCGTCGATGCGGAACGTGCCCTCGGTGTCGATCACGGCCCAGTCGCCGCCGCCGGGCAGCAGCGTGCCGGACAGCCGCTCGCCGGTGAACTTCCCGCCACGCACGAAGGACGTGACCCTGGTGCCGAGCGTGGTGTTCGACATGACCGGCACGTCGATCTCGACCTGGAGCGTGAACAGCGGGACGAGCTCGGGCGTGTTCATGATGGTGCCTCCCGGGGCATCGATGGATGCGTCGAAGTTAAGGCCCGGGTAACGCGATCATCAACGGCGCGGCACCGATCCAGCATTCCAGGATAAGGCCCCGACCAGGGCACTCGTTATGGTTGGCCCGAGGTACCAGAGGTATTTCCTGCCGCCTCGCCGCTGGGCCGCGGCTGTGTTCGGTCTCGATGGACGCCAATCGCCCGAACCGTGATCAACGGCCGTTCGCAACCGAATAAACGTTGGCACTCACGATGGGACTGATCTCGTGACGATAACTCCTTCGATGCCGACCCGCTCGGCGTCCGCGACCGAGCTGGAGGACCTGGACCGCCGGTTCATCGTGCACCCGCACCAGCGCAGCGACCGCACCGAGCGCCAGGTGATCGTGCGGGCCAGCGGCTGCCAGGTCTGGGACGCGCACGGCCGCGAGATGCTCGACGTCATGGGCGGCGGCAACTGGGCCATGCAGGTGGGCCACGGCCGTCCCGAGATCGTCGAGGCCGTTCGCGCGCAGACCGCCGAGCTGGACTACTTCACCGGGTTCACCGACTTCACCAACGACAAGGCGGTCCGGCTGGCCCAGCGGCTCGTCGGCCTCGCCCCCGAGCGCATCGGCAAGGTGTTCTTCACCAACGGCGGCTCGGAGAGCGTGGACACCGCCATGAAGGCGGCCCGGCTCTACCACCAGCGCCGCGGCGAGACCAGCCGCACCTGGTTCATCGCCCGGCACTTCGGCTACCACGGCTGCACCTACGGCAGCGGCGCGCTCACCGGCTGGGCCCCGATGCAGGACGGCGTGGGCCCGAACCTGGAGCACATCGCCAAGGTCACCCCGCCGTTGCCCTACCACTCGGAGATGTACGGCGGCGAGGACGTCACCGAGTTCCTGCTGCGCGAGCTGGCCGAGACGATCGACCGGATCGGCCCCGGCAACATCGCCGCGATGATCGGCGAGCCGGTGATCGCGGGCGGCGGCGTGTACGCCCCGCCGGCCGACTACTGGCCCCGGGTGCGCGCGCTGCTGCGCGAGCACGGCATCCTGCTGATCGCCGACGAGATCGTCACCGCCTACGGCCGCACCGGCGCCTGGTTCGACTCGGCGCAGCGCGGCATCGACCCGGACCTGATCACCACGGCCAAGGGCCTCACCAGCGGCTACGCCCCGCTGGGCGCCGTGCTCATGACCGACGAGATCGGCGAGATCCTGTCCGGGCCGGAGGGCTTCTTCCACGGCCACACCTACAACGGGCACCCGACGTGCTGCGCGGTGGCGCTGGCCAACCTGGACATCATCGAGAACGAGAACCTGATCGCCCGCTCGCTGGAGATCGGCGAGTGGTTCCGCGCCGGCCTCACCCCCGGGCTGGACCTGCCGATCGTCGGCGACGTCCGGGTCGAGGGCGCCATGGCCGCCGTCGAGCTGGTCGCGGACAAGGCCACCAAGGCCCCGATCCCGCACCCGAACCTCGAGCTCATCATCGACGAGATCCGCACCGCGCACGGCGTCATCGTGCGGCCGTACCCGAACACCATCGTGCTGGCCCCGCCGCTCGTCCTGGAGGAGCACCAGGCGCAGCGCGCGGTCCAGGCGATCCTGGAGGTCGTCTCCCGGGTGAACGCCCAGGGCGAGATCAGCCGCTGACCCCCCCGGACCTCAGGTGCGAATGGACCATGTGCCCCGTCTGCCGGGGCACATGGTCCATTCGCCTTGCGCGGGGCAGGCCGCCGCGGGTGCGCCGGCGGGATGCGCGGCCCGGCACGAGGCGCGGCGCGAGGAGACGCGGCGCGGCGCGGTGCGAGGAGGAGCGCGGCGCGCGAGGAGACGCAGCGCGGCGCGAGGAGGAGCGCGGCGACGCGAGAAGGAGCATGGCGCGCACGACAGCGCGGCCGGCGCCCGTGGGCGTGCCGGCCGCGATGGTCGTGCACCTGGGGTGGGCCGGGCGGGCCGGCGTCCCCGGGGATCAGGGGCGGGGCTTGCGCGCGGAGATGATGACGTAGCCGACGTACTCCGGCATGGCGTCGAAGAAGCCCTGGGTGTTGGCGGCCACCGCGGTGGCCAGCTCCTCGCCGAACTTGGCGATCATCTGCGGGCGGCGGGCCTCCTCGATCCGCCGGTAGACGGCCTTGCGGCCGCCGACCCGCGGGCCGCACTGGGTGTACTCCTCGACCTCCAGGCCGGCCTCGCGCACCGCGGCCAGCAGGTCCGCGAGCGGCAGCGGCTCGTTCACCTGCAACGGCGCGGTGAACCGGGCCACCTGCTCCGGGGTCATCGGCTTCTCCAGGCTGAAGTCCGCGAAGGAGATGCGGCCGCCGGGACGCAGCACCCGGCCGAGCTCGCGCAGCGCGGCCACCAGGTCCGGGGCGTAGGCGAGGGCCTCGATGGCGAACACCGCGTCGAAGGTGCCGTCCGGGAAGTCCAGGTCCATGAAGTCGCCGTACCGGAAGGTCACCCGGTCGCTGGTGCCGTTGGCCTCGGCCCGGCGGTTCGCGTCGTCCACCTGGACCTGGCTCACCGTGATGCCGGTGACCCGCACGCCGGCCTCGGCGGCCAGCAGGAACGCCGACTCCCCGACGCCGCAGCCGGCATCCAGCACGTGCTCGCCCGGCCGCAGGCCGAGCGCCTCACCGGTCTTGCGGGTGATGCGCCGCATCGCCTCCTCCATGGAGGCGTCGTCGTCCACCTCGTCGTACCAGTACCAGAGGTGGAACTGCCCATCACCGATCTCGTTCGACATCGGCTGCATCTGGTCGTACAGCTCACCGACCTCTGCCGTGCTCCGCAACGTTCCAGTCATGGTTCCTCACTTGATCGTAGCCGCATGACCTGGCCGTTGGACCGTACCGGAACCGCAGGTCACGGCCCTTATTCACGAGTGCGGACTTCTGGTTGTCCCAGCTCAGAAAAGCACGCCGGAAGATGTGTTCACGGTGCCGTTCGTAAGACCATTTTCAGGTGACCGGGAAGACGTATTGGTCGCCGCTCACCAGCCGCAACGGCGACTCCCGATCCCGATTTCCAGACTGAGGAGGTAGCGGCGATGACCAACTACATCGGCGACCGGGCGGTGGTGCTCGGCGGGAGCATGGCCGGGCTGATCACGGCCCGGGTGCTCTCCGACGCGTACGCCCAGGTCACCGTGGTGGACCGGGACGTGCTGAGCGGCGTGGACACGCCACGGCGGGGTGTCCCGCAGGGGCCGCACGCCCACGGCCTGCTGGTCCGCGGGCACCAGATCCTCGAGGAGCTCTTCCCCGGCCTCACCGACGACCTGCAGGCCGCCGACACCCCGATCGGCGACCTGAACGGCGATATCCGCTGGATCTTCGGCGGGCAGCGGGTGGCACACGGCAACTACGGCCTGCCCTGCCTGTCGGTGTTCCGGCCGAAGCTCGAGGCGTACGTGCGCTCCCGCGTCCAGAAGATCCCGAACATCACGGTGATCGAGCAGACCGACATCGTCGGCATCGTGGCGTCCGAGGACCGCACCCGGATCGTCGGCGCCCGCGTGCAGAGCCAGGAGCAGGGCAGCACCGAGCGGGTCCTGCACGCCGACCTGGTGGTGGACGCCACCGGCCGCGGCTCGCGGACCCCGGTGTGGCTCGAGGAGCTGGGCTACCAGCGCCCCGAGGAGGAGAAGATCAAGATCGGCCTGGCGTACACCACGCAGCAGTTCAAGCTGCCGTTCGACGTGTTCCAGGGCGACCTGTCGATCAACCCCGTCGGCGGCCCCGACATGCCGCGCGGCGCCATCTTCTCGCGGCTCAGCGAGAGCGACCCGCTGCACGCGTCGCTGACCCTGACGGGCATGGTGGGCGACCACCCGCCGGCCGACCGCGAGGGCTTCCTGGCCTTCGCGAAGACGCTGCCGGCCAAGGAGATCTACGAGGCCGTGAAGGACGCCGAGCCGCTCACCGAGGCGGTCACCTTCCGGTTCCCGGCCAGCCAGCGCCGCCGCTACGACAAGCTCAGCAGCATGCCGGGCAACTTCGTGGTGCTGGGCGACGCGGCGTGCAGCTACAACCCGCTGTACGGCCAGGGCATGGGCGTCGCGGCCATCGAGGGCACCACGCTGCGCGAGCACCTGCGCCGCGGCCCGCTGGAGCCGTTGAAGTTCCAGCGGGACATCGCCAAGGTCATCGCCGCGGCCTGGGAGGTGGGCGCCAACGGCGACCTGCAGTTCCCGCAGGTCGAGGGCAAGCGCACGCTCAAGGCCAAGCTGGGCAACGCCTACAACGCCAAGGTCATCATGGCGGGCATGCTCGACGCGGAGATCACCAACAAGTTCTTCCGGGTGGCCTGCTTCATCGACCCGCCGACCGTGCTGCTGCGGCCGGCGACGATGCTCAAGGTCTTCCGGCTGTCCCGCAAGCTGCAGAAGCTGGCCGCCGCGGCGGCCGCCGCGCCGCCGGCGCAGGCCCCGCAGCAGGACCCGGGCGACACGCTGAAGCGCGCCGCCTGACCCACCGGGCCGCCACCCACCACGAACGGCGGCGCCGGGGCCATCGAGCCCCGGCGCCGCCGTTGTCGTTGTGCCGCAACGGCATCAGGGCTCGGTGCCCAGCTCGGCCGGGTCACCGTAGCGGTCGTGGTGCGGGAAGTCCCCGATGCCGGTGCCGTCCTCCTGGCGGCCGAGCGGCGTCAGGTCCAGGTAGTTGTACGTGGTGAGCAGCAGCTCGTCGCCGCGCGCGTAGGCGGAGTACGTGTGGAACACGCGGTCGCCGTCGCGCAGGAAGACGCTGGTGCCCGGCTGCTCACCGCGCAGGTGCCAGGTGTGGCCGAGCCGTTCCAGCTCGGCGGCCGAGCGGTAGTTGTACTCCACCGGCCGCACCGTCTCGTCGGACGTCACGTGGAAGTCGTAGTTGAAGTCGCCGCCGTACGAGGAGTACCAGGGGAACGTCCAGCCCATCCGCCGGCGGAACGGCGCGATGCGGTCCATCGGCGCCCGGGACACCACGGCGAACGTGGTGCGCCGGGAATGCAGGTGCGAGAGCGTGGCCGGCACGTTGTCGGCGTTGAACGAGCAGCTCGAACAGCCCTGCTCCCACTCCGGGTCGAACATGAAGTGGTAGACGACGAGCTGGCGACGCCGCTCGAACACGTCGAGCAGCGTCACCGGCCCGTCCGGGCCCTCCAGCACGTACTCCTTGGTGAGCTCCACCATCGGGAGCCGCCGGCGCTCCGCGGCGAGCGCGTCACGCCGGCGGGTCTCCTCCTTCTCCAGCTCCAGCAGGCGCCTGCGCGCCACCAGCCACTCCTCGCGGGACACCACGGGCGGCAGGTCGTCGTTCACGAGTACCTCCGGGTCGCTCGGTGGGCGATCACGCGGGCCGGCCGGTGGCGCGGCGGCGTGGCCGTCGGGGTGGCGTACGGTACGCCGCGCCGTGCGGTCCGCTCCAGCCACCACTGCGCGATCAGCAGGTTGATCACGAAGCCGATCCAGGACGCCGTCTCGAAGAAGAACGCCTGCACCGCCGGGTCGGTGAGGTCCTGGCCGGTGGCCGTCAGCGTCAGCAGCAGGAACCGCCCCCAGACGATCTGCAGGCTCAGCGCGAAGCTGTAGATCATCCAGCGGCGGTGCTCCACGACGCGGCCCAGCCGGATGTGGCGGTAACCCACGGAGGTGGTGACCAGCCACAGCAGCGCGGCGGCCGCGTTGCCCACCTCGCCGTGGCCGAACGGGGTGATGGCCAGCGCCAGGACCGTGCTCGGCAGCATGCCGGCGAAGACGTAGACCCGGCCGCTCCAGCGGTGCACCGCGGGGTGCCGTTCACGCAGCCGGGGCCACACCTGCAGGCACACCGTGACGAGCGCGATGCTGCCGAACAGGACGTGGCCCACCAGGAACGGGTAGTGCAGCGGGAAGCCGGGGTCGAGCCGGACCGGGGTCGCCCCCGGGTCCAGCCCGGCGTACCGCGGCAGTGAGATCAGCAGGAACGCACCCACGAGCAGGGCCAGCGGCAGCACCCAGGGCCGCCGCCACCACCTCCTCGGGCGGTTGGCCGCGGCCCCGGGCCGGTGCCACCGGTCGTACCGGTCACTGTCAGGTCGTGCTACGGCGTCGATGGTCTGCGATACGTGGCTGATCACGGTCTCTGTTCCAATCCGTTGCCGTACTTGCCGGTCTCGGCAACGGGACGGTCGCTCAGTCGCGCAAGGGCACCGCCACGCGCACGGCGTCCACGCGGTCGGCGCCGTCGCCGCCGCCGGTATTCACTGGTGCATCGCTGCGGCGCTGCCCGAGGAACAGCAGCGCGGAGATCAGGCCGAGGACGGCGATCACGACGCCCACGGTGAACGAGGCCCGCAGGCCGTCGGTGAGGGCGCTCGCCGGGTCGGGACCGTCGGCGGAGGACACCGCGACGGTCGCCAGGATCGCGATGCCGAGCGCGCCGCCCACCTGGAAGGCCACGTTGTTGATGCCGGCCGCCACGCCGGACTCCTCGTCGCGCACGTTCAGCGCGGCGATCGAGCCGGCCACGAAGGCGAAGCCGAGGCCCGTGCCGTACAGGGCCATGCCGACGAGGATGTCGCGCACGTAGCTGCCCTGCACCGAGATCTGGGTGAGCGCGAGGCAGCCGCCGCCCATCAGCAGCAGGCCGAGGATGGCCGCGGGCTGCACCCCGAAGCGGGTGGCGACGTGGCCGGCGATCAGCGAGCCCACGATGGACAGCGCCGCGCCGAGCGTCAGCATCAGGCCGAAGGCGAGCGCCGAGTAGCCCAGCACCACCTGCGCGTACTGGGTGATGGCGAAGCCCAGCGCGCCCTGTGTGCACATGCCGACGGCGAACATCACCAGGTTGCCGCCGACCAGGTGGCGCGAGCGGAAGAGCCGCAGCGGCACCAGCGGCGACGCGGAGCGCGTCTCGATCACGACGAACAGGCCGAGCAGCAGCACGCCGATCAGCAGCGGCACCACGGTGCCCGACGCGCCCCAGCCGCCGGCCGGCACCGAGACGATCGCGTAGACGATCAGCACCAGGGCGGCGGTGATGGTGACGGCACCCGCGACGTCGTAGGTCCTGGTGCGGTCACGGTCGCGGCTCTCCCGCAGCAGCACCGGGGTGAGCAGGAACATCGCCGCGCCCACCGGCACGATCACGAAGAAGATCCACTGCCAGCCGAGGCCCTGGGTGAGCGGGCCGCCGAGCAGGCCGCCGGCGATGCCGCCGAGGCCGCCGGACGCGCTCCAGATGCCCAGCGCACGGTTGCGCTCCGGCCCCTCGGCGAACGTCGCCAGCAGCAGGGAGAGCGCGGTCGGCGTCATGATCGCCGCCGAGATGCCCTGAGCGGCACGCGCCGCGATCAGCACCTCGGGCGACCAGGCCAGGCCGCACAGCAGCGAGGACAGGGTCACCAGCCCGACGCCCACCATGAAGACCCGGCGCCGGCCGAGCAGGTCGGCCGCCCGGCCGCCGAGCAGCAGCAGGCCGCCGAAGGCCAGCAGGTAGGAGTTCAGGAACCACTGGATGCCGTTGAGGGACAGGCCGAGGTCCTGCTGGATCGACGGGACCGCCACGAAGACGATCGAACCGTCCATGATCACGATGAAGGTCGCCGCGCACAACAGTGCCAGCGCCCTCCACCGTCGCGGGTCCGGCGCCGGCGCCGCCGGAGTGAAGGTGACTGTGCCGTCGGGATTTCCTCGGCCGCCCATCTGATCTCCTATGTGTGAACAAGGTGCACACCGGGCCGGGTATGGAGAAAGGACAAGGGCAGCTCTATTTCCCGGCTCGATCGATGACCTTCCCAGCCTCCGCACGGCCACTCGTGCGGACAACTCCTCGATTGCCGTTCGAGCGCGGCCCGGCACGGGCGGAGAACGGCCCGGTCAGGGTCGGCATTCAGGGAGATGCCCTGTTGCGACCAGCGGTCGCACCCTGGGGCAGCCCGACAAGGAGGAGCGGATGTACGACTACGTGATCGTTGGCGCCGGCTCGGCAGGGTGCGTGCTCGCCGCCCGGCTGAGCGAGGACCCGGACGTGCGCGTCTGCCTCATCGAGGCCGGCCCGGCGGACACCGCCGAGAACATCCACGTGCCCGCCAGCTTCGGCAGGCTGTTCCGGACCGACATGGACTGGGACTACGACACCCACGAGGAGCCAGGGCTCGGCAACCGGCGGGTCTTCCTGCCCCGCGGCAAGGTCCTGGGCGGCTGCAGCTCGACGAACGCCATGGTCTACGCCCGCGGCAACCGCCTCGACTACGACGCCTGGAACCAGCCGGGCTGGAGCTACGACGAGCTGCTGCCGTACTTCATCCGCTCCGAGGACAACGAGCGCGGTGAGTCGGAGTACCACGGCGCCGGCGGCCCGCTGTCGGTGAGCGACGGCCGCTCGAAGAACCCCATGTCCACGGCGTTCGTGGAGGCCGCGGTGCAGGCCGGGCACGCCGCCAACGACGACTTCAACGGCGCGATCCAGGACGGCTTCGGCGCGTTCCAGGTCACCCAGCGCGACGGCCGCCGGTGCAGCGCCGCCGTGGCGTTCCTGCACCCGGTGATGAGCCGTCCGAACCTGACCGTCGAGACGCACCTGCAGGTGCACCGGGTGCTCATGGAGAACGGCCGCGCCGTGGGCGTGGTCGGCCGCCGCCTCGACGAGGAGATCACGCTGCGGGCCGACCGTGAGGTCGTGCTCTCCGCCGGCGCGTACAACACGCCCAAGCTGCTGCAGCTCTCCGGCATCGGCCCGGCGCAGCTGCTCAGCGCGCTCGGCATCCCGGTGGTGCTGGACCAGCCGATGGTCGGCCAGAACCTGCAGGACCACGGCCTGGTGCCGCTGGTCTACACGCACTCGCACCCGATCAGCCTGCTGGTGGCCGGCGCGCCGGAGTCCGTGCAGGAGTTCGTCGAGCACGGCCGCGGCCCGCTCACCTCCAACGGCCCCGAGGCCGGTGGCTTCGTGCGCACCCGGCCGGACCTGCCGGCGCCGGACGTGGAGTTCCTGACCGCGCCGATCATGTTCGTGGACAGCGGCCTGTCGGCGCCGGTCGCGCACGCCATCTCCACCGGCCCCGTGGTGCTCACCCAGCAGAGCCGCGGCATGGTGCTGCTCGCCTCGGACGACCCGAGCACCAAGCCGTGGATCCTGCACAACTACTACGCCGACCCCGCCGACCTGGACACCGCGGTCGCCGGCCTGCGGGTGGGCCTGGAGATCGCGCGTCAGGAGGCGCTCGCGCCGTACACCGAGACCGGCTTCCGGGTGCCGGACTCCGAGTCCGACGCCGACCTGCGCGCCTTCGCCCGCCGCTACACGCACTCGCTGTACCACCCGGCCGGCACGTGTGCCATGGGCTCCGTGGTGGACGCCGAGCTGCGCGTGCAGGGCGTCGAGGGCCTGCGGGTGGTCGACACCTCGGTGATGCCGGTCGTCGGCCGCGGCAACCTCAACGCGCCGGCCATCGCCATCGCCGAGAAGGCCGCGGACCTGATCGCCGGACGGCCCGCGCCGCGGCCGCACGCCACCAGCCTGGCGCTCGCCGACTGACAGCTCGACACCTTCCGAGGAGCACGCCGATGCGCGTCCTGTTCACGCCGTGGCCGACCCCGGCGCACCTGTACCCGATCGTCCCGCTCGCCTGGGCGCTGCAGACCGCCGGCCACGAGGTGCGCATCGCCACGCACGCCTCGATCGCCGGGGCCATCGCCTCGTCCGGCCTGGCCGCGGTACCGCTGGGCGACCCCGAGCACACCCCGCTCGGCCCCGGCGTGCCCTGGCAGCCGGAGATCGAGCAGAAGATGGAGCGCATCACCGAGGCGCTCGGCCTGGAGTACCCGGACCGGGACCACTGGGACGTGCTCTACAAGTTCATGCTGCCGTCGATGTGGGACTGGTTCCCGTACGGCGCCTCGCCGTCGGACCCGCACCGCGAGCTGGACGAGCTCGTCGAGTTCGCCCGCTACTGGCAGCCGGACCTGGTGATTTGGGACCCCGTGTGCCCGATCGGCGCGGTCGCGGCCAAGGTCACCGGCGCCGCGCACGGCCGGCACCTGTGGGGCATCGACTACTTCGCCTGGGCCATGGACCGCTTCGCCGAGCGCGCCGAGCGGCCCGGCCAGCAGCCGGAGGAGAACCCGCTGGTCGAGACCATGCGGCCGGCCTGCGAGCGGTACGGCGTCGAGCTGGACGACGAGCTGATCACCGGTCAGTTCACCATCGACCCGCTGCCCGCCGCGATGCGGCTGCCGACCGCGACCCGGACCGTCCCGATGCGCTGGGAGCCGTACTCGGCGCAGACGCCGCTCGCCCCGTGGCTGCTGCGGGCGCCCTCCCGGCCGCGGGTCGGCATGTCGCTGGGGCTGTCCCAGCGGCTGTTCTTCGCCGACGGCTGGGATCAGGTGCCGCGGCTCATGGAGATGGTGGCGGACCTGGACATCGAGGTGGTCGCGACGCTGGACGCCAACCAGCTCTCGCAGGTCGCCGCGCTGCCCGACAACGTCCGCACCGTGGACTTCGTCGCCCTCAACCAGCTCCTGCCGACGTGCTCGGTGCTGATCCACCAGGGCGGCATGGGCACCTTCGCCGCGGCCGCCGCCCTCGGCGTGCCGCAGCTCATCCTCGACCACGACGTCGAGAACGGCTGGACCGTCGTCGAGACCGAGGATGGCGAGGAGGGCCTGGCCACCGAGAAGCACACCGAGTCCACCGCCACCGCCACGTACGTCACGGAGCGCGGCGCCGGCCTCCCCCTCGACATCCGCCAGGCCGTCGACGTCATGCGCAAGAACCTCGTGCGGCTCCTGGAGGAACGCTCCTTCCGCGACGGCGCCGCCGAGGTCCGCGCCGACACCCTGTCCGCCCCCACCCCCAACGAGGTCGTCTCCGTCCTGGAGCGCCTCACCACCCAGCACCGCTCACGTACCTGACGCGCTGCTCGTCTCCGCCGGCCCCGGGGCACTACGTCCCGGGGCCGGCGCACGCCATCACCTACTCCACGCCGGGCAACCACACCAACGCCAACGCCACCGCCACCGCCGGGAGCAACCCCACATCGACCCGCGGCGCCACCCGACGCGCGTCGGCCCGGACCCCCGATGCCGTTCCACCGTCACGACGGAAGCGCCGCTAGGTACCTGCACGGCAGCTACCCGTGGCTCGTCGACTGCTTCCCGGAAGCAGCTCGCCCAGGAAGACGCGCCGGTCGTGACCTCGGCGTGGGGCGCGAGCGTGGCCCGACCGGCGGCTCGCGGAGGCCGGCGGTCGGGAGCTCTTCATTCCGGAGCCGGCTGAGGCTGAGTAGTTCCAGAAGGGCCGACTTCCACAGGTGGACCCGGTGCTGACCAGGGCCGCGTACGCAGCTCGTCGATCGGCGAGGGCGATCGTGCTCGACGGGGCGGGCCGGGAAGAGACGTGCGCCGGCCCGGACGTGGTGTCGGGGCCGGAGTGCGCCGGGCCGGGCGGATGACCGCGGCAGGCTCCGGCCGGGAGGCGGGTGTTCGGGCGCCGGAGTCGTTGGTGCCACTCGCCCCGGAGATCCGGGAGTTGGCGGGGTGGTGGGCGCTGCACGCCGGCGTGCGGCCGCGGGTGGAGCTGGGGCCGGACCGGCTGCTGGTGGCGAACCGGATCCGCGAGTACCGGGTGCCCTGAGGCCTCGATCGTGGACGAGGCCGGGCAGGTCGCCGGCATCCGGCGGTGCCATGGAGATTGGCAGCCGCCGGATTCCTGTGGTACCGCGGGAGAAGGGGCTGATACGGCTGTTCCCTGCCCGGGGGCCGTCCGCGAGGGACGGACCGGTCCGGGCAGGGAACGGAGGCGGCTCAGATGACGGCGATGCCGTGCGGGCCACCCTGACCACCCTCGGCGAGGGTGAGCAGGTTGAACACGGGGTAGCTGTTGATCTTCGCCAGGGTGCCGTTGTCGTTGACGCTGAAGCCGTGCAGCACGCCGTTCAGCGCGTCGATGGTGTAGAGGAACTTGTCGTCCTGCGAGAGGGCCAGGTCGAGGATCCCGATGCCCACGCCGTCGTTGACCTGGTCCTTGCCGTCGGCGGCGGACGCGGCCTCGTGCAGCCGCGTCATGTTGCCGTCGCGGCCGACCGTGTAGGACGAGATCGCCGCGGTGTCGAAGGGGCTGGTCGCGAAGGCCAGGGTCCCGTCGCGGCTGACGGTGATCCAGCAGGTGTCGGTGCCGCCGGTGGCCACCGACGGGCCGAGGCCGGTCACGGTGCCGTCACCGTTCACGCTGTAGCTGGCGACGAAGCCACCGTACGGGTTGCCGTGGGCGCCGTTCTGCTCGGCCATCAGCAGCGTGCCGTCCGGCGTGGTGGTGAAGGCGTACGGGCCGTTGCCGGTGGGCTCGTTGATCTGCTGGTTGGTCAGGGTGCCGTCGGGGCGGACCTGCCAGGTGATGATGGCGCCCTTGTGGAACCCGCTGGCCTCGTCGATCTTCTCGGCGCGGCGCTCGGTGACGATCAGCACCTTGCCGTCCCGGCTGAAGCCGATCTGGGCGCAGCCCGAGTCGTGCGTGCCGCTGAGCAGGCGGGTGGAACCCGGGATCTGCTCGAGCACGCCGTCCGGCGAGACCTTGAAGCCGGTGACCGACGGCAGCTGGCCGGTGGTGCAGTTCTCGATGGCCGTCTCCGGGCCGACCACGAAGCGGTCGTCGACCTCACCGCTGTTCAGCACGTAGAGGAACCCGTTGGCCACGGTCACGCTGATCGGCTTCTCGCCGCCCGACGGGACGTGGCTGGCCATCTCCAGGCCGTCCGGCTTGACCCGGAAGGTGGTGATGGTGTTGCTGCCGGCGTTCGGCGCGAACAGCAGCTCGGGCTTGTCGACCACGCGGGTCGGCGAGAACTCGCCCGCCGAGCTGCCCAGCAGCAGACCCTGGGACACGTCCTCGACGGTGCCGCTGCCGGTGCCACCCGTGGGGTACCGGCCCATCTCGGTGAGCGTGCCGTCCGCGGCGCGGGCGAACGCGACCACCTCGTTGGCCTTGGCGTCGTTGGACTGCAGGAACACGGCGCCGTCCAGCAGGTTCGGCGCACCCTGCTCCGGGGCGGCGGCCGGGTCCGCCTGGGCCTCGCCGCCCTGCGCCACGGCCGCGGCGGCCCTGGCGTCGGCGGGCTCGTCCAGGCCGACCCAGTCGCCGACCGGGGTGAAGGACACGACCGCCGCGGTCAGGCCGACCACCAGCGCCAGCGACAGGCCGAGGCTGGCACCCAGCACCGCGGCCGAGCGCAACGGGCGCGGCTGCGCCTGGGCCGCGGGGGTCGCCCAGACCGGCGGACCCGGATTGGGGCCGGGAGCCGGCGGGACGTAGGCCGGGAAGTCCTGGGTGGCGGGATGACCGTCTGCGCTTTCCGGCGGCTGCGCCCGGGTGTTCTCGTCATTCATGATGAACTCCTCGATTGCTCGAACTCAAACCAATACGGTCAAGGGGCCGTGACCGTATGGCCGTACCCGCGTAGCAGTGACCGGTCGCACCGCATGCGGTCCTCCTTTCGGGCCACGTCCAAGCATGGAGGCATCACCGCGGCGTCACTTATTCTGGAATGCGCTCTGCGCACCCCCGCGGAATGCCGTCCGGCCGGGCCGTCACCGGGTTCGGAACGAGTGGAAACGCAGCATCCGTGACCCGAAGGCAGCCACCGAGCCCGGCGGCAGCGGCGCCCGGCCGCCCGCGGGCAACCGGGTCCACGACGTCGCGCCGGGACCCCAGACGAACGTGCCGTTGGTGGAGCCCGCGTCCTCGACGTGGACCTCCCAGCCCTCCAGCACGATCCTGGCGTGCACCCTGGAGACGAGGTCGCCGGTGAGCTCCACCGGGCGCGCCCCGCCGCCGGTCACCGCGGCGTCCGCGCCGGGGACCCGGCCCAGCACGTGGTCGCGGTCCAGGGTGAGAGTGGTCGCGTCGTCCAGCACCAGTGCCCCGAGCGACGGGCGCTCCCCGGGGACCGGAGGACCGGCCGACTGGGACATGGCGGCGCCGCACACCGCGCAGTAGACGGCCGCCGGATCGTTGAAGTGCGACTGCACGCAGTGCACCCCGAGCACCGTGCCGCGCGGTACGCCGGGCGCCGGGGTGGCGGCCGGTTCCTCGCCGGTCGGCACGGCGTCCTCGTCGAGCGGCATGGCGTCCGCCGGGGGTCCGTCCGACGGCCCGGCCAGGCCGGCCGGCGCGGCGGCCG
>DASWTI010000505.1:0-2194 GCA_036402215.1 Pseudonocardiaceae bacterium
GTCGAACAGCACGTGGTGCGCGGTCAGCACCAGCTCGCAGCGGTCCTCGGCCAGCCGCACCAGCAGCAGCCGCAGCAACGGCGGCACGGCCGGGTCGAACCGCACTGCCCGGTCCTCGGCCAGCAGCCGCTCCACGGCCGCCTCCCGGTCCGCCTCGGGCACGCCCCGCAGATCCACCTCGCGCCACGGCAGCCCGACCTCGCCGGACACCACCTGCACCCAGCCGCCCGCGGCGTCCGGCACGAACGCCGCCCGCAGGTTCGCGTGCCGCTCCAGCAACCCCTGCCCGGCGGCGCGCATCCACGCGGGGTCCACCGGCCCGGACAGGTGGAGCACCAGCTGCATCAGGTAGGCGTCGGCCTCGCTGTCGGCCGTGGCGCCGGTGAGCAGGGAGTGGAAGAGCAGCCCGGACTGCAGCGGCGTCAGCGGCCACACGTCGGACAGCGCCGGGTACCGCGCCTCCCAGTCCAGGATGCGCCGCTGGTCCGCGGCCACCAACGGCAGGTCGGACGGCGTGCGACCGCCCGCACCGGGCTCGGCGGCGTGCCCGGCGAGCGCGGTCAGGGCGGCGCACCACAGGTCGGCGAGTTCGCGCACCTCGCCCGTGGTGAGCACCCCGGTGGGGAACGCGAAGCCGGCGGCCAGCCGCGGCCCGTCGGCGGTGTCGGTGACGAACGAGGTGATCTCCAGCGCGGACAGCGCGGGCAGGTCGGTGTCCAGCTCGGGGGTGAGGTCGTCCAGGTCCATCGCCTGGGTCCAGCCGAGGCCGCGCAGCTCCGCCGGCATATCGGTGGCGGCGTAGCGCCCGAGGTAGTTGAAGCCGAGCTGCGGCTCCGGGTAGGTCGCCAGCACCTCGGCGGTGGCCGGGTTCAGGTGGCGCAGCAGGCCGTGGCCCATGCCCTTGTCCGGAACGGCGAGGAACTGCTCCTTCACCGCCTTCACCACCGCGCCGGCCGCGTCACCGCCGGTGAACGCCGCGTCCAGGTCGACGCCGGACACATCGAGCCGGACCGGGAACATGCTGGTGAACCACCCCACCGTCCGCGACAGGTCCGCGCCCGGCACCAGGCCCTCCTCACGACCGTGGCCCTCCAGCCGCACCAGCACCGACGGCTCGGCCACACCGCGCGCCGCGCGCCACCGGGCCACCGCCATCGCCAGCGCCGCCAGCAACCCGTCGTTCACGCCACCGTGGAACGCCGCCGGCAGCGTGGTCAGCAGCACCTCGGTCACCGCGGCCGGCACCTCCACCCGCACCGTGTCCAGCGTGGACATCGTGTCCACCGCCGGATCGGGCCGGCGACGACCCAGCACCGGGTCCGGGCCGTCGAGCACCCGCTGCCAGAACGGCAGCTCCGCCACCCGGTGCGCGGACACCGCGTCCTCGACCAGGGCGTGCATCCACCGCCGCATCGACGTGGTCACCCCCGGCAGCTCCGGCGGCGCGCCGATTTGCATCCGTGCCCAGGCAGCCGCCAGATCCGGCAGCAGAATCCGCCACGACACCCCGTCCACCACCAGGTGGTGCAGCACCAGCACGGCCCGGCCGGCGACCGAGGGTCCGGCGTCGAACCACACCACCTGCAGCATCACCCCGGCGGCGGGATCCAGCCGGCACATGGCCGCGCCGAGCTCCGCCGCCGCCGCCCGCCGCCACGCCGGTGACTCCCAGTCGCCGTCGCACCCGACCCGGTGGACCAGCGAGGCCGCGCACACCGACCCGGCGTCACCGACCACCAACGCGGAACCGTCCTCGTCGGTGACCAGCCGGGACCGCAGCACGTCGTGCCGGTCCAGCACCGCGGTCAGCGTGGCCGCCAGGCCGGCGGCGTCGATGCCCACCGGCAGCTCCACGCCGGTCGTCATGGCGAACGGGCCGAGGTCGCCGCCGCGCTCCACCAAGTGGGCCGCGGCCGGCGGCAACGGCAGCCGGCCGACGCCACCACCGTCGAGCTCGGCCAGCACCACGGCGGGTTCCACGCGGGCGTTCGCCGCCAGCTCGGCCACGGTCCGCCGCTCGAACACCTCCCGCGGCGTCACCTCAACACCCCGAGCCCGGGCCCGCGTCACCACCTGGATCGACCGGATGCTGTCACCACCGACAACGAAGAAATCGTCGTCCAGCCCCACCCGCTCCAGCCCCAGCACCTCCGCGTACACCGAGGCCAGAACCTCCTCCGAACGCGTACGCGGC
>DASWTI010000506.1:0-2197 GCA_036402215.1 Pseudonocardiaceae bacterium
GTCGAACAGCACGTGGTGCGCGGTCAGCACCAGCTCGCAGCGGTCCTCGGCCAGCCGCACCAGCAGCAGCCGCAGCAACGGCGGCACGGCCGGGTCGAACCGCACTGCCCGGTCCTCGGCCAGCAGCCGCTCCACGGCCGCGGCCCGATCCGCCTCCGGCACGCCCCGCAGATCCACCTCGCGCCACGGCAGCCCGACCTCGCCGGACACCACCTGCACCCAGCCGCCCGCGGCGTCCGGCACGAACGCCGCCCGCAGGTTCGCGTGCCGCCCCAGCAGACCCTGACCCGCGGCCCGCATCCGCGCGGCCTCCACCGGCCCGGACAGGTGCACGACGAGCTGCACCTGGTAGACGTCGGCGCCGGAGTCGTGGAGCAGGCTGTGGAAGAGCAGGCCGGACTGCAGCGGCGTCAACGGCCACACGTCGGTGAGACCGGGGTAGCGCGCCTCCCAGCGCCGGATCTCGGCCTGGCCGACCGTCACCAGCGGCAGGTCCGACGGGGTACGGCCACCGGCACCGGGGGTGTCCACGTGCCCGGCGAGCGCGCTCAGCGCGGCGCACCACAGGTCGGCGAGTTCGCGCACCTCGCCCGTGGTGAGCACCCCGGTGGGGAACGCGAACTCGGCGGCCAGCCGCGGGCCGTCGGCGGTGTCGGTGACGAACGAGCTGATCTCCACGGCGGACAGCGCGGGCAGGTCGGGGTCCGGCGCGGCGGCCAGGTCGTCGACGCCCATCGCCTGGGCCCAGCCGAGGCCGCGCAGCTCGCGCGGCATGTCGGTGGTGGCCGAGTACCGGCCCAGGTAGTTGAAGCCGAGCTGCGGCTCCGGGCTGGCCGCCAGCACTTCGGCGGTGGCCGGGTTCAGGTGGCGCAGCAGGCCGTGGCCGATGCCCTTGTCCGGAACGGCGAGCAACTGCTCCTTCACCGCCCGGACCACGTCCCCGGCGGCCGGGCCGGCGGCGAACGCCGCGTCCAGGTCGACGCCGGACACATCGAGCCGGACCGGGAACATGCTGGTGAACCACCCCACCGTCCGCGACAGGTCCGCGCCGGGCACCAGGCCCTCCTCACGGCCGTGGCCCTCCAGCCGCACCAGCACCGACGGCTCGATCACCCCCCGCCCGGCCCGCCACCGGGCCACCGCCATCGCCAGCGCGGCCAGCAACCCGTCGTTCACGCCACCGTGGAACACCGCCGGCAGCGTGGTCAGCAACGCCTCGGTCACCGCGGCCGGCACCTCCACCCGCACGGTGCCGAGGGTGGACATGGTGTCGGTGTCCGGGTCGGGCCGGCGACGGCCGAGCACCGGGTCCGGGCCGTCGAGCACCCGCTGCCAGAACGGCAGCTCCGCCACCCGCCGGGGGGTGACCGCCTCGTCGGCCAGGGCGTGCGCCCACCGGCGCACCGAGGTGGGCACCGGCGGCAGCTCCGGCGCGGCGCCCGTCCGCACCCGTGCCCACGCCGCCGCCAGGTCCGGCAGCAGAATCCGCCACGACACCCCGTCCACCACCAGGTGGTGCAACACGAGAACCGCCCGGCCCGCCACCGAAGGCCCCGCGTCGAACCACACCACCTGGACCATCACCCCGGCCCCGGGGTCGAGCCGGCCGGTCGCGGCGTCCAGCTCGGCCGTCGCCGTCCGCCGCCAGTCCGCCGACTCCCAGCGTCCGTCACAGGCCACCCGGTGCACGAGTGCCGCGGCCGGCCGGGAACCGGGCGGATCGACCATCAGGCCGTGGCCGTCCCGGCCGGTGACCAACCGGCTGCGCAGCACGTCGTGCCGGTCCAGCACCGCGGTCAGCGTGGCCGCCAGGCCGGCGGAGTCGATGCCCACCGGCAGCTCCACCACCATCGACATGGCGAACCGGCCGACGCCGCCACCGAGGCCCATCAGGTACGCGCCGACCGGCGGCAGCGGCATCCATCCGATGCCGCCGTCGGCCGGCTCCACGATCGCCGGGGACGCCCCGGCCCGGCTCCTGGCGACGGCGGCCTCCGCCAGCTCGGCCACGGTCCGCCGCTCGAACACCTCCCGCGGCGTCACCTCGACACCCCGGGCCCGGGCCCGCGTCACCACCTGGATCGACCGGATGCTGTCACCACCGACAACGAAGAAATCGTCGTCCAGCCCCACCCGCTCCAGCCCCAGCACCTCCGCGTACACCGAGGCCAGAACCTCCTCCGAACGCGTACGCGGC
>DASWTI010000507.1:0-9032 GCA_036402215.1 Pseudonocardiaceae bacterium
GTCGGCACCGGCTACCGCGTGACGGACATCGGCCTGCCGCGTGCCGAGGCCGCGGCGCACGCCGTGGCACGGGCCCGCGCCGTGCGCTCCGTCGGACGCCCCCGGCCCCCGGATCTGGTGATCCTCACCGGCACCGCCGCCTGGGACCCGACCGCGGCGCTGCGGCTGGTGACCCGGCGGGTGCCGCACCTCGCGGTGCGCGCCCGCGAGACGACCACCGTGGTGGGACCGCTGGTGCTGCCCGGGCGGACGAGCTGCCTGCGCTGCGCCGACCTGCACCGGACCGACGTCGACCCCGCCTGGCCGCGGGTGGCGGCGCAGCTCTACGCCCGTCCGCCCCGGAACTCCGTCACCGGCGCCCAGCTGGCCGCCGGCCTGGCGGCGGAGCACGCGCTGGCCCACCTCACCGGCACCCACCGGCAGCCCGACGACCACCCGGCGGCCGGCGCCACCCTGGAGCTGGATCCGGCCGCCGGTACCCTCGTCCGCCGCTCCTGGCCGGCCCATCCCCGGTGCAACTGCGGCACCCTCGGCACCCCCGTGCTGAGCGCGCTCCCGGCCCCGGGCCCGCTCACCACCGCCGCGGCGGCGTGACGTGCGGGCGGCGGACGGTGATCAGGTGACGGCCGACACCCGGGGGCGCGGGTGCGCGGGCGGGGCGGACCACGAGAGAATCAGATTCGTGACCGACATCCCGCGGCGTGGGGCGCAGCGAACGGCGAAGCTCGCGAGCCTGCCGCTCGGCGCGGCCGGACGGGTCGCCGCGGGCTGGGGGCGGCGGCTGGCCGGGCACGACGCGGACGAGGTGAGCGCGGACGTCGCGGCGCGGACGGCGGAGCAGGTGTTCGCCGTGCTCGGCGAGCTCAAGGGCGGGGCGATGAAGTTCGGCCAGGCCCTGTCCGTGTTCGAGGCCGCGGTGCCGAACGAGATGGCCGCGCCGTACCGGGACGCGCTGACGAAGCTGCAGTCGGCGGCGCCACCGATGCCCGCGGCCACGGTGCACCGCGTGCTCGCCGAGCAGCTCGGCCGCTCGTGGCGGCAGCGGTTCGCCGAGTTCGACGACACCCCCGCGGCGGCGGCGAGCATCGGTCAGGTGCACCGCGCGGTGTGGCACGACGGTCGCCAGGTGGCGGTCAAGGTGCAGTACCCGGGGGCCGACGAGGCGCTGCGCTCCGATCTGCGCCAGCTCCAGCGGTTCGCCCGGCTGTTCCAGGCGGTGGTGCCGGGCCTGGAGGTGAAGCCGCTGCTCGCCGAGCTGCGCGACCGCATGGTCGAGGAGCTCGACTACCGGGACGAGGCGGACCACCAGCGGGCGTTCGCCGCCGCGTACGCCGAGGACCGGTCGATCCGCATCCCGCGGGTGGTGGCGAGCGCGCCGAAGGCCATGGTCACCGAGTGGATGTCGGGCACGCCGCTGGCCGCGATCATCCGCGACGGCGACCAGGAGACGCGCAACCGCATGGGCACGCTGCTCGGCGAGTTCCACTACTCCGCGCCGGCGCGCGCCGGGCTGCTGCACGCCGACCCGCACCCCGGGAACTTCATGCTGCTGGGCGACGGCCGCCTGGGCGTCATCGACTTCGGCGCCGTCGCGCGGCTGCCGGACGGCTCGCCGCCGATCCTCGGCCGGATGACGCGGCTCGCGCTCGACGAGCGGCCGGACGAACTGCTGGACGTGCTGCGCCGGGGCGGCTTCGTCCGGCCCGGCACCGAACTCCGCGCCGAGGACGTCGTGGCCTACCTCGGGCCGTTCGTCGAGCCGCTGCGCACCGAGACCTTCCACTTCACCCGCCGCTGGCTCCAGCGCCAGGCGGAGCGAGTGGGTGACCTGCGCAGCCCCGACTTCCGCACCGGCCGGTCGCTCAACCTGCCACCGCAGTACCTGCTCATCCACCGGGTGACCCTCGGGTCCACCGGCATCCTCTGCCAGCTCGACGCCGAGATCCCCGCCCGCGCCATCGTCACCCGCTGGCAACCCGGCTTCGCCGACTCCTGACCCCTGGCCGACCGGCCGACGCCACGGAGCCGGACGGGGCAGCGGAGCGGGGCGAGGCTACGGTGCGGCATGCATCGGAGCCGGATGTACGGGCTGTTCGTGGACGTGCCGGCGGACCAGGCGTCCGCCGCGATCGCCTTCTGGTCCGCGGCGCTCGGGGTGCCGCCGGTGCGGGGCGACGAGGACGGCGACCCGTACACGGCGCTGCCCGGCGCGGTGGGCACGCTGGCCGTCGAGGTCCAGGCCGTTGACGACCAGCCGCGCTACCACGTCGACATCGAGACCGACGATGTCCACGCGGAGGTCAGGCGGCTCACCGCGGTGGCGCGACCGAGGTGGCGCGTCAGGAGAGCTGGGTGGTGCTGCGCGCCCCCGGCGGCCACCTGCTCTGCGTGGTGCCGGTGCAGAGCGACCGGGCCACCTTCGCGGCCGAGGCGCGGACCTGGGATTGACCGGGCGGGACCGCCGGAGGACCGGTCACCACCAGGACTGATCGAGCCGGCTGCCCAGGGAGCGGCCACCAGGACCGAGCGAGCGTGCCGCTGAGGGGCCGGTCACCACCAGGACTGGTGAGGGGGCGGTCACCACCAGGACTGGTCGAGCTTGCTCTCGATGTCGCGCACGTGCGCGCGGGCGCAGTCCGGGCAGATCCACCGCACGCCCCGCTCGTCGCGCTCGCTCACCCAGGCCAGCGCGGCCACCCCGTCGGCCTCGCGCGCGCGTCCGCACCGGCAGCAGGTGGTCCGCTCGTCCATCCGCTCACGGTAGCCCTCACCCGGCCCACCGCCCGCCGGACCGTGCCACCCGAGCCACCCGAGCCACCCGAGCCACCCGAGCGACCAGGGTCACGACGGCGCGTCAGGTGCCCAGCTCGCGGACGAGTTCGTCGGCGGCCACGTACGGGTCGACCTCGCCGGCGGCGACGCGTTTGCCGAGGGACTCCAGAGCGGCGCCGCCGCGGACGTCACCCAGGCGGGACCGCAGCTGCTCGACGGCGATGGCCTCGATCTCGGCCTCGGCGCGGCGACGGCGGCGGCGTTCGAGTTCGCCGTGCTCGGCCATCCAGGCGTGGTGCTCGGTGATCGCGACGGCGACCTCGTCGATCCCCTGGCCCTTGGAGGCCACGGTCCGCACGATCGGTGGCCGCCAGGACGCGCCGGCCACCTCGCGGCGGCCGAGCGAGATCATGTACTTGAGGTCGCGCACGGTCTGGTCGGCGCCGTCGCGGTCGGCCTTGTTCACCACGAACACGTCGGCGACCTCGAGGATGCCGGCCTTCGCGGCCTGGATGCCGTCACCCATGCCAGGGGCCAGCAGCACCAGCGTGGTGTCGGCCAGCGAGACCACCTCGACCTCCGACTGGCCGACGCCGACGGTCTCCACCAGGACCACGTCGCAGCCGGCGGCGTCCAGCACGCGCAGCGCCTGCGGGGTGGCCCAGGCGAGGCCACCCAGGTGCCCACGGGTGGCCATGGAGCGGATGAACACGCCGGGGTCGAGCGCGTGGTCCTGCATGCGCACCCGGTCGCCGAGCAGGGCGCCACCGGAGAACGGCGAGGACGGGTCGACGGCCAGCACGCCGACCTTGCGGCCCTGGGCGCGGAGCGCGCCGACGAGCGCGGCGGTGGACGTGGACTTGCCGACGCCCGGGGAGCCGGTCAGGCCGATGACCTGCGCCCGCCCGGAGTACGGGGCGAGCGCCGCGGCCACCTCGCGCAGCTGCGGGCTGGCGTCCTCCACCAGGGAGATCAGCCGGGCCACGGCGCGCGGCTGGCCGGCGCGCGCCCGGTCGACCAGGTCGGCGACGTCGACGGTGCGGGCCACCCTCAGCCCTGCTTCGGCACCCGGACGATGAGCGCGTCGCCCTGGCCGCCGCCACCGCACAGCGCCGCCGCGCCCACGCCGCCACCGCGACGGCGCAGCTCCAGCGCCAGGTGCAGGGCGATCCGCGCGCCGGACATGCCGATCGGGTGGCCGAGCGCGATCGCGCCGCCGTTGACGTTGACCCGGTCCTCATCGATGCCGAGCTCGCGGGCGGACACGATGCCGACCGCGGCGAACGCCTCGTTGATCTCCACCAGGTCGAGGTCGGCGGGCGTGATGCCCTCCTTCTCGCAGGCCTTGGCGATGGCCCGGGCGGGCTGCGACTGCAGCGTCGAGTCCGGGCCGGCGACCACGCCGTGCGCGCCGATCTCGGCGAGCCAGGTCAGGCCCAGCTCCTCGGCCCTGGCCCGGCTCATCACCACGACCGCGGCGGCGCCGTCGGAGATCTGGGAGGCGGAACCGGCGGTGATGGTGCCGTCCTTGCGGAATGCCGGGCGCAGCCGGGCCAGCGACTCGGCGGTGGTGTCCGCGCGCACGCCCTCGTCGGCCCGGAAGTCCACGGGGTCGCCCTTGCGCTGCGGGATCGAGACCGGCACCACCTCGTCGTCGAACACGCCGTCCTTCCAGGCGGTGGCGGCGAGCCGGTGCGAGCGGGCGGCGAACGCGTCCTGCTCCTCGCGGGTGACCTGGTCGGCGTCGTTGCGCTGCTCGGTGAGCGCGCCCATCGCCTGGTCGGTGAACACGTCGTGCAGGCCGTCGTGGGCCATGTGGTCGAGCATGGTCACCGAGCCGTACTTGAAGCCATCGCGGGAGCGCGGCAGCAGGTGCGGCGACTGCGACATGGACTCCTGGCCACCGGCCACCACGATGTCGAACTCGCCGGCGCGGATGAGCTGGTCGGCGAGCGCGATCGCGTCCACGCCGGACAGGCACACCTTGTTGATCGTGAGTGCCGGGACGTCCATCGGGATGCCGGCCTTGGCCGCCGCCTGGCGGGCCGGGATCTGCCCGGCGCCCGCGGTGAGCACCTGGCCCATGATCACGTACTGCACCTGGTCCGGGGCGACGCCTGCCTTCTCCAGCGCGCCCTTGATCGCGATGCCGCCCAGGTCGGCGCCGCTGAAGTCCTTGAGCGAGCCGAGCAGCCGGCCGATCGGCGTGCGGGCGCCGGCCACGATGACGGATGCGGACACGGTTCATCCTCCAGCAGCGGTGCGGGGAGTGTCGATCCAGCGACGATACCCGCGCGGGCGTCACCGGGCCGCCGCCGTGGGTCTGTGAGACCTCGCACAGGGGCGTACCAGGGGGTTGGTCCATCCGCCGTCTTGTGACCCCGTTCACGTCACACCTAGCGTCGGAGCGGTTACCGAACGGTACACACCCTGCTGGAGGTCACCGAATGTCGCGTCGCTTCCGCACGGCGTTGTTCGCGCTACCCGCGATCACCGCGCTGACCGCCCTGCTGTCCGGCGTGGTGGCGGCACCCACCGCCACCGCCCAGACCGCACCACCGAACTCGATGGCCTCGCTGGGTGACTCGATCACCCGGGCGTTCAACGCCTGCGGCTGGTACTCCGACTGCATCGAGCGCTCCTGGTCCACCGGCACCGACACCACGGTCAACAGCCACGCGCGCCGCATCCGCGCCGTGAACCCGAGCTTCACCACGGCACACAACGACGCCTCCACCGGCGCCCGCGCCAACGCCATGGCCGGCCAGGCCGCCACCGCGGTCAGCCAGGGCGTGCAGTACGTGACGATGGAGATCGGCGCGAACGACGCCTGCACGTCGTCGGAGTCCACCATGACCGCGGTGAGCACCTTCCGCTCGCAGATCGACGCCGCGCTCGGCACCCTGCGCAGCGGCCTGCCGAACGCCCGGGTGTTCATCGCGAGCATCCCGGACATCAAGCGGCTCTGGTTCGTGGGCAAGGACAACGGCTCCGCCCGCTTCTTCTGGAGCGCCGGGAGCATCTGCCAGTCGATGCTCGCCAACCCGACCTCCACCTCGGCCACCGACACCGCCCGGCGCGACCGCGTGCGGCAGCGGGTGATCGACTTCAACACCCAGCTCGCGCAGGCGTGCGCCGCCTACGGCCCGAACTGCAAGTTCGACAACAACGCCGTGTTCAACTACCAGTTCGTGGCCTCGCAGGTGAGCGGCTGGGACTACTTCCACCCCAACGCCGAGGGCCAGCGGGTGCTCGCCGAGGTCAGCTACCGCGCCGGCTTCAACTGGTGATCCGCCGCTGAGTCAACCGATCCACGGTCCGTTCCCGCGAGGGCCCGCGTTCTCCGCCACATCGGCGGCCGGCGCGGGCCCTCGCGGCATTACAGTCCGTGCATGTTCACCGCCATCGACCACGTGGGCATCGCCGTCGCCGACCTCGACGAGGCGAAGGCCTTCTACGAGCTGGCCTTCGACATGCGGGTGGTCCACGAGGAGGTGAACGAGGAGCAGGGCGTCCGCGAGGCCATGATCGCCGTCGGCGACTCCGGCCAGTGCGTCCAGTTGCTCGCGCCGCTGCGGCCGGACTCCCCGATCGGCAAGTTCCTGGAGAAGCGCGGCCCGGGCATCCAGCAGCTCGCCTACCGGGTGGACGACCTGGACGCCGTGGAGCGCCGGCTGCGGGAGCGCGGGGTGCGCCTGCTGTACGACGCGCCGAAGCGGGGCACCGCGGGCTCCCGGGTGAACTTCGTGCACCCGAAGGACGCCGGCGGAGTGCTCGTCGAGCTGGTGGAACCCGCCCGCGACGGGCACTGAGCCCGCCCGTCCGGCACGCGGAGCGAGCTGAGGCACCGCCCACATCACCGGGCCGTCACGACTACCCGCCAGTAGCATCCGAGACCAGTCCCGTGTCGCCGTCGGAAGGGGCCCCGACCGTGCGGAAGATCCTCGATGCCATCCTCGCCGACGAGCTGGACGCGCTCGGCTCGCTCGACGTCCCGGAGAGCTACCGCGGCATGACCGTGCACGCCGACGAGGCGGACATGTTCGATGGCATGGCCACCAAGGACAAGGACCCGCGCCGCAGCCTGCACCTGGACGAGGTGCCGACGCCGGAGCTCGGCCCAGGCGAGGCGCTGATCGCGGTGATGGCCTCGGCGATCAACTACAACACGGTGTGGACGTCGATCTTCGAGCCGATGTCCACGTTCGGTTTCCTGCGCCGCTACGGCCGGACCTCGCCGCTGGCCCGCCGCCACGACCTGCCGTACCACGTGGTCGGCTCGGACCTGTCCGGCGTGGTGCTGCGCACCGGCGTCGGCGTGCACGCCTGGCAGCCCGGCGACGAGGTGGTGGCGCACTGCCTGTCCGTCGAGCTGGAGCACCCGGACGGCCACAACGACACGATGCTCGACCCGGAGCAGCGCATCTGGGGCTTCGAGACCAACTTCGGCGGGCTCGCCGAGCTCGCGCTGGTGAAGGCCAACCAGCTGATGCCGAAGCCCAAGCACCTGTCGTGGGAGGAGGCGGCCTGCCCGGGGCTGGTGAACTCCACCGCGTACCGGCAGCTCGTCTCGCCCAACGGCGCCGCGATGAAGCAGGGCGACACCGTGCTCATCTGGGGCGCGTCCGGCGGCCTCGGCTCGTACGCCACGCAGTTCGCGCTGAACGGCGGCGCCACCCCGGTGTGCGTGGTGTCCAGCCCGGAGAAGGCCGAGATCTGCCGCAAGATGGGCGCCGAGCTGATCATCGACCGGGCCGCCGAGGGCTACCGGTTCTGGAAGGACGAACACGAGCAGGACCCGAAGGAGTGGAAGCGGTTCGGCGCCCGCATCCGCGAGCTGACCGGCGGCGACGACCCGGACATCGTGTTCGAGCACCCCGGCCGGGAGACGTTCGGGGCCTCGGTGTTCGTGGCCCGCAAGGGCGGCACCATCGTCACCTGCGCCTCCACGTCGGGGTACAACCACACGTTCGACAACCGCTACCTGTGGATGAACCTCAAGCGCATCGTCGGCTCGCACTTCGCGAACTACCGCGAGGCCTGGGAGGCCAACCGGCTCGTCGCGAAGGGCAAGGTGCACCCGACGCTCTCCCGGGTGTACCCGCTGGAGGAGACCGGCCAGGCCGCCGTCGACGTCCACCACAACGCCCATCAGGGCAAGGTCGGCGTGCTCTGCCTGGCCCCGCGGGAGGGCCTCGGTGTACGCGATCCGGCCACTCGTGAGCGGCATCTGAACGCCATCCAGCGATTCCGGGGTGTGTAGGTCCGTCGACAGGCAGCGGTCCCACTCCAACGGGTAGCGTTGACGCCCATGGGCCATGACAACCGCGACCTGCTGCCGCTGGGAACGACCTTCGACATCTCCCGGCGTGGTTACGACCGTGGCCAGGTCGACTCGCACCTCGACCGGATCGACGCGGACCTGCGGATTCTGGCCGCCGACCGGGACGCCGCCGTCGCGCACGCCTCCGAGCTGGCCAAGCAGGTGGAGAACCAGCGCGCCCAGCTGGTGAACTACGAGCGCGAGATGTCCAAGCTGTCCGCCGCGCCCACCAGCATGGAAGGGCTCAGCGACCGGATGCAGCGGATGCTGCGGCTGGCCCAGGACGAGGCCGCGGAGATCCGGGCCCGCGCGGAGAGCGAGGCCGCCGAGCTGACCGCCCGCATCGAGGCGGACGGCGCCGCCCTGCGCGACCGCTACCAGCAGCTCATCGCCGAGCTGGAGAAGCGGCGCTCCACCATGGAGAACGAGCACAACGGCGTGGTCGAGCGGGCGACGGCCGAGGCCGAGCGGCTGGTGGCCGACGCGACCGCCCAGGCCCGGCGCATCGAGGCCGAGTCCGCCGCGCGGCGCGCCCAGGCCGAGGAGGACTTCGAGATCGCCATGGCCGCCCGGCGTACCGAGGCCATGCGCACCCTGGCCGAGCAGGAGGCCACCAGCAAGGCCGAGGCGGAGCGCCGGGTCGCGGCCGCCACCGCCGAGGCCGACCGGCGGCTGGCCGGCGCCACCGAGGAGTCCCGCCGCCGGATCAGCGAGGCCCAGGCCCAGGTGGACCGGTTGCAGCGCATGCGCACCGACATCTCGCAGCAGCTGCGGCGCCTGCGCACGCTGCTCTCCGACGCCACCAGCTCGCTGGAGCCGCTGGAGAGCGAGCGCCCCGACCCCGCCGGCGTGGAGGCCGCCGGTGCCTCGGCCGGCATGCCGATCCAGCGTCCCGCGCAGCCGCAGCCGCAGCAGCCCGCGCAGCCGCGGGGCCAGG
>DASWTI010000508.1:0-12543 GCA_036402215.1 Pseudonocardiaceae bacterium
CCGCGCCACAGCCGCAGCGCCTCGGCGAACCAGCCGGCGGCGGTGCCGTGCTCCCCCCGCTCCCGGTGCCGCCGCCCGGTGGCCGCGGCCCGCTCGAACAGGAACCGGTCCACCGCGTCCGGCGGCACGGCCAGCCGGTAGCCGGGCGGGCTGGGCCGCAGCGCGTCCTCGTGGCCGTGGCCGCGCAGCGTCTGACGCAGGTGCGCCACGTGGCTGCGCACCGTCTTCACCGCGGTGGCCGGGGCCGCGGTGGCGGGCCAGGAGGCGTCGATCAGCTCGGCGACCGAGACGGTGCGGCCGGCCCGCAGCGCGAGCACCCCCAGCACGGCGCGCAGCCGGGGCCCGCCGACGGCGATCGGCAGCGGCCCGCCCGACACCTCGAGCGGGCCGAGGACGCCGACCCGCAGCCCCACCTGAACGCACCCCTGCCAGCGGCCTTCCCCTCCCCGGGCTCGTCCGGGGTGGCCTGGGACCGCACCCTAGCCGACCTGCCTGGCACACTGCCCGCCGTGCGCGTCTACCTGGGCTCCGACCACGCCGGCTACGAGCTGAAAGGGTCCCTCGCGGCCCACCTGGCCGCCGCCGGCCACGAGGTCGTCGACGTCGGCCCGGTCAGCTACGACGCCGACGACGACTACCCGCCGTTCTGCGTGGAGACCGCCCGCCGCGTGGTGGCCGACCCGGGGTCGCTGGGCATCGTGCTCGGCGGGTCCGGCAACGGCGAGCAGATCGCGGCGAACAAGGTCCCCGGCTGCCGCGCCGCGCTGGCCTGGAGCGCCGAGACCGCGACGCTCGCCCGCTCGCACAACGACGCCCACGTCATCGGCATCGGCGCCCGGATGCACACTCCCGCCGAGGCCGCCGTCATCGCCGACGCCTTCCTCGCCACCCCGTTCTCCGGCGGCGAGCGCCACGCCCGGCGGCTCGCGCAGCTCGCCGAGTACGAGCGCACCGGCGTGCCGCCGGCGATCCCGCCGCACCTCGCCGGCCCCGGCTGACCCGCATCGCTGTTCAGTTTTCGCCGCTGATCCGTACCTGACGCGGATTGACACGCTCCTCGCGCCGTGCGCAGGATTGGTCGTTTCCCGCCCGCCACGCTTTCCGTTGACGCGCACATTCCGCTCGGTCGGCATTGCGACGAAAGGTGGAATTACGATGGGCCATTCCGCCGTACTCCAGTCCCGCCGTCGCCTCCTGGTCCCGGCGGCCGTGGCCGCGGCCCTCGTCGCCGCCGTGTTCCCGGGGCCGGTCGCGGCCCAGGGGCCGGCCGTGCCCGCCGCGCCCCCCGACCTCGGCCGGCTCGCCGGCGAGGAGGCGAGCGTCGTCGAGGTCCTGCTGACCGGCAGCGCCCAACTCGACGAGCTGGTGGCCACCGGCGTCGACCTCGACCACCACGTCGAGCGCACCGAGACCGGCGTCGTGGCG
Organism: Pseudonocardiaceae bacterium; assembly: GCA_036402215.1. Taxonomy (GTDB): domain Bacteria; phylum Actinomycetota; class Actinomycetes; order Mycobacteriales; family Pseudonocardiaceae; genus DASXTS01. Next base: position 1,426 of record DASWTI010000508.1, read on the forward strand.
CACGCCGTGGTCACCCCGGCCGAGGCCGACTCGCTGCGGGCCGCGGGCTTCCGGCTGGGCGACGTGGTCCACCGCCCGGCCGACGCCCGGGCGCGCCTCGCCGAGCGGGACGCCACCATCGCCGCGCACGTCGCGGACAACCAGGCGTTCGCCGCCGCGGCCACCGGGCCCTCCGTCGCCGCCGCGTCCGACGTGCGGATCATCCGCGCCGACTACTACACGTCGGGAACAGGCCAGTTCCTGTCCGTCGAGGCCAAGTGGGCCCAGGGCCAGACCGCGCCGAACGCCCTCACCGTGTCCCGGGACAGCGGCCCCGGCACGCCGCCGGGCTCCGGCGGCACGCAGACCATCTCCCGGTTCGTCGACGCCGGCGTCTACCTGTACCACCGCGGGGCGTCCCCGGTGACGAGCCGCCCGGACACCATCAGCATCACCAGCCCGACCGGTGACGTCGCGGTCGCCAAGGTCCAGGACTGGCTGCCGATCCCGGGCACCGACCCGGAGGGCCCCGGCTACCAGAAGGACTTCGTCACCAGCTACCTGACGCCCACCGAGCTGTACGACCGGATTCACCGGCTGGCCGCGGACTTCCCCGACCTGGCCGAGATCGTCGAGCTGCCGCACCGGACCAACGGCTACCGGCGCCAGGCCCAGGCCGTTCTCGGCGGCACCAGCGGCAACCGCGTCGCCGTCAGCTCGCTCGCCTGGGGTCACCAGGGCGGCAACGACGTCTCCGTCGAGTTCGCCGACCCCGGCGCGGCCGATCAGCCGCTGGCGGTCACCGTGACCGGCTCCGCCGTCCGGGTCTCGCTGGCCACCGACGCCGCCGGCGCGCCGGTCAGCACCGCGGCCCAGGTCGCCGCCGCCCTGAACGCCGGCGCCGGCTCCCTCGTCCGCGCCACCACCTACCGGGGCAACCCGGGCGCCGACGTGGTCGCCCCCGCGCCGCCGACGCGGCTGACGGACGACCTGAGCGCCCCGGCCTCGGTGTCCCGCGACCCGCACCCGGTGTACGCGATCCGGATCGGCCGGCACCGCGATGGGTCCCGCACCGGCGTGCTCGCCTACGCCCAGGAGCACGCGCGCGAGTGGGTGCCGCCGCTGGTCACCATCGAGACCGCCGAGCGCCTGCTGCGCAACTACGGCCACGACGGCCGCACCCGGCAGCTGCTGGACAACCTGGACATCTGGATCGCCCCGTCGATCAACCCCGACGGCGGCCACTACTCGTTCCACGACTTCGCCTCGCAGCGCAAGAACATGACCAACCACTGCCCGGACAACGCCGCGGCCGATTTCCTCGGCCGGGACTCGTGGGGCGTGGACGTCAACCGCAACTACTCCGAGTACAGCCTGTTCGACGGCTATTCCGGCGCGTCCACGAGCTGCACCAGCGGCACCTTCGCCGGCCCGGGGGAGCTGACCGAGCCCGAGGCCCGCAACGTCGACTGGCTGGCCGCCCGGCCGAACATGCGGTTCTCCATGAACCTGCACTCCTCGGGCAACTACTTCATGTGGTCGCCCGGCGCCTACGCCCTGCCCGGCCGGGTCTCCGCGCCCCGGCCGACCCTCGCCGAGGAGTCGTTCTTCTGGGGCGCCTCGTCGCGCATCCTGACCGCCATCAAGCGGCACCGGAACCTGGCCGTCACGCCGGCCAGGACCGGCCCGATCTCCGACGTGCTGTACTCCGCGGCCGGCAACTCCGGCGACATGTTGTGGTACCGCTACGGCATCTACGCCTGGAACTTCGAGGTCGGCACGTCCTTCCAGCCCGAGTGGCCGGAGGCGCACGAGGAGACCATGGAGTTCGCCAACGGCCTCGTCGAGCTCATGCGGGTCGCGCTGGACCTGGACCGGGACCACACCCGTCCCACGAGCTCGGTGGTCATGGCCGCCGGCCCCACTCCCGGCACGGTCGACGTGAGCTTCCGGTTCACCGAGCCGGCCGCGCTGTTCTACACACTCGACGGCAGCGCGCCCACGTACTCGGCCGCCCTGTACGCCTCCGCCGGCATCCGCGAGGGCGGCGAGACCGTCACCGTGCCGCTCGGCACCCGCATCCACTGGTTCTCCGTGGACGCCGCCGGCAACGTCGAGAACAACTACGACCCCGACGGCAACGGCCGCAACCACCGCCGCGCCACGGCGGTGGCGCCCGGCTGACGCTGCCTCGTTCACGTTCCCGCGACCCCTGTGGAGGCCCCGATGACTCGCGTGCTCCGCGCGCTGCTGGTGACCCTCGCGGTCGGTGCCCTGGCGATGGCCGGCCCGGGCACCGCCTCGGCAGCCGGGCTGACGCTGTCCGGTCCCTCGGTGGTGACGGCCAACGGCAACTACACGTACCGGGCCGACCTGCACGCGTTCTACCAGCACTACCAGTGGCACACCCGGACCTGCCCCACGACGAGCGTCACCGCCTGCGCCGCCACCTGGCAGTACGCCCGGACCGCCTCCGTCGAGGTCGGCCCCGACTCCTACACCCGTTTCCTGAGCCGCGACTGCACCGGCGGCGGCACCCGCTCCTTCCAGGTCCGCGTCGTCGCCAGCGGCTTCAACACCCCGGCCGAGACGGCGTACCTGGCCACCCGCCTCTGCTACGACCCGCTGTGACCGTCCTCGCCCGCTGACGGTCCGGCGCGGTGTGCCCGGTGCGATGATGGGGCGTGCGGGTGTCGTGGCGTCACGGTGTCGTTCTGGTCGTGTGCCTGGCGATCCTGACGCCCGTTCCCGAGGCGGGTGCCGCGCCGCCCGAGGTGATCTACCACAACGCGGTGGTGCTCACCATGGAGCCGGGACGGCCACGGGCCCAGGCGATCGCCGTCCGGGACGGTCGGATCCTGGCGGTCGGCGACGACGCCGGCGTGCTGGCGCTGCGGCGGGGCCCGACGCGCGTCGTGGACCTCGGTGGCCGGACGGTGCTGCCGGGTTTCATCGACTCGCACGCGCACTGGATCGGCGACGGGCTCATGGTCGGTCTCACCGCCTACTCCGCGATCGATGGGGCGCTGCGCCGGGGCTGGACCAGCATCACCGAGCTGTTCGTCACCCAGGGATGGCTGGAGACGCTGCGCGTACTCGACGCGGCCGGCGAGCTCCGGCTGCGCGTCAACGCCTACCTGCCGGTCAACTTCGAGGACGAGAAGTTCGGCACCTGGTACCTGGCGTACCGGCCGCACCAGGAGCTCGGCCCGCACCTGCGGCTGGCCGGCATCAAGCTGTTCCTCGACCACGACTGGGGGACCCGGTTCCACTGGGACCAGGCCGACCTGAACGTTGCCGTGCGGACCGCGCACCGCAACGGCTGGCAGGTCGCCGCGCACACCGTCAGCGCCGAGGCGCTCGACCAGTACCTGACCGCCGTGGCCCGGGCCGCCCACCCCGGCCCGGACGCACGCCACCGGGTCGAGCACGTCATCCAGCTCAGGGACGACCAGCTCGGCAGGCTCCGGGAGCTGGGCATGATCGCGTCCATCCAGCCCGGCATCCCCGGCGACCTGGCGGCGGAGGCGGGATTCCCCGAACTCGTGGCTCGCGGCCGGACCGGGTGGATCGCCCGCTGGCGGGACCTCGTGGAGAGCGGTGTCCGAACCATCGGCGGCAGCGACATGCCGTGGCTGGTGCTCGGCCTGGGTGATCGCGCCGCCGAATCGCCCCACGGGTCACCCCTCGACGCGGTCCACCAGGCGGTGACCCGGCAGAGCTACCTCGGCCGGCCCCCGGAGGACTGGCAACTGGCGCAGCGCCTCACCGTCGACCAGGCGCTGCGGTTGTTCACCATCGACGCCGCCTACGGCACCTTCGAGGAGGAGGTGAAGGGCAGCCTGGCCCCCGGCAAGTACGCCGACCTCGTGATCCTCTCGGCGGACCCGACGACCGTCCCGGTCGACTCGCTGCCGGACATCCAGGTGCTCGCCACCGTGATCGGCGGCCAGGCCCAGCACTGCGCCGACGCCACCCTGTGCTGACCCGGACCCTGGTTCCCACCACGGAAACCAGGGCCGGACCGTGCTGCCTCTGGTCGGGGTGGCGGGATTTGAACCCACGGCCCCTCGCTCCCAAAGCGAGTGCGCTACCAAGCTGCGCCACACCCCGTTCGCCCCTGCGCCGCCGAGGGTAGCCACCGTCGCGGTAGGATCACCAGCGCGATACGGGCTCCGTGCCCGGCGCGCGGGCGTAGCTCAATGGTAGAGCCCCAGTCTTCCAAACTGGCTACGCGGGTTCGATTCCCGTCGCCCGCTCCAGTGTTTCCGCAGGTCAGCGGCGGTGCCCCCAGGTCGGGAGCACTGCCGCTGCTGTGTCGTGCCATTGGCGTGCCATTACACCGCAGGCTGGCCACGCTTGCCCCCGTCGCCGGGGCTGCTTCCGGCCCTTCCGGCCCTTCTGGACCAGGTCACTCGGCCCGGGCGGCGATCTGCTGGTCCCGCACGGTCGTGGCGTGCTGTAGATCAACGCCGCCCGCATCGACCCGTGCCCCATCCGGTGCATCAGCTCCCGCGTGCTGGCCCCGGCACTCGCCGCCAGGTGGTTCCCGGTGTGTCGCAGATCGTGGAAGCGGAAGCCCTCCGGGAGCCCCGCCGTGACCACGGTCGCGGTTCAGTTGGGTCGCCCGGTGGAAGTTCCCCCGCCGCAGCAGCCCGTCCCGGTCACCGACGAACATCAACCCGTCCGGCATCCATCCATGCGATTGCGTATCGACCATGGATACGCCAATCGAACGGAGCCCTACATCGGATATATGAGTGACGTCTATAGTGCGCCACGTCGGTTCGCCCCCACCCTCACCTCGCGCCGTCACCTTGCGATCTTCGCGAGCCGTGACACCACGCGGATCAAGCCCGCACCCCATCAGCTCGACCTTTGCCGCCAATGGAATCAACCCGGCAATCACCCCATTGGGCGACCCGCCTTCATGGAGAGGCGTCGCACGTTGGTTATATCATAAATATGACATGCGATCCCGAGGTCAACCCCCATCCTCAGGCCAGTAAGGCCTCGTTTCGCTCTCGGGGGAAGCTGCAAATTGATTCGCCAGTTGGTTGCTAGCCGGGCGATGCCGGCCAGTGTGATTGTTCGATTTCATCCAATCCCGCACGAACGACTTCGGCAATCCAGCCGCCAGAAGAAGGCGTGACAGATCATCTCTAGCATACTTCAACCATAGCAAGAATGATCGATCAACAATGTTGAGCAGGCCGGTGCTCCGGTCGTAATCAAAAATGATTGGGTTAATGCGCAGTCGCGCTTGGAGTGAGCTTAGCGACGTGAGGGTTCTAGTGAGGCTGGAGTCGGGGACAGGAGGTCCGTCTCGATGTCTGTCGATGAAAGTCTTCATGTCGGACTTGGATAGGCCGACCAGGAGGTCATTCGGATCGCTCACGAGTACGGCAGCTGTAATCCACTTGTGCACACCTGAGTCAGAACGACCACCCGAAGAGAATGAAGTTACGAACGCCTCAAACCGACTACTGGACGCATTGACCAACTCTGCCACGGCGCCTCGAACGTCGAAGCCCTCCCCGATTGTCGGCACGTCCCGACCGTGTTCGCCGCTGACAATGCCTGCACGCTGGCAAGCCGCGAAGCATACCTCTTGCACAATCCAGACACTCTGATAGCACTCCTCCAGAAGGTCTCGTTTGAATTTTGGACAGAACTTTATTCTTAACATTTCCTCGCCGCCCGCGATGACGTCATCCAACTTCGAGGGTGACCAATGGTCGGCGTTAATGGAGGCAATCCTCCCCGCCAGGTCTCCATTAAATTGGACCAGCTTGTTTCGATCAAGCCATACGCCAACGATGGCCACCTGCACTTGTCGAGAATCCCAGTACGCCTTCAAGGCCACGGCGAACTGCCGCTGCGCCTCGACTCCCAGGTAATGAAAGTCCTCAAGTACGACCAGCTTGTTGAAGCCGATGCTGGCCAACGCCGAGATGACATCGTTTGCATCTGAGAGGTCAATATCCAGGGGTTCGGATAACTGCTCTACTTGTGAACCCCTCTCTCGGCTGGCCCCCATTTCGGCGCTAACTTCTCCAGCCCCGCCGGCCTTGGCCTTGGCGCCGACCTTACCGCTCAGGCCCGAGCGGGTCGTCGACGTCACAGTCCTGCTGCGCAAGTTTGAATAACCGGCCTTTCTCAAGATCTGACCGTGCAGCTCTTCAAGCGTCCAGCCGGGCATGCACGTCAAGACTAGACACTTTCCCTCGTCGAGGACATTCTTCCGCAGGCAAGTCTTACCCTGCTTGCTGCTGCCATGAATGACTACATGCTGACCTCGCCCAATGGCAATCGCAAGGGCATCGTCAACATCCGACCGCTGGACGTAGTTTCGCGGCGCATTAGATCCAATGCCAAACACGTCAGTCAGGAGGCTGAAGCCGGAAAGGTCGTCAACGAAGCGTCCGACGGCATCGGAGCCTTCTCGAAATAGCTGCGGGCTATCGGCGGGCCACTCCGAGGATTGGAGATAGTAACTGGCCGTCCTATCGTTCGATTTCGCATCACCGTTAATGAGCCGCCGTTCGCGGCCAGCTCGATTACTCCGGGACGTCATCGGTCACTCCAGTGGTTGATGAGAGTCACAGCCTACCTACCATCTAGGCGGTCCTGGAGTAGGGATGAGTTGCGGAATTCCCTCTATCGGGTCAAGGCGCAACGGATGGCTTCGGCGTTCGGCCGGCGGTGGTCGCCGATCCGGGACGTGGCGCTGCGCGCGGCCTGGCGGCCGTGCTCGGCCACGCCCGATCGGCGACCTGCCGGATCACCGATGGCTGGCCACCGCAACGGCGCGTAGCTCATCCAGGCTTGGCCGCTGGGCGGCTTGAGGCCGCGGTTCGCGGAAAGTCGGCTCCCTCATTCGGCGGCATCGTTCAACGCCGGTCCGACGGCATCAAGGGCGCTGCGCGTCGGCTTCGCCGATCGGTCAGGGGCCGGCCCCTCGACGTCGCCGGACTGCCGCTGAGGACCGGCCAGTGCGAGGAAGACGGCAGGGATTAGGCACCCCAGGCCGTGCCATTAGCGTGTCATCAGTGCCGGTCAGCAGGGGTCACCCAGGGCACACGTTGACCGTTGTTTGCACAGGTGGGAGGCATGCGAGGCAGCTCGACGGAGCCTTCCAACTGGCTACGCGGGTTCGATTCCCGTCGCCCGCTCCACAGTCCCGGCACGTCACCGGTGGTGCGCCTCACCCGGGCCGCACCGTCGGCGCTGTCTGTGTGCCGTGGAGCAGCGGGCTTTCCTCCGCGTCCGGTCCCGCCTCGTGCCGGTTGGCGATGCGGACCGGGCAGCGGCTCAGGCGGTGCGCCGGACCTCCTGGCGTCACGGCGGGGAAACGCCGCGTCGGCGGCGGTGGACCAGGAGGCGTAGTCCTCGTGGGGAGTGGGGGAGTTCCGGGCCGGGTTCGCGGGGCCGGCGGTGCGGCCGGAGGTGGTGGCTGGTGAGGATCGTGGCCAGGGCGGTGCTGAGCTCGGCGAGGGCGACGCCGCTGCCGGGGCAGATTCGGGGGCCGAGGGCGAACGGCAGGTAGTTGCCGGGGCGTGGCGGCGGGCCCAGCCACCGTTCGGGGCGGAAGGCGTCGGGGTCGGCGTACGCCGTGGGGTCGCGGTGGTTGACGGCCGGGGTGAACCTGACGAGGGCGTCGGCCGGGAGGGCGTGGCCGGCCACGGTCACCGGCTCGGTCAGGAGCCGTTGGAAGTACGACACGGGCGGGTGCAGCCGCATGGCCTCGTGCAGCACGGCTCGGCAGAACGGCAGGCCGGCGACGCCGGTCGCGGCCCCGTCGGCATCGGTCACGCCCGCGGCGGCCTCTGCCGCGCCGGCCTCGGCCACGCCAGCTTCTGCGACGCCGACCTCTGCCCCGCCGACGGCGGCATCCGGGGCGGCCACGCCCGTGGCTTCGTCGGCCTCGGCGTCGGCCCGGGACTGGGCGGCGGGGTGTTCGGCCAGCTCGTGCCAGGCCCAGGCGAGGGCGGCGGCGGGTACCCGGTGGCCGGACAGCAGCATGGTGCGCAGGGACAGCACGACGGTGTGCTCGTCGAGGCCGGCGTCCAGCAGGACGGCGTGCAGGGCGCGCGGCTCGGTGTCGCGGACGAGCCGGCGGAGCGCGGCGTACGTGCGGCGCTGCGCGCGGAGGAGGCGGGAAGAGGAGCGCCACCACGACGGGCGTCGGGCGCCGAGGGTGAGCTCGGCGGACACCAGGTCGGACACGGCGGCGGTGGCGGGGGTGGGCGGGCCGAGCACCAGGTGCGTGTTGACGGCGGCGGTCAGCCGGGTGGCCTCATGGCGGGCGGTGATCACGCCGGTGGCCGGCCAGCGGGCGGTCAGACGCTCGGTCTCGGCGACCACAGCCGGCAGGAACTCGGCGACGCGGTCACCGGTCAGCGCGGGGCGCATGGCCTGGCGTGCGGCGCGCCAGCGGGCGGGGCCGTCCGGACCCCAGTCGGTCACCTCGGTGCGCAGCCCGCGGCGGTCCGGCGCGACGCCGGGTGCGGCCAGCAGGCGCTCGGTGGCCGCCGGGTCGGTCACCAGCCACACGCCGTCGGCGAGTTCCTCGATCCCGTCCGCGACCTGCCCGGACGCGGAACGGCCCTGCCCGGATGTGGGGTGACCCTGCCTGGACGCGGAACGGTCCTGCCCGGACGTGGCGTGGTCCCGCCCGGACGTGGGACGGCCCCGCCCGGAGGGGGGCGGGGCCGTTCCGCCGGCGGTCAGACCGCGGGGTAGGCGTAGTAGCCGGGCCGGTCGTCCGGGCGCTGCGCCGGCCGGCGCATGATCAGCCTGATGATCCTCATGGGCTCACGATCCTCATCCTGAACGAGGCCCGGGCGGACGTGCGGACAGGTCGCCGACGGCCGGTTCCCGGGCCGGAAACTGGAGTGCGGGCCCCAGCCTCCGGCCGCCCGCCATATCGGTCAACGACCGGCGGTCCATTTCACCCCATTGTCCGAGGCGCCCGTCGAATGCCATTCTGGGTGATGTTCTGATTGTATCGAGCGAATTGCGGGGACCATTCAACGGCACCGGGCGGTGACTTCGATCTCGATGCGCATGCGGGGGTCACTCAGGCCGACGACCATCATGGTGGCGGCGGGGCGGGCCCGGCCGAACGCCTCGCGCAGCAGCGGCCAGCAGGGCTCGAAGTCCTCACGCGACGGCAGTAGGTAGCGGACCCGGACGACGTCGTCGAGGGTGCAGCCGGCCGCGCGCAACGCGGTGGCGACGTTGGTGAGGCACTGGCGGGCCTGGGTGAGCAGGTCGTCGGAGATGGTCATCGTGGCGTAGTCGAAGCCGGTGGTGCCGGCCACGAACACCCAGCCGCCGTCGACGACGGCGCGGGAGTAGCCGATGGACTCCTCGAAGGAGGAGCCGGACGAGATGTGCGTGCGGGCCATGCCCGGACGGTAGTGGCGGCCGGGTGCACGTGCCCCCGAAGAAGGATCAACGATCGGGTGGCGGACGCTGTTACGGCCGCGTGAGGTGAATCCTACTGGCGAGTAGGTTCGCCGCCAGTAGCGGTAGCGTGACCGGGTGACTGCGTATCGGACGGTTGTGGTCGGGACCGACGGGTCCGAGTCCTCGTTCCGCGCGGTGGACCGGGCGGCCGCGGTGGCGGCGTCGACCGGCGCCCGCCTGGTCCTGGCCTGCGCCTACTACCCGGCGGACCGGAAGGACGTCGACGCCGCCCAGGACGTGCTGCGGGACGAGGCCTACCAGGTGGTCGGCTCGGCGCCGGCGGACAGCAGCCTCGGCCTCGCGGCCGACCGGGCACGGGCGGCGGGCGCCACCGACGTCACGCCGGTGGCCGCGGTCGGCGCGCCGGTCGAGACGTTGCTGCGGGTGGTGGCGGACCACGGCGCGGACCTGCTGGTCGTCGGCAACCGCGGGCTGAACAGCCTGGCCGGCCGCATCCTCGGCTCGGTGCCGTCGGACGCGGCGCGGCGGGCGCCGTGCGACGTGCTCATCGTGCACACCACGTGACGGCGACGACGACGGACTGGGACGCCGAAGGGCTGACGGACGGGCTGGACGCCACGGCCCGTGCGGCCCGGGTGGCGCTGCTGGAGGAGCTCGGCCGGCAGGGCGTGCCCGTCGAGGAGATGCGGCGCGCGGTCGCCGAGGACCGGCTGGTGCTGCTCCCGGTGGAGCGGGTGCTCGCCGGCGAGCCCCGGTACGGGCGCGCCGAGCTGGCCGCGGCGGCCGGCGTGGACGAGGACCTCGCCGCCGAGCTGCTCGCGGCCCTCGGCCTGTCGCTGCCGGAGGCGCACGTGGTCGCCTACACCGACCAGGACCTGGACCTCGCGCGCCGGCTGCGGGCGGTGCTCGACGCCGGGCTGGAGCGCGGCGCGGTGGTGGAGCTGGCGCGGGTGCTCGGCCTGGGCATGGCCCGGTACGCGGAGGCGGTGCGCACCACGATCGGCCGCGGCTTCATCCGCGCCGGGGACAGCGAGTACGACGTGGCCACCCGGTACGCGGCCGTGGCCCGGGCGTTGCTGCCGGACAACGCCGCGATGCTGCGGCACGCCTTCACCCGGCACCTGCTGGAGGTGGTGCGCTCCGACGTGATCACCGCGGCCGAGCTGGAACGCGGGGAGGTCACCGGCCGCACCGTGCAGGCGGTGGCGTTCGCCGACCTGGTGGGCTTCACGTGGCTGGGGGAGCAGCTGGAGTCCGAGGAGCTGGGGGCGGTCGGCGCCCGCCTCGGCGCGCTCGCCGCGGCCGGAGTGGAGCCGCCGTGCCGGCTGGTGAAGACGATCGGCGACGCCGTGATGCTGGTCAGCCCGGACACCGGGGCGCTGGTGCGCTCGGTGCTGCGGCTGGTCGAGGCCGCGGACGCCGACGAGGAACTGCCGTCGCTGCGCGCGGGCGTGGCGCTCGGCCCGGCGGTGGCCCGCTTCGGCGACTACTACGGCAGCGCGGTCAACCTGGCCAGCCGGGTCACCGGCCGCGCCCGCCCCGGCTCGGTGCTCGTCACCGACGCGGTGCGCGACGAGCTGGCCGGCGACCCGGCGCTCACCTGGACCCGCACCGGCCCGCACCGCCTCAAGGGCGTCGACGGCCGCCGCACCCTCTGGCGCGTCCGCCCCCGCTGACCCCGCCGCCGCGCGCCCCCGTCGGCTC
>DASWTI010000509.1:0-9562 GCA_036402215.1 Pseudonocardiaceae bacterium
CTCCCGCGGCGGCACCCGCAGGAACAACAGGGTGACGAACGCCGCCGCGTGGGCCAGCATGTCCAGCACGAACGGCACGGCCCGCCCGACGGCGAACAGGGAGCCGCCGAGGGCGGTGCCGGCCATCTGGCCGAGCGAGGAGCGGGCCGCGTTCATGGACACCGCGGTGGCGAGCTGCCGCTCGGGCACCAGCCGCGGCAGGCAGGCGTCCTCGGCAGGCTCGAACAACGCCCGGCACACGCCCATGACGACGGCGACGGCGAGCAGGTGCGCGATGCCGGCGGTGCCCCACCACAGGGCGGCGACCAGCGACGCGGCGGCGACCGCCTGGACGGCCTCGCAGCCGAGCATGATCCGCCTGCGGTCCCAGCGGTCCGCGAGGGCACCGGCCGGCAGCCCGGCGACCAGCTGCGCCGCCGCGTCCGCCCCCAGCACCAGCCCGGCGGCCACCGGCGAACCGGTGAGCGCGAACACCAGCAGCGGGAAGGCGATCAGCGACGCGCTGAAGCCGACCTCGGACACCGCCTGGCTGGTCCACAGCAGGCGGTAGTCCCGGTTGCGGGCCAGGGCGGTGGTCACCGCGTCGCCTCCCTGGCGTCCCGGGCGATGGCCCGCAGCGCGTGCCCGAGGTCCGCGGCGACGGCCTCGGCGGCGGCCCGGTCCAGCACGTCGGGGTGGAACGTGCAGGAGAACTCCAGGCAGCCGTCGCCGACCTCGCCGACGACGGCCAGCAGGTGCCGGCCGCGGTCGGCCGGGTGGTGGTCCTGGCCGATCGAGGTGTGCACCGCGTGGTACAGGCTGTGCTCCTGGTCCTGGGCGCGGGAGTCCCACTGCCCGAGGTAGTTGAAGGAGACCAGGGGCTCGGGCCCGTCGACCGGCAGGCCGCCCAGGTGACGCAGCGCGCCGAACCCGAAGCCGTTGCCGGGGACCGCCCGGAGCTGCCGGCGGACCGACCGCACCAGGTCGCGCCACTCGGCGTCGGGCACGTCGAGGACCACCGGGAAGATCGTGGTGAACCAGCCGACGGTCCGGGACAGGTCGACGTCGTCGAGGACGTCCTCGCGGCCGTGGCCCTCCAGCTCCAGCGCCACCCGGTCGCGTCCGGTCCAGCGCGCCGTCGCCCAGGCCAGGGCGGCCAGCAGCACGTCGTTGATCCGCGTCCGGTACGCGGTGGGCGCGGCGCGCAGCAGCGCGTCGGTGTCCTCCGCGTCCAGCCGGACCGACAACGCCTCGGCGGGCGCCCCCGGGCCGGTGGCCGTCGCGGACGTGCCGGCCGCCGTCGCCGCCGGGGCCGCGCCGAGCACCTCGGCGCAGGCCGACACGGTCGTCGCCCAGTGCTCCCGCTCGTGGTCCAGCCCGCCGGCCGCCACGTGCTCGCCCAGCCGCACCGCCCAGTCGCGGAACGACGTGGTCCTCGCGCCCAGGCTCGGGGTCTCGCCGCGCAGCGCCTGGTGGTAGGCGGTGTCCAGGTCGTCCAGCAGGATGCGCCAGGACACCCCGTCGACCACCAGGTGGTGCGCCACCAGGAACAGCAGCGGCCGCTCCCTCGGTCCGAGGTCGAACAGCACCGCCCGCAGCAGCGGGCCGGTGCCGAGATCGAAGCCGGCGTGCGCCTCGTCGGCGACGGCCTCCATCGCCGCCTGCCGGTCCGCCGCGTCCACGGCGGACAGGTCCCGCACGGTGAGCACGTCGGCGAGCACGTCGGCGGGTTCGACGGCCGCGTTGTGCTGCCGCCACTGTCCGTCGACGAGCCGGAAGCGCAGCCGCAGCGCGTCGTGGTGCTCCAGCAGCGCGGCCAGCGCCGCCCGCAGGGCCCGCTCGTCCGGCGCGCCCGTCAGCTCCACCAGGTGGGACTGGTTGAAGTGCTCCGGGTGCGCCCGGCCGCCGTCGAGGAACCAGCGCTGGATCGGGGTGAGCGGCACCGGCCCCACCACCGGCCCGCGGTCGTCCCCGCCGCCGGCCTCGACGGTCGCCACGGCCCCGGCCAGCGCGGCCAGCGTCTGGTGCACGAACACGTCCTTCGTCGACAGCCGCAGCCCGGCCTGCCGCGCCCGCGCGACCACCTGGATGCTCAGGATCGAGTCCCCGCCGATGGTGAAGAAGTTGTCCTCGGCGCCCACCTTGTCGAGCCCCAGCACGTCGGCCCAGATGGCCGCGAGCGCCGTCTCGACCGGGGTGCGGGGGGCGATGTAGCGGTCGGAGGGCTCGGCCACGACGTCCGGCCGCGGCAGCGCCGCGCGATCCACCTTCCCGTTGGGGGACGTCGGGAGCGCGTCGAGCACGACGAACGCGGACGGCACCATGTGGTCCGGCAGCGCGGCGCCCGTGTGCTCCCGCAGCGCGGCGGCGTCCGGCTCGGGGGCGTCACCGCCCCGGCCGACCACGTAGGCCACCAGCCGCCGGTGCCCGTCGTCCTGGCGCGCGGCGACCACCGCGCCGGCCACCGACGGGTGCCGCAGCAGCACCGACTCGATCTCGCCGAGCTCGACGCGGAAGCCGCGGATCTTGACCTGGTCGTCGGCGCGCCCCAGGAACTCCAGCTCGCCGCGGGCGGTCCAGCGGACCACGTCGCCGGTGCGGTACATCCGGGCGCCGGGCCCGTCGAACGGGTTGGCCACGAACCGCTGCGCCGTGAGGCCCGGCCGGTTGAGGTAGCCGCGGGCCAGGCCGGCGCCGGCCACGTACAGCTCGCCGGCCACGCCGATCGGCACCGGCCGCAGGTCGGCGTCCAGCACGTAGACGCGGGTGCCGGGGATCGGCCGGCCGATCGGCGGGACCCGGCCGGCCACCAGCGGATCGCTCCAGGTGGCGACGACCGTCGACTCGGTCGGCCCGTAGGCGTTGATCATCCGCCGGCCCGCCGCCCAGCGCTCGACCAGCTCGGCCAGGCAGGTGTCGCCGCCGACGATGAGCGTGCGCAGGTCCGGCAGCTCCACGTCGGGCACGGTGGCCATGGCCACCGGCGGGATCAGCGCGTGGGTCACCCGCCGCCCGGTCAGCACCTCGGCCAGCGACTCGCCCACCAGCGGGCCGTCCGGCGGCACCACGATCGCCGCCCCCGCGGGCAACGACATGCACAGCTCCAGGACGGAGGCGTCGAAGCTGGGCGAGGAGAACTCCAGCACCCGGTCGCCGGGGGCCACCGCGAAGTGCTCGATCTCGGCGGCGGAGAACGTGGCCAGGCCGGCGTGGGAGACCACGACGCCCTTCGGCCGGCCGGTGGAGCCGGAGGTGTAGATGACGTACGCCGGGTGCGCCGGCCGCAGCGGGCACAGCCGGTCGGCGTCCGTCAGGTCCCCGCTACCCGCGCCGCCCGGCTCGCCCGCCTCCGCGGCCCGCACCGTGGCGGGGTCGTCGATCACCAGCACCGGCGCCGCGTCGGCCAGCATGAACTCGACGCGCGCGGCCGGGTAGTTCGGGTCGACCGGCAGGAACGCCGCGCCCGCCTTGCTCACGGCCAGCTCGGCGACGATGAGCTCCACCGAGCGGGGCAGCGCCACCGCGACGATGCGCTCCGGCCCGGCGCCCCGCGTGACCAGCGAGCGCGCGAGCCGGTTGGCCCAGGCGTTCAGCCGCGCGTAGCTCACCTCGCCCGCGTCGGACATCAGCGCCGGCGCGTCCGGGGTCCTGGCGGCCTGGGCCTGCACCAGCTCCGGCAACGGCACCGCCGGCACGCCCCGGGCGGTGTCGTTCCAGCCGCGCAGGACCTGGTGGCGCTCGTCGTCGGGCAGCACCGGCAGCCGCGACAGCGGCCGGTCCGGGTCGTCGGCGATCGCCCGCAGCAGCACGGAGAGCTGCTCGGTCAGCCGCCGCACGGTGGCCGCGTCGAACAGGTCGGTGTTGTAGTTCACCGACCCGTGCAGCACGTCGCCGGCCTCGTGGAACTCGATCGTGAGGTCGACGGTGGCCGTCGTCGTGGGCAGCTCCAGGTCCTCGGCGGCGAGACCGGGGAAGCCGGCGTCGCGGTCCGGGGTGTTCTGCAGCACCACCATCACCTGGAACAGCGGCGTGCGGCTGGTGTCGCGCTCCGGCTGCACGGCGTCGACGACCCGCTCGAAGGGCACCTCCTGGTGGGCGAACGCGTCCAGCACCGTGGCCCGCACTCCGGCGAGGAACTCGGTGAACGTCTGCCGCCGCCGCACCGTGGAGCGCAGCACGAGCGTGTTGACGAAGAACCCGACGAGCCGGTCGAGCTCGGCGCGCTCCCGGCCGGACGTGACGGTGCCGACGGTGATGTCCTCGCGGCCGCTCCAGTGGTGCAGCAGCACCTGGCCGGCGGCCACCAGCGTCATGAACAGGGTGCTGTCGTGCCGGCGGCCGAGCGCCCGCAGGCCCTCGGTCACGGCGGCCGGGACCTCGAAGCCGAGCTGCGCCCCCGCCGTGGTGTGCACGGCCGGCCGCGGCCGGTCGGTCGGCAGCTCCAGCGGGGTGACCCCGTCGAGCCGGTCGCGCCAGAAACCGAGCTGTGCCTCCAGCTCGGGGCCGCGGTCGCGCTGCCAGGCGGCGAAGTCCGCGTAGCGCACCGGCAGCTCGGGCAGCGCCGGTGGCTCGCCCGCCAGCTCCGCCCGGTACAGCTCGCCGAGGTCGCCGATGATGACCCCGCCGGACCAGCCGTCGGTGACGATGTGGTGCATCGTCAGGGTGAGCACGTGGTCCCGCGGCGCCAGCCGCAGCAGCCGCGTTCGCAGCAACGGACCCCGGGCCAGGTCGAACGGCTGCCCGGCCTCGGCGGCGAGCGCCTCGTCGAGGTCCCCGGCGCCGAGGTCCACCACGGGCAGCCGCACCTCGTACGGCTCGTGCACCAGCTGCACCGGATGGCCGTCGATCGCCTCGAACGTGGTGCGCAGCGGCTCGTGCCTGGCCACCAGGGCGGTCATCGCCCGCGACAGCGCGCCCGCGTCGAGCTCGCCCCGCAGCCGCACCGCCAGCGCGGTGACGTACTCCGTGCTGCCCGGCTCGAACTGGTCCAGGAACCACAGCCGCTGCTGGGCGAACGACAGCGGCAGCCGGGCCGGCCGGCGGCCGTCGCGCGGCAGCACCGGGATGGCCGCGGCGGTCGGCTGCCCGGCCCGGCCCGCCGCGCCGACGGCGGCCGCGAAACCGGCCAGCGTGGGGCTGCTGAACAGGATGCGCGGCGACACCGCGACGCCGAACGCGGCCCGCACCCGGGAGATCACCTGGATGCTCAGGATGGAGTCGCCGCCGAGCGCGAAGAAGTTGTCGTGCGCGCCGACGCGCCGCACCCGCAGCACCTCCGCCCAGATGCCGGCGATCAGCTCCTCGGCGGCGCCGCGCGGGGCGACGTAGCCGGCCTCGGTGGCCGACTCCCGCTCCGGGGCCGGCAGGGCCGCCCGGTCCAGCTTGCCGTTGACGGTCAGCGGCAGCCGCTCCAGCGGTACGAACGCCGACGGCACCATGTACTCCGGCAGCGCCGCCGACGCCGCCGCGCGCAGCGCCTCCGGCGACGGCGTGGTGTCCGGGGCGGGCACCAGGTAGGCGACCAGCCGCCGCACCCCCGGCTCGTCCTCCCTGGCGACGACCGCGACCTCGGCCACGGCGGGATGGGCGGCGAGGACGGACTCGATCTCGCCGAGCTCGATGCGGAAGCCGCGGATCTTCACCTGGTGGTCGTTGCGGCCCAGGTACTCCAGCCGGCCGGACGGCCGCCAGCGCGCCAGGTCGCCGGTGCGGTACATCCGGGAGCCCGGCTCGCCGAACGGGTCGGCCATGAACCTGTCGGCGGTGAGCCCCGGCCGGTTCAGGTAGCCGCGGGCCAGCCCGGCGCCCGCCACGTACAGCTCACCGGGGACATCCACCGGGACCGGACGCAGCTCGGCGTCCAGCACGTACGTCCGAAGGTCCGGGATCGGCGAGCCGATGGTGCTGCCGGGCGTCGCGGTGTCCGAGCGGTCCAGCGCCACGTGGGAGACGTGCACCGTGGTCTCGGTGATGCCGTACATGTTCACCAGCACCGGCGCGTCGTCGGCGTGGCGGGAGTACCAGTCGTCGAGCCGCCACAGGTCCAGCGCCTCGCCACCGAAGATGACGAACCGCAGGCTCAGCGGCGCCGGCGACTCCCGGTCGGCGCGCATGAGCTGGTAGAACGCCGACGGCGTCTGGTTGAGCACGGTGACCCGCTCCTCGGCGAGCAACCGCAGGAAGTCCCGCGGCGAGCGGGAGACCGCGTGCGGCACGACCACCAGCCGGCCGCCGTGCAGCAGGGCGCCCCACAGCTCCCACACCGAGAAGTCGAAGGCGTAGCTGTGGAAGAGCGTCCACACGTCGTCGCCGCCGAAGCCGAACCAGTGCCGGGTGGCGGAGAACAGGCGCGTCACGGCGCCGTGCGACACAACCACGCCCTTCGGGGTGCCGGTGGAGCCGGAGGTGTAGATGACGTACGCCGGGTGCGCCGGGTCCGGGGCGGCCGCCGGGTCGGTGTCCGGCTGATCGGCGACGTCCGGCAGCACGTCCAGCACGGTGACCGGCCGGGTGTCGGCCAGCATGCCCCGGACCCGCTCGGCCGGCTGGTCCGGGTCGATCGGCAGGTACGCCGCCCCGGACTTCAGCACCCCCAGCACGGCGATCACCAGCTCGACGGACCGGGGCAGCGCGATGGCCACGTACCGCTCCGGGCCGGCGCCCAGCGCCCGCAGGTGGTGCGCCAGCCGGTTGGCGTGCGCGTCCAGCTCTGCGTAGGTGAGGTGCCGGTCGCCGCAGGTCACGGCCGTGGCGTCCGGGGTGCGGGCGGCCTGCTCGGCGAACAGCACCGGCAGCGTCGGCGCCGGCCCGGACGACCCGGCGGGAGCGGCGGGCACGGCGGCCGGGGCCGAGCCGTTCCAGCCGGCCAGCACCTGGTGGCGCTCCTCGTCGCTCATCCACGGCAGCTCCGACAGCGTCCGCTCCGGGTCCGCCCCGATGCCGAGCAGCAGCATGCGCAGCCGCTCGCCGAGCCGCTCGACCGTCGCCGCGTCGAACAGCCGCGGGTCGTAGGACAGCTCGACGTGCAGCGCGCCGTCGAGGTAGGCGCTGACGCCGAGCGGGAAGTTCGTCACGTCCAGCCCGTCGGACTCCAGCACCCGCGGCGCGCCGTCGACGGTGTCGTCGCCCATCGGGTAGTTCTCGAAGGCGACCATGCTGGCGAACAGGGTGTCGCCGGCCGGCAGGTCGCTCCAGGCCCGCAGCTCGGTCAGCGAGACGAAGTCGAACCGCCGCGACTCCGACTGGTCGATCTGCAGCCGCCGCAGCCACGGCAGGACGGCCTCGTCGCCGTCGACCCGGACCCGCGTCGGCACCGTGTTGATGAACATCCCGATCATCGACTCGACGCCGGCGAGCTCGGCCGGCCGCCCGGACACCGTGGTGCCGAACAACACGTCACGCCGCCCGCTCAGCCGCGACAGCAGCAGCGCCCACGCGCCCTGGACGAGGGTGTTCACCGTGAGGCCGTTGCCGCGGGCGACGCGGTCGAGCCGCTCGGCCGGCAGCTCCAGGCGCACCGCCTCGGTCGACCCGGCCCGGTGGGCGTCCACCGGCGGCCGGTCGTAGGGCAGCGGGGTGGGGGAGTCGATACCGGCGAGCACCCGGCCCCAGTGCTCCCGCGCCGCCTGCCGGTCCTGGCCGGCGAGCCAGCCCAGGTAGTCGCGGAACGGCCGCCGGGCCGCCGGCGCGGCCGGGCGGCCGGCCACGATCGCCGCGTACTCCTCGCACACCTCGCCGAACACCTGCGCGGTGCTCCAGCCGTCCAGCAGGACGTGGTGCGACGTCCACAGCAGGTCCACCTCACCGGGGCCGGCCCGGCCGATGGTGAGGCGCATGAGCGGCGCGGTGGTCAGGTCGATTCCCGCGGCCAGGTCCTCGGCCACCAGCTCCGGGGTGACCTCCCGGTAGGCGATCGGCACGGTCACGTGGCCGTGCACGACCTGGACCGGCTCGTCGACGCCCTCCCAGACCACGGAGGTGCGCAGGACCGGCGTCCGGTCGACCACGCGCTGCCAGGCCAGGCCGAGCACCTCCGGGTCCGGCACCCCGGCGAGCCGCAGCCGGGTCTGCCCGACGTAGGCACCCGACGCCGCGGCCGACGTGCCCGTGTCCGCCGCGCCGTCGAGCAGGCCGTGGAACACCATCCCGGCCTGCAACGGGGTGAGCGGGTAGATGTCCTCCACGCCGCGCCCGCCACCGGGCAGGCGGTCGAGCTGCCGCTGGTCCAGCCGGGCCAGCGGGAAGTCCGACGGCGTGCGGCCGCCGGCGTCCGGCCGGGCGCAGTGCTCGACGATCCCGGTCAGCGCGTCCAGCATCGCCTCGGCGAGCCGGCGCACCGTGGCCTCGTCGTGCACCTGGTCGGAGTACTCCCACTGCAGGACCAGCCGGCCGTCCTCGACGGCGCCGGTGACCTCCAGCAGGTGCGGCCGCTCCCCGTCCGGCGCCACGTCCCGGCCGAGGTCCGCGGCGCGGTCCCGGACCAGGCCGTCGCCGCCCGTGGTGACGTCCCACTGGCCGAGGTAGTTGAAGCACACCTGGGGCCGCGGGTCGTCGCGCAGCTCCGGCGCCCCGGCCAGGTACCGCAGCGCCTCGTAGCTCAGCCCGCGGTGCGGCACCGCGCGCAGCCGTTCCTTGACCGTGCACAGCGCCGTACCCCAGTCCGCCCGGCTGCCCCGGTCCCCGCCCACGCCGAGCCGCACCGGGAACTGGCTGGTGAACCAGCCGACGGTGCGCGACAGGTCGACGCCGTCGATGATCTCCTCGCGGCCGTGGCCCTCCAGGGTCACCAGGGTGTCGTCGCGGCCGGTCCAGCCGGCCAGCACCCGGCCCAGCGCGGTCAGCAGCACGTCGTTCACCTGGGTCCGGTACACCGGCGGCACGGCGTGCAGCAGCGCGTCGGTGGTGGCCCGGCCGAGCCGGACCGTGACGCCGCGCGCCGAGCCCACGGTGTTGCGGCCGGCGCGGTCCACCGGCAGGTCCGTCGAACCGCGCACCGCCGCCCAGTGCGCCAGGTCGGCGTCGAACGCGCCGCCGGCGACGTGCCCGGCGAGCAGCAGCGCCCACTCCCGGAACCCGGTGCCCGCCGGCCCGAGGTCCACCGGCCGGCCGGCGACCAGCTGCCGGTAGGCGGTCTCCAGGTCCTCCAGGAGCACCCGCCAGGACACGGCGTCGACCACCAGGTGATGGGCGGTCAGGAACAGCCGCGGCGGCTCCCCGCGGAACAGCACCGCCCGCAGCAGCGGCCCCGCCGCGATGTCCAGGCCGGTCTGCGCGTCCAGGGCCACCCGCCCGGGGTCGTCCGTGGTGCACACGGTGAACACCGGGCCGGTCTCCGCCGGGGCCACGTCCTGCCGCCACCGGCCGTCGTCGCGGGTGAACCGCAGGCGCAGCGCGTCATGCCGGGCGACGAGGGCGTCGACCGCCCCGCGCAGCGCGTCCTCGTCCACGTCCGCGGCCAGCTCGACGACCATCGACATGGCGTAGTGGTTCGGGTCCGGCGTGGCCGCGGCCCCGGCCGCGAGCAGCCAGTGCTGGATCGGCGTCAGCGGCGCCGGCCCGGCGGGCACCGGCGGCGCCCCGGTCC
>DASWTI010000510.1:0-3575 GCA_036402215.1 Pseudonocardiaceae bacterium
GGACTTCGCGAACCCGTCCGGCGCCAGCATGGCGGTGCCGGACCGGGAACGGCTGCTCGCCGTGGCCCGCGACGAGGACCTGCTCGTCGTCGAGGACAACCCCTACGGCTTCTTCTCCCGCGACGACGAGCAGCGGCCCACGCTCAAGTCCCTGGACCGAGAGCGCCGCGTCGTCTACCTCGGTTCGTTCGCCAAGACGGCGTTCCCCGGCGCCCGCGTCGGCTACGTGCTCGCCGACCAGGAGGTGGTGGACGCCGACGGCCGGCGGACGCTGCTCGCCGACCAGCTCGCCAAGCTCAAGAGCATGCTCACGGTCAACACGTCGTCCATCAGCCAGGCCGTGATCGGCGGCATGCTGCTGCGCCACGGCTGCAAGCTGCGCGCCGCGAACGCCGACACCATCGGCTTCTACCGGAACAGCCTGGAGCGGCTGCTCTCCTTGCTGGAGCGGCACTTCCCGCCAGGCAGCGGCGTCACCTGGAACGCCCCGGGCGGCGGCTTCTTCCTCGTGGTGAACGTGCCGTTCCAGGCCGACGATGCCGCGCTGGTGCGCTCCGCGCGCGAGCACGGCGTGCTCTGGACGCCGATGTACCCGTTCTATCTGGGCGGCGGCGGACGGCGGCAGCTGCGGCTCTCGTGCAGCTACGTCACCGGCGCGCGGATGGACGAGGGCGTGCGCCGCCTGGCGGAGTTCGTCGCCGCCGAGACCGCGCGTCAGGCCGCCGGCACGACCGACCGCGACGCCGGGACCGCGCGTCAGGCCGCCGGCACCGCCGACCGCGACGCCGGGACCGCGCGTCAGAACGCCGGCACGGCCCCGTTGGCCGCCACCGCAGCGCCCGGCCCCTCCGGCGCGGTCTCCGGCTCCGCCGCTTCCGGCAGCACGGTACGCGGGTAACGCTCGCCGGTCAGGTCCGCGAGGTCCGCGTCCACCGTCACCGTGATCACCGGCTCGCCGGCGCCGGTGCGCGCCACCACGCCGCCGTCCGGGTCGATCACCCAGCAGCCGCCGCCGAAGCCCACCTCGCCGCCGCTGCGGTTGGCCGACGCGCACCAGGCGCCGGTCACCAGCGCGAGCGCCCGGCCACCGGCCAGCCAGCGGTCGCCCCACGAGGCACCGCTGGCCCGCGGCACCAGCAGCAGCCCGGCGCCCGCCGCGCGGAACCGCCGGGCCAGGTCGAAGCTCCACATCTCCGAGCAGATCAGCACGCCCACGTCGAGCGGCCCGACCCGCGTGGTGCGCACCACCGGTTCCACCGCTGTGAACCAGGAACGCTCCCACCAGCCGTCCTCGTGCGGCAGATGTGCCTTGGCGCGCAACGGGACCGGGCCACCGGCTGCGCGCCACACGTACGCCTGGTTGAGCCGTCGCGCGCCGTCCGGCACCGGCCGGGTGCTCACCACGGCCGCGTCGCCCAGCTCGGCCAGCCGCGCCCGCCACCGCTCGTCGGACGCCGCGGCGGCGTCCCAGGCCGCGCGGTCGAACCGCGGCGCCGCGCACAGCCAGCTCGCGAACGGCAGCTCCGGCAGCAGCACCAGGTCGCTGCGGTGCCGCCGCACGGCGTCCACCACCAGCTCCCAGCGCGCGTCCAGCAGCTCCGGCTCGTCGGGCAGCTCGGCGACCGTGAGGACCAGCCCGCTCACGCCTGTTGCCCCGTCACCGGGCAGGCCGGGGTGCCGCTCACCTGGCCGAACGCCTGGCCGCCCGGCCGCAGGAAGTTCGGCAGCACCACGTCGTCCGGGTACTGCTGGTGGTAGACCGGCATGGTCGAGGGCGACATCGGCGGCACGATCCAGCTCCACTCCGCGTTGACGGTCCGCTCGGCGCGCCGCTCCACCTGCTGGAAGCGGTGGAACTGGTCGGCCGCCGTGTGGTGGTCCACCATCCGCACGCCGGCCCGCTCGAACGAGTGCAGCACGGCCGCGGTCAGCTCCAGCAGCGCGCGGTCCTTCCAGAGCGTGCGGTGCGAGCCGGTGTCCAGCCCGAGCACCTCGGCCACCGCCGGCAGCAGGTCGTAGCGCTCCTGGTCGCCGTAGTTGCGCGCGGCGATCTCGGTCACCAGGTACCAGCCGGTGAACGGCGCCGCCGGGTAGGTGACGCCGCCGATCCGCATCTCCATGTCGCTGATCGTCGGGAAGCCGTACCAGCGCAGGCCCAGCTCCGCGATGCCCGGGATTGTGGGGTGCTCCATCGGCACCTCCATGGCCAGCGGCGCCGGGATGTCGCGCACCAGCATCGGGTGCCCCGCGGTGTCGATGATCAACGGCAGCACGTCGAACCGCGTGGGGTGCTCGGGCATCCAGCCCAGCGAGCGCGCCAGGTCCGTCACGTCGGCGTTCGCCGGGTCGCCGAGGATCGTGCCGTCCGGGCGGCGGTAGCCGGCGTAGCGGATGAGCGAGCTGTTGCGGATGCGCGGCCCCGGCCGGCCCGGCCGCGACGGCGGGTACACGGACAGCACGGGCTTGATGTCGCCGCCGTTGCCGCCGCGCTCCAGGTGGACGAAGAGGTCGTCCGCGATCTCCTCGGCGGACTCCAGGTGGCGGCAGTCGCGCAGGCGCAGGCTGCGCCAGAAGAGCTTGCCGATGCAGCGCGTGTGGTTGTACCAGGCGATCTTCGCGCCGATCGTGAGCTCGTCCAGGGTGTGCTCGTAGGTGCCCGTCCGGGCGATCTCGCGGCGCACCTCCTCCAGCCGCGCGGCGTACCGCTGATCCGGCCACCGCCCGTGGCGGCGGGCCTGCTCCAGGAAGTCCTCGGCCTCGGCCAGGTCCGCGTGACCCTCCGGCAGCTCCCCGCCGGCCGCCACCGCCGTACCGGCGCCCGTGGGCTCCGGTGGCGTGGCCGGGTCCGGTTCGGTGCGGGGTGGCGGCACCGGCGTCCCGCTGATCGGGCACACCGTCACCGGGCCACCCCGTTCGGTCACATCGACAATGTCCACGTCACGATCCGAAATGTCGGTGCAGCCGTCGCTGACACGTCCCGAAAGAACACGAACGATGAACCGGCGGGCACCCGAGACCGCTACTCAGGGTGGCCTATTCTTCCTTCGGGCACAGTCTACGGGACCCGGACGGCAGCGCAAGGATCCAAGGGGAGTCCTTTCCCGCCACCGCGTGCCGCCCTGACGCCGCAGCGTGGGGCACGAATGGGCTAGCGCACCGGCCGCCGTGGCGCATCCGCCGAATTGGTGACAAGCGCCATTCGTCGGGCGTCGCCGAATACGCGCCGTACTCATTCCGCTGAATGCCTGGTGATGACGCTAGGTGGTGTTCGGCCGTGGCACGACGAGCAGCTCGCCGAGTTCCATCGCCCGATCGGCCGCCACGTCCACCACGGCGTAGGCGCCGGAGCCGGCCGCCGTGACGGCGATGGCGGTGGCCAGCCCGGCGGTGCGCTGGAACACGTTCTGCGACACCCGCCAGCCGATGATCCCGTTGCGCCGCAGCGCCACCGTGCGACGCACCAGGGAGCCGGAGCGCACCAGCAGGTACTCCTCGGTCACCCGGTGGCCGAGCGCGCGGTACCGGTCCACGCCGAGCAGCGCCGCGCCCGGCAGCAGCAGCGCCGCCGCGGTGAC
>DASWTI010000511.1:0-2681 GCA_036402215.1 Pseudonocardiaceae bacterium
GCCCCGGTGAGCCCACCGGCCAGCGCGAGTGCCTCGCCGGGCGTCACCCGGCCGGACGGGATCGGCCGCTCCGGGCGCTCCGTGGCGTCCAGCTCGCGGTCGGCGTAGTCGTTGAGCGCCATGCCGGCCCAGTACAGGCAGGCCGAGGCGAGCGGCAGCGCCAGGCGGCGGCCGCCGAGCCGCAGCCCGGCCGCGGCGGCGCCGGCCACGGTGTCCCCGGGGACGGTGAGGGCCGCCGGCGCCCGGACGAGCTGGACGAAGGCGGCGAGCCGTGGGTTCACAGCGCCCGGGCCCAGGAGACCAGGGCGTCGAACTGCGCGGACAGCCGGTGCTCGGTGGAGCCGGCCGGGTCCTTGAAGAAGAAGCCGAGCTCGCCCACCGGGCCGCCGCGGCCGGTGTCGGCGGCCCGGGCCAGCAGCCGGGCCAGGTCCAGCACCAGCGGGGCGGCGAGCGCGGAGTCGCAGCCGGCCCAGGTGAACTGCAGGGTCATCCGGGTGCCGAGGAAGCCGGCGAAGTGCACGTGGTCCCAGGCGGTCTTCCACTCGCCGAGGTCCGGCACGTTGTCGATGTGCAGCGGCCCGGACGGCTGGTAGCCGAGGATGGCCTCCAGGCCGCGGACCTTGGAGTCGATCTTGCTGGTGACGTTGGCCCGGTCGCCCAGCGTGGCGCCGTCACCGCCGCCGAGCAGGTTGGTGCCGGACCAGGACAGCACCCGCAGCGCCCGCTGCGCGAACATCGGCGCGAGGGCCGTCTTGAGCAGCGTCTCGCCGGTCTTGCCGTCGCTGCCGGCCCACGGCACGCCGTCGCGCTCGGCCAGCTCCACGAGGGCCGGCAACCGCGGCCCCGGGCTCGGGGTGAACGCGGCGAGCGGGCAGCCGGCCCGGAACGCCGCGTAGGCGTAGCAGGACGACGGGGGCAGCGGTGCCTCACCGGCGTCCAGCGCGGCCTCCAGCGCGGCCAGGTCGCCGTCGTAGCGCGCCGGCGGCTCGGTGGACGAGCAGTCCACCACCACGACGGTGCGCAGCCCGTGCCGTTCCCGGAAGCCGGTCAGGTCCGCGACCAGCCGCTCCACGGCCTCGCGCTGGGTGCCGCCGGACTCGCCGGCCCGGATGCCCTGGCGCAGCTCGGCGTCCACCCCGGCCAGCTCGGCGGCCAGGGCGGTCGGCAGGTGGGCCGGGACCACTCCGGCGGCGGCCAGCAGCTCGGCGCGCTTGGCCAGCGGCACGTCCACCACGTCGTGCCCGCCGAACACCAGCTCCTCGATGCCGGGCAGCCCGGCGTCCGCGAACGGCGCAAGCTCGGTCACGCATCCGGCGGAGTCCGCCAGTCCGGCCCGGATGGCGAGTGCGCCGACGACGGCGGTGCTGGCCACCGAGCCGCGCGCGCCGACGAACCACACACCGATGGCACCGCTCATCCTCACGCTCCCACTCGTTTGGAGTAACATCATCGGGGGTATCTGCGCACGATGCGTAGTAACCGTACCGACCGTACAACCCGTCTGGGCGCCTCAGGCCACCGTTGCCGCAACCTGGTCCGACGCGGAATCGTGTCAGCGCGCTACGCGAGCACAGTTCGCACCGGTCCAGACCCGACCGTCCGCCGACAGACGTCACGAGTGACCCCTCGGTAATACCCCGAACGGAGCCTCGCGCGCGTCGTCCGTCCGCGTGTTGTCCTGCGCCGTACGGCCACCGCACGTGATGGCGGAGAATGGCGCCGTGAGCTCGCCAGGGGGACCGCAGGCGGCGGACACGCGGCGGTACCTCGCCGGCCGCTACCGGCTGGACGAGGTGCTCGGCCGTGGCGCCACCGGGACGGTCTGGGCCGCCTACGACGAGATGCTCCGCCGCCGGGTGGCCGTCAAGGAGGTGCCGCCGCCGCCGGGGATGCCGGCCGCCGAGGCGAACGCGCTGCGCGAGCGGACGCTGCGCGAGGCCCGGGCCATCGCGGTGCTCTCTCACCCCAACGTGGTCACCCTGTTCGACGTCGTGCAGCAGGACGGCGAACCGTACGTGGTGATGGAGCTGTTCCCCGCCATCAGCCTGGCGGCGCTCGTCGGCGAGCAGGGACCGCTGGACGTGGCCGGGGCCGCGCTCGTCGGGGCCGCCGTGGCGAGCGCCCTGCAGGCCGCCCACGAGGCCGGCATCACGCACCGCGACGTCAAGCCGGGCAACGTGCTGATCGGCACCGGCCCGGCGGCCGGGCGGATCAAGCTCACCGACTTCGGCATCGCCCGCAACGTCGCCGAGGCCACCCTCACCGAGACCGGCATGACGCTCGGCTCGCCCGCGTTCATCGCGCCCGAGGTGGGCTCCGGTGGCCAGGTGAGCCCGGCCGCCGACCTCTGGGGCCTCGGCGCCACGCTGTTCGCCGCCCTGGAGGGCCGGCCGCCCTACGACGGCGGCGACCCGCTCAGCACCGTCGCCGCCGTGGTCAACGAGGAGCCCCCGCCGCCCACCTCGGCCGGCCCGCTCGCCACGGTGGTCACCGGCCTGATGGTCAAGGACCCGGCGCGCCGGCTGCCGCTCGCCGAGGTGCAGCGCCTGG
Organism: Pseudonocardiaceae bacterium; assembly: GCA_036402215.1. Taxonomy (GTDB): domain Bacteria; phylum Actinomycetota; class Actinomycetes; order Mycobacteriales; family Pseudonocardiaceae; genus DASXTS01. The sequence continues at coordinate 2,551 of DASWTI010000511.1, forward strand.
TCCGCCCGCTGATCCCGCCGGACGGCCGCATCCGCGCGCCGTCCACCGGCCTGCTGTCCACCGGCCTGCCGCCGGCCGGCCAGGTGCCGGACGGCCCCGCCGGCGCACCGGACGCCGTTGCGACCGACGTC